>JBHHZJ010000009.1:0-58318 GCA_046758005.1 Kiloniellaceae bacterium
CCGCGGTCCGTGGGGACCCATTCCGTAGCGGGCCGCATGGATCGCGGATCGCTAGCTTTCCTCACCAAATCCAAGATTCGGCGAAAAATTGTCTTCGCGATGACGATCAATCGAGTCCACGCCTCAGGAGCCCCCCCTCAGCACTCCGCCCGTGGCCTTGGCGACCTGGGCGACGATCTCGGCCGCCACCGCATCGATCTCGGCGTCGGTCAGCGTGCGCTCCCTCGGCTGGAGCGTGACCGAGATGGCGAGCGACTTCTTGCCCGCCTCGATCCCCTCGCCCACGTAGACGTCGAACAGCGTGACGTTCGAGACGAGCTTGCGGTCGGCGCCGCGCGCCGCACGCAGCAGCGCCTCGGCCGGCACGTCCGCGTCCACGACGAAGGCGAAGTCGCGCTCGACCGGGTGGAAGGCCGAGATGTCGGGCGCGGACCTGGCCTTGCCCTCCCGGGCGCGCGGCAGCGGGATGCGCCCGAGGTACACCTCGAAGGCGGCGGCGGGGCCGCGTAGCTCGAATCCCCGGAGCACGCGCGGGTGCAGCTCGCCGAAATTGGCGAGCGCGCCGGGCCCCAGGCGCAGCACGCCGGAGCGGCCCGGGTGATACCAGGACGGCGCGTCGGTGGTGACTTGCAATTTGTCCACCGGCGCGCCGCAGGCGGACAGCACCGCGAGCGCGTCGGCCTTGGCATCGAAGGCGTCGACGGCGCGCGCCCGCGCGGCCCAGTGGCGCGGGCCCGCCCGTCCGGCGCGCAGGCCGGCGGCGACGAGCGTCTGGCCCTCCGGCGTCGCGTCCGCGTACTGCGGCCCGACCTCGAACAGCGCCGCGTCGGCGAAGCCGCGGTCCGCGTTGCGCGCCGCCGCGGCGGCCAGCCCCGGCAGCACCGACGGGCGCATGACGTCGAGATCGGCGCTGATCGGGTTGACCAGCCGCAGGTCGTCCGCAACGCCGCCGAACAGGGCCGCGTCGCGCCCGGAGACGAAGGAGAACGTGACCGCCTCGTCGAGGCCGCGCCAGGCGAGCGCGGTGCGCGCGTGCCCCGCGCGCCGCTGCGCGGGCGTGACCGCCGGCCGCGGCAATGGCGCCTCGCGCTCCAGCGCCACCTGCGGGATCGCGTCGTAGCCGTGGATGCGCAGCAGCTCCTCGACCAGGCAGGCCTCGTCCTCGATATCGTTGCGCCACGATGGCACGCCGACGCTCAGGGCCTCCCCGTTGCTCTCCACCTCGAAGCCGAGGTCGGTGAGGATGCGGGTTTGCTCGTCCGGCGGCACGTCGACGCCGCCGAGCGCGGCCACGCGCTTCGGGCGCAACGCGATCCGGCGGCGCCGGTCCGGCAACGCGCCGGCGCTGACCACCTCGCTCGCCTCTCCGCCGCAGATATCGAGGACGAGGCGCGCGGCGACCTCGGCGCCCCACACCGCCGAGCGCGGGTCGAGGCCGCGCTCGAAGCGGTAGCGGGCGTCGGAGAGAATCCCCAGCTTGCGCCCCGTGGCCGCGGTGCGCACCGGGTCGAACAGCGCCACTTCGACGAACACGTTGGTCGTGTCCTCGGTGCAGCCGGAGCCCTCGCCGCCCATGACGCCGCCGATGCCCTCGGGCCCGGCGTCGTCGGCGATGACCACCATCTCCGGATCGAGGCGGTAGGTGTTGCCGTCGAGCGCCAGGACCTCCTCGCCCTCGCGCGCCATGCGCATGACGAGGTCGCCCTTGACCTTGTCCGCGTCGAAGACGTGCAGCGGCCGGTTGAGGTCGTAGGTGACGTAATTGGTGATGTCGACGAGCGCCGAGATGGGCCGCAGGCCGATGGCGCGCAGCCGGCCCTGCAGCCACTTCGGGCTGGGACGGTTGCGCACGTCGCGGAAGGTACGTCCGGCGACGAACGGGCAGGCGTCCTCCTTGCCCGCCGGCAGGTCGCGAACCCAGCGGATCGGGCTCTCGAAGGTCCCGGGCACGGGCGAGAGGTCGAGGGGCTTGAGCCGGCCGAAGCCGGCGGCGGCGAGATCGCGCGCGATCCCGCGCACGCCCAGGCAGTCGCCGCGGTTGGGCGTCACCGCCACGTCGATCACCGGGTCGTCCAGGCCGAGGATTTCGGCGAAGGGCGTGCCGACGACGGCGTCGTCGGGCAGCTCGATGATGCCCTCGTGCTCGTCGGAGATGCCCATCTCGCGCTCGGAGACGAGCATGCCGTCCGACGGCTCGCCGCGGATGACGCCGGGCCGCAGTACCATGTCGGTGCCCGGGATGAAGCTGCCGGCCGGGGCGAACACGCCCTTCATGCCGGTGCGCGCGTTGGGCGCGCCGCACACCACCTGCACCTCCTGCGCCCCGGTGTCGACGATGCACACGCTCAGGCGGTCCGCATTGGGGTGCGGACGGGCCTCCTTGACGTAGGCGACCGTGAACGGGGCGAGCTCGGCGGCGCGGTCCTCGACCGCGTCCACCTCAAGCCCGATCATGGTCAGCTTGGCGACGATCTCGTCGAGCGCGGCCTGCGTTTCCAGGTGGTCCTTGAGCCACTTCAGGGTGAACTTCATGGCGTCACAGCCCGCGGACCAGGCTGGGCGACTCGAGCGGCAGAAAGCCGTAGTGGCGCAGCCAGCGCAGGTCCGAATCGAAGAACGGGCGCAGGTCCGGGATGCCGTACTTCAGCATGGCGACACGCTCCACGCCCATGCCGAAGGCGAAGCCCTGGTACCGGCTCGAATCGATGCCGCAGTTCTCGAGCACCTTCGGGTGCACCATGCCGCAGCCCAGGATCTCGAGCCAATCCTTGCCGTGGCCGATCCTGAGCTGACCGCCCTGGCGGCTGCAGCCGATGTCGACCTCGGCGCTCGGCTCGGTGAACGGGAAGTAGCTGGGGCGAAAGCGCACCGGCAGATCCTCGACGCCGAAGAAGGCGCGGCAGAACGCGATCAGCGTGCCTTTGAGGTGGCCCATGTGCGTGGTCTCGTCCACGACCAGGCCCTCGACCTGGTGGAACATGGGCGAGTGGGTGGCGTCCGAATCGGCGCGGAAGGTGCGCCCGGGGACGATGATGCGAATCGGCGGCTTGGCCTTCTGCATGGTGCGGATCTGGACCGGCGAGGTATGCGTGCGCAGCACCATGCGGGCCCCGTCGGCGAGCGCCGGGAGGTAGAAGGTGTCGTGCTCCTGCCGCGCCGGGTGTTCGGGCGGGATGTTAAGCGCGGTGAAGTTGTGGAAGTCGTCCTCGATGTCGGGCCCTTCGGCGACCGAGAACTCCATCTCGCCGAAGATGGCGACCATCTCCTCGATCGTCTGGCTGATCGGGTGGATGCGCCCGACCTCCGCCGGGCGCGCGGGCAGGGTCACGTCGATCCGCTGCTCCGCCAGCCGCGCCGTCAGCTCAGCCTCGGCCAGGTCCGCCTTGCGCGCCTCGATTGCCGCGGCGAGCGCGTCCTTGACCGCGTTAAGCGCCCGGCCGGCCGCCTTGCGCGCCTCCGGGTCGAGGCCGCCAAGGGTCTTCATCATCTGGGTGATGCGGCCCTTCTTACCGAGCGCGCGCACCCGCAGCGCCTCGAGCGCCTCGAGGTCGCCCGCGGCGGCTACCTCGGCCATCAGGCTGCTGCTCAGTTGATCGAGGTTTTCGATGTTCATTCCGGCATCCTAACCGGCGGCCCCCGCCGCGCGCCGGCCCGGCGATCCCCGAGCACATTGTCCCGAAACTTGCCGCACGGACACGGGCCTTGCGCGACGCGCCGCCGCCGGGAAGACCGCCTGCCGTCTTCGTCGCCGCTACGACCCGCCGGGCTCGCCGAGCGCGGCCTGGGCCTTTTCGGCCAGGGCCTTGAACGCGGCCGGTTCGCGCACCGCGAGATCGGAAAGGATCTTGCGGTCGGCCTCGATCCCGGCGCGCTTGATCCCGTTCATGAACTGCGAATAGGTCAGGCCGTGCTCGCGCGCGCCGGCGTTGATGCGCTGAATCCACAGGCTGCGGAAGCTCCGCTTGCGGGTACGCCGGTCGCGGTAGGCGTACAGCAACCCCTTCTCCACCCGCTCGATGGCGGCGCGGAACACGTTCTTGTTGCGGCCGGTATAGCCCTTGGCCTGCTTGACGACCTTTTTGTGCCGGGCGCGCGCGGTGACGCCCCGCTTGACGCGAGCCATATCGGGTCCTCCTTAGGCGTGGGGCAGGAAGTGCCGCTTGACGAGCCTGGCGTCCGGCGCGGAGGCGATCCGCGAGCCGCGCGCCTTGCGCTTCATCTTCTGCGGCCGCTTGCGCAGGTTGTGCCGCTTGTAGCCGAAGTTCGAGCGCACCTTGCCGGTGCCGGTCAGGCGGAACCGTTTCTTGGCGCCGCTCTTGGACTTGAGCTTGGGCATTTGGCTGGTCCTTTCGCTCGGATCTTGCGGGTCCGTTCGAGCGGCTGGGCATGCCCCGGGGGCCGGACCGCTCGCTTCAAGAGGCGCCGTTTATAGCGGCCGCACGGCGCCAATGCAAGGCGACCGGGCCGCTCGTTGCGGGGCCACGGGCGGCGCTCCGCCCGGCGTCGGAGGCGGCCGGCCGGCGGCACGAGCGTTATGGGATTGTTAGGAATTGAGACCGTATCCACTCCACCGTTGGGCCCGATTCCGAGCGATTTGCGCCGCATGGCCGAGATTCCCTTCGAACGCACCAGCGGGTATGCCTGGGACCGGTTCAAGGCCACGGTTGCCGAGATCGTCTCGCGCGTGGAGGGTGCGGATATCATCGAGATTGGCGGCGGGCGATCGCCGCTGTTCAGCCGGGAGGACCTGCCGGCGAACGTGGCCTCCTACACCATCAACGACATCTCGCAGAGCGAACTCGACCTCGCGCCGAGCCACTGGCGCAAGGCCTGTTTCGATATCTGCGGGGACCTCGGCCCCGCGCGGGCGCAGTACGACGTGGTCTTCTCGAAGATGCTGGCCGAGCACGTGCCCGACGGCGACAAGTTCCACGCCAACGTGTTCAGGCTATTGAAATCCGGCGGAACCGCCTTTCATTTCATGCCGACCCTGTACGCGCCGCCGTTCGTCTTGAACAAGCTGCTTCCCGAGACCTTGAGCCGCGGGATCGTGCGGAGGTTCTTCGGCAACCGGCACGACGAGGGGGAGCCCAAGTTCCCCGCCCGTTATTCGATGTGCTATGGCCGCTCCGAGCGCCTGATCCGGCGCTACCGGTCGATCGGTTACGCCGAGGTCGACATCCAGACGTTCTACGGACACGGCTATTTCGACCGGATCCCCGTGGTGCGCGGGCTGGACCGCGCGCTCGCGCGCTTCGCCTACAGGCACGACCTGACCTTCTTGGGCGCCTACGCCTACGTGAGGCTGGCCGCGCCGGCTTGAGGTTCGGGCCGGTACTTCGGCCGTCCGCCGGCTACCTGGGCGCCAGGATCATGATCATCTGGCGGCCTTCCAGCTTGGGGAACTGCTCGACCTTGGCGACGCTCTCGACCTGGTCGCGCACCCGGTTGAGCACCTTGAGTCCGAGATCCTGGTGCGCCATCTCGCGGCCGCGGAACCGCAGCGTGACCTTGACCTTGTCGCCCTCGTCGAGGAAGCGCTGGATCGAGCGCATCTTGACGTCGTAGTCGTGCTGGTCGATGTTCGGCCGCATCTTGATCTCCTTGACCTCGATGATCTTCTGCTTCTTGCGCGCCTCGGCGCGTTTCTTCTGGTCCTCATACTTGTAGCGGCCGTAATCCAGGATCTTGCACACCGGCGGGCTCGCGTTCGGGGAGATCTCGACCAAATCGAGGCCGGCCTCGACGGCCCGCTCCACGGCTTCGCCTACGGAGACGACCCCTACGTTGTTTCCATTTTCGTCGATGAGCCTGACTTCGGCGACGGCGATCTGCTCGTTGACTCGCGGTCCCTCACGAGACGGCATCAAGTTCATTGGCGGTCGTGCTATGGGTGGACCTCCCTTCTTGCCCATGGACCCGCCCGCCCCGGCGGTCGCCTCGGACCTTGCGGAGCCGACTTGCGCGGGCGTTTCCCGAATCTAAACGCCCGTCGGCGGGGCGGACTCCTCGATCACTTTAGTGACTGCCTCGTCGAGTGCAAGGATCTCCTGACTCTCGCCCCCCAGGCGACGCAGCGCAACCGTGCGCGCCTCCGCCTCGCGCCGGCCGACCACGGCGATGACCGGCACCTTGGCCAGGCTGTGCTCCCGGACCTTGTAGTTGATCTTCTCGTTGCGCAGGTCGGCCTCGCAGCGCAGCCCCGCGCCCGCGAGCGCCGCGCGCACGTCTCGGGCATAGGCCTCGGCCTCCGAGGTGATCGTCGCGACCACGACCTGAACCGGGGCGAGCCACAGCGGGAAACGCCCGGCGTATTGTTCGATCAGGATCGCGAGGAAGCGCTCGAAGGAGCCGAGGATCGCCCGGTGCAGCATGACCGGGCGGCGCTTGCTGCCGTCCTCGGCCACGTAGGCGGCATCCAGCCGCTCGGGCAGCACGAAATCGACCTGCAACGTGCCGCACTGCCAGTCCCGGCCGATGGCGTCGCGCAGCACGAACTCGAGCTTGGGCCCGTAGAACGCGCCCTCGCCCGGGTTGAGCGCGTACTCCAGCCCGGTCTCTTCGACCGCCTCCGTCAGCGCGGCTTCGGCCTTGTCCCAGGTCTCGTCGGAGCCGACGCGCACCGGCGGGCGGTCGGCGAACTTGACCGTGACCTCGTCGAAGCCGAGGTCCCGGTAGATGCTCTGCAGGAGCCTGCAGAACGCCACCGTCTCGCCGTTGATCTGCTCCTCGGTGCAGAAGATGTGCGCGTCGTCCTGCGTGAAGGAGCGCACCCGCATGAGGCCGTGCAGCGCGCCCGACGGCTCGTTGCGGTGGCAGGCGCCGAATTCGGCCATGCGGATCGGCAGGTCGCGGTAGCTCACGATGCCCTGCTTGAAGATCTGCACGTGGCCCGGGCAGTTCATCGGCTTGATGGCGAGCACCCGTTCGCCGTCGGCGTTCGCGGTGAACATGTGCTCGCGGAACTTCTCCCAATGGCCCGAGGCCTCCCACAGCGAGCGGTCGATGAGCTGCGGCGTCCTGACCTCGACGTAGCCCGCGCCGTCGAGCCGGGCGCGCATGTAACGCTCGACCGTGCGGTAGAGGGTCCAGCCCTTGGGGTGCCAGAACACCGAACCGGCCGCCTCCTCCTGCTGGTGGAACAGGCCGAGCTCCCGTCCCAGGCGCCGGTGGTCGCGCTTCTCCGCCTCCTCCAGCATATGGAGGTAGCCCTTGAGCTGCTTCTCGCTTTCCCAGCAGGTGCCGGTGATGCGCTGGAGCTGCTCGTTGCGCGCGTCGCCGCGCCAGTAGGCGCCCGAGACCTTGAGCAGCTTGAAGGCGTGGCCGAGCCTGCCGGTCGACGACAGGTGGGGTCCCCGGCACAGGTCGAGCCAGTCTCCCTGCCGGTAGATCGTGATCTCCTCCTCCGGCGGCAGGGTCTCGATGTGCCGGGCCTTGTACGTCTCGCCGATCTGCTCGAAGTGGCGGATCGCCCTGTCCCGGTCCCACACCTCGCGCGCGATCTGCTCGTCGCGCTCGACGATCTCGTGCATGCGTTGCTCGATCTTCTCGAGATCCTCCGGCGTGAACGGCTCGGCCCGCGCGAAGTCGTAGTAGAAGCCCGTGTCGGTCGCGGGACCGAAGGTCACCTGGGTGCCGGGATAGAGCTCCTGGACCGCCTCGGCCATGACATGGGCGCAGTCGTGGCGCACCAGCGCCAGCGCGTCCGGGTGGCCGCGCGTGACGATCTCGACCTTGGCGTCCGCCTCGACGATCGTGCTTAGGTCCTTGACCGCTTGGTCGACCTTGATCGCCAGGGCGTCCTTGGCCAGGCGCGGGCCGATGGCCGCGGCGATTGTGAAGCCGGACACAGGCCCGTCGAACTCGCGCACGCTTCCGTCGGGCAGCGTGATGGCTACCATGCTGGACTTGCTTCCGGACCTGTGCCGCCTGGGGTCAAGCGCGCGCAATGTAAGACTAATCCAGACCCTGTCAAGAACCGGCCGGGCTGCCGCTCGGCGCCGGGCGCCGGCGGGCGGCTGCGGCCGCCTCGACGGCGGCGGCGCGCAGCATCTCCCGGTACAGGGCAAGCGTGGCCGCGCACATCTGGTCCTTGGAAAAGTTGGCGCGCGCGTGCGCCCGCGCCTCGATCGCCAGGCGCTCGCGCGACGCGGCGTCGAGCGCCAGCGCCGTGCGGATCGCCTCGGCCAGGAGCGCCGCGTCGCCGGACGGGAACAGGAAAGCCGTGCGGCCCTCGATCACCTGCTCGCAGACCCCGCCGTGGTTGCTCGCCACCACCGGACAGCCCATCGCCTGGGCCTCGCTGACCACGCGCCCGAAGGCTTCCGGGTCGGTCGAGGCGCAGACCACGACGTCGGCCAGCATGTAGGCGGCCGGCATGTCGTCGCAGTGACCGGGCAGGTAGACGCGGCTGCCCAGGTCGTGACGCGCGACCAGGCGCTCCAACTCGCCGCGGTAGCTGCTGCGCCCCTGGTCGGAGCCGACCAGCAGGCAGTGCAGCTCGACGTCGCGCAGGCGGGTCAGCGCCTCGATGAGGAGGGTCTGTCCCTTCAGCCGAGTCAGGCGGCCGGGGAGCATGACGATCGGCACGCCGTCGGGCAGGCGCCAGCGCGTGGCGAGCTGAACGACGCGTTCGGCGCTGACCCGCTCCGGGTCGAAACGGCCGAGGTCGATGCCGCGGCGGATCAACCGGATCCGGGCCGGATCGACCTTGTAGTTCTCGCGGATGTGCCGGCCGATGAACGCGGAATTGGCGATCACCCGCTCGCCGGCGGTCATGATCGCGTTGTAACGGCGCTTGATTTCGCTGTTGAAGTTGTAGGCGCCGTGGAACGTGGTGACGAAGTGGCAGCCGGTGCGCCGCGCGGCCGCTGCGGCGCTCCAGGCCGGCGCACGCGAGCGCGCGTGCACGATGTCCACGCCGTGGGCCCGGATCACGCGCACCAACCGCTCGACGTTGCGGTACATGACCAGCGGGTTCTTGGAGGCCAGCGGCAACTTGACGTGCGTCGCCCCGGCGCGCACGAGCTCGCGCTCCATGGGCCCGCCCTCGGAGGCGACGAGCGCGGTGCCGCCGGCCTCGGCGACCGCCGCGGCGATGTCGACCGCGCCGCGCTCGGCGCCGCCGGTGACCAGCCGGGGCACGATCTGAAGGACCACGGGGCGGCCGTCTTTCGCGTTGGGCCGGCGGGTGCTAGGTTGGGCGCGCTCGTTCATGCCTCTTTCAGTCCGATGACGGCCGCAGAACCGCCGCGGCCATCGGGGGCCGCGATATTGGCCCGGCCCGATGGCGCGACCATCGCTTATCACAGGACGCCCGCCGGGGAAACCGGAACGCGCGCCCCCGGCATCGTGTTCTTGGGCGGCTTCATGTCGGACATGACCGGCGGCAAGGCGACCGCGCTGGAGGCCTTCGCCGCGGCGCGCGGCCAGGCCTTCGTGCGGTTCGACTACCTCGGCCACGGCGCCTCCTCGGGCCGCTTCGAGGACGGCACCATCGGGCGCTGGGCCGAGGACGCGACCGCGGTGCTCGACGCGCTGAGCGAGGGGCCGCAAATCCTGGTCGGCTCGTCCATGGGCGGATGGATCATGTTGCTGGTGGCGCTCGCCCGGCCGCGGCGGGTCGCCGGCCTGGTCGGCGTCGCCGCCGCGCCCGACTTCACCGAGACGTTGATGTGGCGGGCCTATTCGCCCGAGATCCGCGCCACCCTCGAACGCGATGGATTGTACTACGAGCCCTCCCAATACGGCGAGGAGCCCTACCCCATCACGATGCGCCTGATCGAGGAGGGCCGCCGCCACCTGCTGATGGACGGGCCGATCCCGATCGCCTGCCCGGTGCGCCTGATCCACGGCACCGCCGACCCGGACGTGCCCTACGCGCTCTCGCTCGAGCTCATGGAGCGCCTGGAGTCGGACGATGTCGAGGTGACGCTCGTCAAGGGCGGCGGCCACCGCCTCTCCGAGCCGGAGGACCTGGCGCGCCTCACCCGCGTCGTGGGCGCGCTCAGCGACCGGCTTTCCTGAGCCGCGCGTGCCGGTCCCGGCGCTCACGGCTCGTGCGCCAGGATCGCCGTGAGGCCCGCTTTGTAATCGGGATAGGCGAGGCTGACGCCCAGCTCCTCCTTGATCCGGCGGTTGGAGACCCGCTTGTTGTCGCGGTAGAAGCTGCGCGCCATGGGCGACAGCTCGGCATCCGAGAACGGGACGAGCGGCGGCGGCGCCACGCCCAGGAGCGCACAGGCGTAGGCGATGACCTCGGCCGGCGGGGCCGGGTCGTCGTCGCAGACGTTGTACGCGCGCCCCGGGTTCGGCCGCGCCATCGAGGCCTCGAGCACGCGCGCGATATCCTCGACGTGGATGCGGCTGAACACCTGGCCCGGCTTGTCGATGCGCTTGGCGGCGCCGCCCCGCACGGCGGCGAGCGCGTTGCGTCCGGGGCCGTAGATGCCGGCCAGGCGGAACACGTGGACCGGCACGCCGCGGTCGTGCCGCAGGGCGAGCCAGGCGCGCTCGGCCGCGGCCCGGCGCCGGCCGCGCGCGCCGGTGGGCGCGAGCGCCGAGTCCTCGTCGACCCAGCCCCCCGCACGGTCGCCGTAGACGCCGGTGGTCGAGAGGTAGCCGGCCCACGCCAGGCCGGCGCACCGGGCGATGTCCGCGCCGTGGTGGTCGAGGACCGGGTCGCCCCGCTCGTCGGGCGGCACGCTGCTCAGCAGGTGGGTCGTTTCGGCGAGCGCCGCGGCCGGGTCGTCCAGCGGCCGGCCGCGGTCGAACGGGAGGGCCTCGATCCCGGCCGCGCGCAAGGCCGCCGCCTTGTCCACGCCGCGCGTGGTGCCGGCGATGCGCCAGCCGCGCGCGCGCAGCCGCCCGGCCAGCGTCTGTGCGCTGTAGCCCAGGCCGAAGCAGAACAGGCGGCGGTCGGGCATCCTCGACCTCCCAAGGCGCGCGGTCCGGCCTTGCGCCGGCGGCCGCGCGCGGCGACTTTATGGACAGGCCGACCGCGGCACAACCACGCGGCGGAAGGAGGTTTGGACAGACCCGGATGCCCGCGCGCCGCTTCCTGCGCCTCGCCGTCATATTGACGCCGCTGTGGCTGCCTCCGCTCACGGCACCGCCCGCCGCGGGCCAGGCGCTCGGCGTCGACCAGCCCCGGGAATACGCCGATTGCATGGCCCTGGCCCGGGCCCGGCCCGGGGACGCGCTCGACCGGGCGCTGGCCTGGGACGCGCTGGGCGGCGGCGAACCGGCGAAGCATTGCGCGGCGGTGGCCCTGATCGGGCTGGGCCGGTACGAAGCGGCCGCCCGGCGCCTGGAGCGGCTCGCCCAGGACATGGTCGCCGCGACGCGGGGCCTGCGCGCCGGCGTGCTCGCCCAATCCGCCCAGGCGTGGCTCATGGCGGGTGAGGCCGCGCGCGCCGTCGCGGCGCAGTCCGCCGCCTTGACGCTCGACCCGGACAACGTCGAGCTGCTGATCGACCGGAGCATCGCGCTGGCCACGGCGGGCAGCTACTGGATGGCGCTCGACGACCTCAACGGCGCCCTCGACCTGGCGCCCGAGCGGGCCGACATCCTGATCCTGCGCGCCAGCGCCTTCCGTTACCTCGACGCCCTGGACCTGGCCGGGGACGACATCGAGCGGGCGCTGCGGCTCGACCCCGACAACCCCGACGGCCTGCTCGAGCGCGGCATCCTGCGCCGCCTGGCCGGCGACGCGGCGCGCGCCCGGGAGGACTGGCTGCGGGTCCTCGAGATCGCCGACGGCGCCCCGGCCGCCGACGCCGCCCGCGCCAACCTGGAGAAGCTCGACGTCAACGTCGAGTAGGCGAATTCACACTCTGCGCGGCAGCTTGCCCAAGCCCTGCAAGCAAGTGACCGGGCGGGAAACGAAGGCAGCTGTTCGGCGGCGGGCCGCGTTAAGGATGCGCTGGCGATCGAAAATCCGATCGCAAGCCTCAGAAATCCAGGTCCGCGTAGTGCGCGGGCGGCGCGGCGCCGGGGACGTGGTCGGCCAGGATCGGGCGCAGGCTGGGCCGCGACTTGACCCGAGCGTACCAGTCCTTGGCGCCGGGGTGCTCCTCCCAGGGCACGTCGCCCAGATAGTCGATCGCCGAGAGGTGGGCCGCGGCCGCGATGTCGGCGAGCGAGAAGGCCTCGCCGGCCAGCCAGCGGCGCCGGTCGCACAGCCAGGCGATGTAGTCCAGGTGGTAGTGGATGTTGGCGTGGCCGGCGCGGATCGCCGCCGAGTTCGGATGGCCGAGCCCGAGGAAGCGTTTCATGATCTTCTCCTCGAGCAGTTTGGCGCTCACCTCGCGCGCGAACTTGACGTCGAACCATTCGACCAGGCGCCGGGTCTCCGCCCGGTCGAGCGGGTTCGCGCCCATGAGCGGCGGCTCCGGATAGGCCTCGTCCAGGTACTCGGCGATGACGCCGGCGCCGGGAATGGAGGTCCCGTCCTGCTCGATCAGGACCGGCACCTCCCCCGCCGGGCTGATCTGGAGGAACCCTTCGCGCCGCCGCCAGACCTGCTCGGTCTTGAGCGTGACCTCGAGGCGCTTCTCGCCGAGCAGGACGCGCACCTTGCGGCAGCCGGGATCGAGCGGCAGGTGATAGAGCGTGCGCATCGCGCCGCGACTATAGCGCCGCGCCGCCGCGGACGGGAGCCAGGGATTACGCCCGGCGTGTCAGGAGACGGGCTGCGAGCGGCGGGGCGTTTCACGCCCGCCTTTCGCGCGCCTCCTCCGGGCGTACCGGTTGCTCGAGGCGCTCCATCATCTCGTTGGGCACGATCTGCCAGAACCTGGCCTTCTCGCGCCGCCAGTCGATGAGCAGCCGCTCGGCGAAGCGCGACTGGGTCTCGCGCACGTGCTCGGCGATCAGGTCCTTGACCACGCCCTCCCAGTACGGGGTCTCGATGCGCTGGTAGACGACGCTGCCCGGGTTGATGCGCGCGGGCAGCAGCTCGTCCGGGTCGTAGACGAAGGCCATGCCGCCGGTCATGCCGGCGGCGAAGTTGTCGCCCACCGGCCCGAGGATCACGGCGGTGCCGCCGGTCATGTACTCGCAGCCGTTCGAGCCGCAACCCTCGACCACGGCCACGGCGTCGGAGTTGCGCACGCAGAAACGCTCGCCCGCCTGACCGGCGGCGAATAGCCGGCCGGCCGTGGCGCCGTACAGGACGGTATTGCCGACGATCGTGTTCTCGTTGCTGACCAGGGGACTGGCCGTCATCGGCCGCACCACGATCGTGCCGCCCGACAGGCCCTTTCCGACGTAGTCGTTGGCGTCGCCGAACACCTCGAGCTTGAGCCCCTGGACCGCAAACGCGCCAAGCGACTGCCCGGCCGAGCCGCGCAGGCGCACCGTGACGTGGCCGGGGTCGAGGCCGGCCATGCCGAAGCGCCGCGTGATCTTGGACGACAGTTTGGTGCCAATGGCGCGGTGCGTGTTGCGGATCGTGTACTGAAGCTGCATCTTCTCGCCGATCTCGAACAGCGGCCGGGCGTCCTCGATGATCTGGGAGTCCAGCGTCTCCGGCACCTCGTTTCGGCCCTCGACCGTGCAGTGCACCGGGTTGCCGGCCGCGTCCGCCTTGGTCAGCAAGGGGTTGAGGTCGAGGTCGTCGAGGTGCGGCGCGCCGCGGCTGACCTGCGCCAGGAGGTCGGTGCGGCCGATGATCTCGTCGAGCGAGCGGGCGCCGAGCGAGGCCAGGATCTCGCGCACCTCCTCGGCCATGAAGCTGAACAGGTTGACGACCTTCTCCGGCGAGCCGGTGAACTTCTCGCGCAGGGCCGGGTTCTGGGTGCACACCCCGACCGGGCAGGTGTTGGAGTGGCACTGGCGGACCATGATGCAGCCCATGGCGACCAGCGAGGCGGTGCCGACGCCGAACTCCTCGGCCCCGAGCAGGGCGGCGATCACGACGTCGCGCCCGGTCTTGATCCCGCCGTCGGTGCGCAGCCGCACGTTCTGGCGCAGGCGGTTGAGGGTGAGCACCTGATGGATCTCGGACAGGCCCATCTCCCAGGGTACGCCGGCGTACTTGATCGAGGTCTGCGGGCTCGCCCCGGTGCCGCCGGAATGCCCCGAGACCAGGATCACGTCGGCCTTGGCCTTGGCCACGCCGGCGGCGACCGTGCCGATGCCCGAGCGCGCCACCAGCTTCACGCACACCCTGGCCTCGGGGTTGATCTGCTTGAGGTCGTAAATGAGCTGGGCCAGGTCCTCGATCGAATAGATGTCGTGGTGCGGCGGCGGCGAGATCAGCATCACGCCCGGCGTCGAGTGGCGCAGCTTGGCGATCATCTCGGTCACCTTGAAGCCGGGCAGCTGCCCGCCCTCGCCGGGCTTGGCTCCCTGGGCGATCTTGATCTCGATCTCGCGGCAGTTGTTCAGGTACTCGGCGGTGACGCCGAAGCGGCCGGAGGCGACCTGCTTGATCGCCGAGTTCTCGTTGTCGCCGCTCGGCCGCGGGAAGAAGCGCTCCGGGTCTTCGCCGCCCTCGCCGGAATCGGACTTGGCGCCGATGCGGTTCATGGCGATGTTGAGCGTGCCGTGGGCTTCCGGGCTGAGCGCGCCGAGCGACATGCCCGGCGTGACGAACCGCTTGCGCAGCGAGGTGATGGATTCGACCTCCTCGATCGGAACCGCTTCGACGCCGTCGCGCTTGAAGTCGAGCAGGTCGCGCAGGTTGATCGGCGGCAGCTTGGTCACGCCTTCGCTGAACTTCTTGTAGGTCGAATAGGAGTCGGTGGCCACCGCCGCCTGCAAGGTGTGAATGAGGCCGGCTTCCCAGCCGTGCACCTCGCCGCCGCGGCGGTAGCGGTAGAAGCCGCCCACCGGCAGTGCCACGTAGTCCTCCGACCAGGCCCGCGCGTGCAGGCCGAGGACCTTCTGCTGAATGCCGGTCAAGCCGATGCCCGACAGGCGGCTCGGCATGCCCGGGAAGTACTCGTCGACCAGCGTGCGCGACAGCCCGACCGCCTCGAAGTTGTAGCCGCCGCGGTAGGACGACAGGACCGAGATGCCCATCTTGGACATGATCTTGAGCAGTCCGTCGTCGACCGCGGTCTTGTAACGACGGATGCACTCCTCGAGGCCGAGGTCGCCGAACAGGCCGCGGCGATGGCGCTCGGCGATCGATTCCTGGGCCAGATAGGCGTTGACCGTGGTCGCGCCGACCCCGATCAACACCGCGAAGTAGTGCACGTCAAGGCACTCGCCGCTGCGCACCATGAGCGAGGTGAAGGTGCGCAGGTTCTGGCGCACGAGGTGCGAATGGACCGCGCCGACGGCCAGGATCATGGCGATCGGCGCGCGTTCCGGCCCGACGTTCTCGTCGCTCAGGATGAGGTGCTCGCAGCCGCCGCGCACGGCGTCCTCGGCTTCCCGGCGAACCCGCTCGAGGGCGCCCTTGAGCGCGGCGTCCGCGCCTTTCGGCGCGCCGTTCTCGTCCTCGACGGCGCGCGCCTCGAAGGTGCAGTCGATGCTCACCGCGCTCGCGCCCATGTAGGCGCGCATGGCCTCGAACTCCGCGTTCGACAGCACCGGCGACTCGAGCTGGAGCACGCGGCACTGGGATTCGTCCTCGGCGAGCACGTTGCCGAGGTTGCCGAGCCGGGTCTTCAGGGTCATGACCCGCCGTTCGCGCAGCGAGTCGATCGGCGGGTTGGTGACCTGGCTGAAATTCTGCCGGAAAAAGTGGTGCAGGCCCCGGTAGCGGTCGGAGAGCACGGCCACCGGCGCGTCGTCGCCCATCGAGCCGACGGGTTCCTTGGCGTCCTCGACCATGGGATGGAGGATCAGCTCCATGTCCTCCATGGTCAGGCCGAAGGTGAGCTGCCGCCGGCGCAGCTCGTCGCGCTCGAAGAGCACGGGTTCGCCGTAGTCCGGCTTGATCAGGTCGTCGATCTGGGTGATGTGGCCGACCCACTCGCCGTACGGCCGCTGCGCGGCGAGGTAATCCTTGAGCTCGCGGTCGTGGTACAGCTTGCCTTCCTGCACGTCGACCGCAATCATCTGGCCCGGGCCGAGGCGGCCCTTTTCGACGATCTCCGCCTCCGCCAGGCGCACCATGCCGGTCTCCGAGCCGGCGAACAACAAGCCGCCCTGGGTGATGACGTAGCGTAGCGGGCGCAGGCCGTTGCGGTCCATGCCGGCCAGCACCCAGCGACCGCCGTAGGCGCACACCGCCGCCGGCCCGTCCCACGGCTCCATAACCGCGTTGCAGTAGCTGTAGAGCTTCTTGTGCGCCTCCGGCATGGGGCCGTCGTCGCGCCAGGCCTCGGGGATCAGCATGGTCTTGACCATGGGCAGGTCGCGGCCGGCGCGCACTATAAGCTCGAAGACCGCATCGAGCGCCGCCGAATCCGAGGCCCCGGGCTGGACCACCGGCTTCAGTTCCTCGATGTGCTCGCCGATGGCCGCCGAGGCCATGCGGCACTCGTGCGCCTTCAACCAGTTGACGTTGCCCTTGAGCGTGTTGATCTCTCCGTTGTGGGCGAGCACCCGAAACGGCTGGGCCAGGCGCCAGGTCGGGAACGTATTGGTCGAGTAACGCTGGTGGAAGATCGCGAAGCTGGACTCGAACCTCTCGTCGCGCAAGTCCGGGTAGAAGGCGTCGAGCTGCTCGGCCAGGAACATGCCCTTGTAGATGATCGAGCGGCACGACAGCGAGCAGATGTAGAAATCCTTGATCGATTCGGCCTCGGCCGCGCGCTCGATGCGGCGCCGGATGACGTACAGATCGATCTCGAACTGCCGGTCCGGGGTGCCCCGGTTGTTCGCGATCATGATCTGCTCGATCTCCGGCCGGGTGTTCTCGGCCTTCTCGCCGATCACCTCCGTGTTTACCGGCACCTGCCGCCAGCCGTAGATGGTGTAGCCGTAGTTGAGGATCTCGCGTTCGACTAGGACGCGGCAGCGCTCCTGTGCGGCGAAGTCCGTACGCGGCAGGAAGATCATGCCGACGGCGATCCGTTCCGGGCCCGGCGCGTGGCCGGTACGCTCGACGTGCCTGCGGAAGAAGTCCTGCGGGATCTGGACGTGGATGCCGGCGCCGTCGCCGGTCTTGCCGTCGGCATCGACGGCGCCGCGGTGCCAGACCGCCTTGAGCGCCGCGATCCCGGCCTCGACGACCTCCCGGCGCGGCCGGCCGTCGATGGCCGCCACGACCCCGACGCCGCAGGACTCGTGCTCCTCGGCCGGGTCGTACAGGCCCTCGCGCGCCAGGCGCGCGGCGTTGCGGCGCCAGCTTTCGATGAACTCCCTGGCGCTCGTGCCCTGTGGCGTTGCGTCCGAGGCTCGGTTCATGGGGGCCCCCTGGAACCTAGGCCACGGCGCGGCGCGGCGCTTCGGCACCGGCCGCCTCCTTGGCCATGATGTAACGATGAATCTCCTCTGCCGCATCGCGGCCGTCGCGGATCGCCCAGACCACCAGCGAGGCGCCGCGCACGATATCGCCGGCCGCGAACACGCCGTCCAGGCTGGTCTTCATGGTCCGGAAATCGATCCGGACCGTGCCCCAGCGGGTGAGCGTGAGGTCCTGCGCGTCGAGCAGGCCGGGCAGGTCCTCGGGATCGAAGCCGAGCGCCTTGATCACCATGTCCGCCTCGATGTTGAAGCTCGATCCCTCGAGGATCTGCGGGGTCTGGCGGCCGGTCGCATCGGGGATGCCCAGATGCACGCGCGCGGCCCGCACCGCCCGGACCGCGTCGTCGCCGAGGAAGGCCTCGGGCGCGGACAGCCAGACGAACTCGACCCCTTCCTCCTCGGCGTGGTCGACCTCGCGCCGCGAGCCCGGCATGTTGTCCCGGTCGCGCCGGTACAGGCACTTGACCGACTTGGCGCCCTGGCGCACCGCGGTACGCACGCAGTCCATCGCCGTGTCGCCGCCGCCGACGACGATCACGTGCTTGCCCGCGGCGTCGAGCGCGCCGCTGTCGAACTCCGGCACGCGGTCGCCCAGCCCCTTGCGGTTGGAGGCGATCAGGTAGTCGAGCGCGCGGAATATGCCGCCCAGGCCCGCGCCCGGAACCTTGATCTCGCGCGCCTTGTATACGCCGGTGGCGATCAGGACCGCGTCGTGGCGGGCGCGCAGCTCCTCGAGCGTCACGTCCCGGCTGACCTCGCAGTTGAGGTGGAAGGTGATGCCGGCGGCGCGCAGCAACTCCCCGCGGCGCGCGACCGTGTGCTTCTCCAGCTTGAAGTTCGGAATGCCGTAGACGAGCAGGCCGCCCAACCGGTCGTAGCGGTCGTAGACGTGGACCCGGTACCCCTTGCGGCGCAGCTGTTCGGCGGCGGCCAGCCCGGCCGGGCCGGCGCCGACCACGCCGACGGACTGCTCGCGCTCCCGGCGCGGCTTGGCCGGCTTGACCCAGCCGCGCTCCCAGGCCGTTTCGGTGACGTACCTCTCGACCGAGCCGATGGTCACCGTGCCGTGGCCGGCGCGCTCGATGACGCAGTTGCCCTCGCACAGCCGGTCGTGCGGGCAGATGCGCCCGCAAATTTCGGGAAAATTGTTGGTCGACTGGGCGAGCTCGTAGGCCTCCTCCAGACGGCCTTGCGCGGTCAGCATGAGCCACTCGGGGATGTTGTTGTGCAGCGGGCAGTGGACCTGACAGAACGGGATTCCGCACTGGGAGCACCGGCCGGCCTGGTCGGCCGCCGCCTGGGCGTCGAACTCCCGGTATATCTCGTCGAAGTCCGTGCGCCGAACCGCCACCGGCCGCTTCTCGGGCCGGTGCTCTCCCAGTTCGACGAACTTGAGCATTCGACTTGGCATACCGCGGCTATCCCCTCGCCCGCTCCGGCCCCGGTCCTGAACCGGGAGCCGCGTTGTGACTGTTTCGCTTGGAACGGCCGGCGCGCCGAACAGGGGCCATTAACGAATTTACGCTATACCAAACGCACCGGGCACGGACCGTAATCGAACAATTAGGTCAATATATCTGTCGTAAAAATATAACCTATTTTCGGCCGACCTGCAAGAACCGCTCGATCGCGCCGAACCGCTCAAGTATTTAGTACCAAAATGGAACTACCTGCCCCCTGGGCGAATCTAGAGGCGCGATGTTATAAGCCGGTCGAGCCCGGTTCGAGGATCTCGCGTTGACCCTCCTGCACATCCTGATCCTTGCCCTCGTGCAAGGCATAACCGAGTTCCTGCCGATCAGTTCCTCGGGGCACCTGGTCATCGTCTGGGAGATGTTCGACCGGGCCGGCTGGCCGCTTCTCGAACGGACGCAGAGCGACCGCCTGATCCTCGACATCGCGGTGCATGTCGGCACGCTGTTCGCGGTCTGTTTGTATTTCTGGCGCGACGTGGGACAGATGGCCCTGGGCCTGCTCAAGCTGGCGGTCGGGCAGAGCACGCCGGGGGCGCGGCTGGCGTTCTACGTGGTGATCGGCACCGTGCCGCTGGTCGTCGTGGGCTATCTGTTCAAGGACCAGATCGCGCAGGGGCTGCGCGACGTGCGGGTCGTCGCGTGGGCCACGATCGGTTTCGGGGTCGTGCTGCTCCTGGGCGACCGCCTGGGCATGACCGTGCGCCGGATCGAGCATATGACCGCAGCCAGCGCGGTCGTGATCGGCCTGGCCCAGGTCCTGGCCCTGATCCCGGGCACGAGCCGGGCGGGGATCACCATGACCGCGGCACGCTTCCTCGGCTTCGAGCGGCCGGAGGCGGCGCGCTTCTCGCTCCTGCTTGCGATCCCGGCGATCCTCGGGGCCGGCACGCTGGCCGGCCTCGACCTCTATCGCCAGGGCGACGTGCGGCTGGGCCTCGACGCCCTGATGGCGGCCGTCGTCGCCTTCGCGGTGGCGCTGGCCGCCATCGCCTTGATGTTGCGCTGGCTGCGCCACGCCGGGTTCACGCCGTTCGTGGTCTACCGCCTGCTGCTCGGCGCGGCCTTGCTCGTCTGGCTGACCTGAGCGCGAGGCCCGCAGGGGCTCACCTCACACCACCAGCGGCTTGTTGAAGCGCCCGCCCGGCCGGTAGCGATCGAGGTAGGTCGGCACGATGACCTCGACCGAGGTCGGCGTGATCCCGAGGTCGGCGAGGGTCAACGCCCCCTCGGAAACCACGTTGTCGTGGCGCAGCAGCTTGACCTGGTCGCGCGTGAGCGGCGGGACGGGCAAAAGCTCCAGGACCGCGGCCTGAAGCGCGGCGAGCGCGAACGGCAGGGGCACGAGCAGGCGCTTGCGCCGGATCTCGCGCAGCAGGACCTCCATCAGCTCCTTGAACGTGTAGACCCGCGGGCCGCCGAGCTCGTAGGTCCGGCCCTGGCAGGCCGGCTCGCTCAGACACTTGGCGATGGCGTCCGCCACGTCGCCGACGTAGACCGGCTGGAATCGGGTGGTTCCGCCGCCGATCAGCGGCAGCACGGGCGACAGGCGCGCCATCACGGCGAAGCGGTTAAAAAAGTCGTCCTCCGGGCCGAACACGATGCTGGGGCGCAGGATCGTCGCGTTCGGGAATGCGGTCTTGACCGCGGCCTCGCCGGCGCCCTTGGAGCGCGCGTACTCGGCCTCGGCGCGCCGCTCGGCGCCGATCGCGGAGACGTGCACCAGGCGCTGGACGCCGGCCGCGGCCGCGGCGGCGGCCACCGTGTGCGCGCCGCGCGCGTGCACCGCGGCGAAGCGCTGGGCGCCGCGCTCGAACAGAATCCCGACCAGGTTGACCACGGCGCGGGCACCCGCGACCGCGGCCTCGACCGCGACCTGGTCCTGCACCGGGGCGCGGATCGGCGTGATCTGCCCGACGTCGCCGAGCGGCTTGAGGAAGTCCGCCGCCGAGGGCCGCCGCACGGCGACGCGGATCAGCCAGCCCTGCTTGGCCAGGCGGCAAACCAGGTGGCGCCCGAGGAACCCGGACCCGCCGAAGATCGTGACCACACCCGCTGCCATGGGCATTCCCCCTGTCCGGCGTGGCGGCCGGATCGCGCGTACTCGCGCGGCGTCTGTATACTAGGCGCCGCCCGTGCGCGACACCCCCAAATCGCCGGGAACGTCTTGACAGGCCCTCGGGCCTGGCGAGAATGCCCGCCAACCCACAAGGGGCTTGGCGCCGCCCGTCGGCGGGACTCCAGGCGACCCGGCGTGTTCGAGCCTTGCAGCTGCACCTTCACCAGAACGACCTTCCGCCCGGCCTGGATTTCGGCGACGCGGTGGCGGTCGACACCGAGACCATGGGCCTCGACCCGGTGCGCGACCGATTGTGTCTGATCCAGCTTTCGGCCGGCGACGGGGTGTGCCATCTGGTGCAGTTCCGCGACGGCCGCTACCGGGCGCCCAACCTCAAGGCGTTGCTCCGCACCAGGCGGATCATGAAGCTGTTCCACTTCGCCCGCTTCGATCTGGCCGCCATCCAGCGCCATCTCGGCGTCATGTGCCGGCCGGTGTACTGCACGAAGATCGCGTCGCGGCTGACCCGCACCTTCACCGACCGTCACGGCCTCAAGGATCTGTGCCGCGACCTCCTCGGCGTCGAGATGTCGAAGCAGATGCAGTCGTCGGATTGGGGCGCCCCGGAGCTGAGCGAGGAGCAGCTGCGCTACGCCGCCACCGACGTGCTGTACCTGCACCGCCTGCGCGAGGCCCTCGACGCCATGCTCGCGCGCGAGGGTCGGGCCGAGCTCGCCAAGGCCTGTTTCGACTTCCTGCCGACGCGCGCCGCGCTCGATTTGTCGGGTTGGCGCGACGTCGACATCTTCGCGCACTGAACCGGCAGCGCCGTTGCGCGGCCGGAAATCTGCTATAGTTGCGCCGGCGCAAGCGATCGAGGCCGCGCCGATACGAGCGGGATGACCGTGATGAAACACCGTTTCAATCGCGTGGCGGACGAGGCCGGTCCACGGGGCGCGGACCGGCCGGCGCGCACGAAGGACCTGGAGGCGGCCCGGAGGGTCCTGCGCCTGGAGGTCGAGGGGTTGGATGCCCTGGCCGCCTCGCTGGACGAGTCCTTCACGCGGGTCCTCGACATGCTCGCCGCCGTGACCGGCCGGATCACCGTGACCGGCATGGGCAAGTCCGGGCACGTCGCGCGCAAGATCGCCTCGACCTTCGCCTCCACGGGCACGCCGGCCCAGTTCGTCCACCCGGGCGAGGCCAGCCACGGCGACCTGGGCATGATCGCGCCGGGCGATGCGGTCGTGGCCCTGTCCAATTCGGGCGAGACCGTGGAGCTGAGCGACATCATCGCCTATACCCGGCGCTTCGGGATACCGCTGGCCGGGATGACCGGCAAGGCGCACGGGGCCCTCGCCGAGGCGGCCGACGCGGCGATCATCCTGCCCAGAGCGCCGGAGGGCTGCCCCATGGGCCTGGCCCCAACCACCTCGACGACCATGATGCTGGCGCTGGGCGATGCCATCGCCATCGCGCTGCTCGAGCGTAAGGGCTTCACGGCGCAAGACTTCCAGATCCTGCATCCGGGAGGCTCGCTGGGGCGCAACCTGCTGCGCGTCTCGGACATCATGCACGGGCCCGACGAGCTGCCGCTGTGCCGGCGGGAGACGCCGATGGCGGAAGCGATCCTCGTCATGACCGCGCGCCGCTTCGGATGCGTCGGCGTCATCGACCGGTCGGGAGGCCTGATCGGCATCATCACCGACGGCGACCTGCGCCGTCACATGACCGCCGGGCTGCTCGACCTGCCCGCGGCCGAGGTGATGACCGAGTCGCCGCGCACGATCCACGCCCAGGCGCTCGCCGCCGCGGCGCTGGGCATCATGAACGGCGTGCACAACGAGCGGCCTATCACCAGCCTGTTCGTGGTCGAAGGCACCCGCCCGGTCGGCATCGTGCACATCCACGACTGTCTTCGGGCAGGCGTGGCCTGACCGGCTGGTCGCGGCATGAGACAGGCGATCGACTACACGAAAGACAAAGGCGCCGCCCGCGCGGACGCCCCGGCGCGCCGGCCGCGCCAGCCACCGCGCCTGTCCGGGCGCAACCGCTACAGCATCTTCGTCGGCCTGATGAAGGTGCTGTTGCCGGCCATGGCGGCCGCGTTGATCCTGCTCGTCGTCGCTTGGCCGCAGTTCACGCTGGAGCGTGACCGCTTCCGTCTCGGCATCGCCAAGCTCGGGCCCGGCCAGCCGGAGAACCTGAGCATGCTGAACGCCCGCTACGACGGCATCGACGGCAAGAACCGGCCGTACACGATCACGGCCGACATGGCGACCCAGTCGAACCGCAACGAGAACCTGATCGACCTCGAACTGCCCAAGGCCGACATGACGCTGGAGGACGGGACGTGGCTGGCGCTGACCGCCCGGGCGGGCCAGTACGACAGCGAGGCCAAGCTGCTCGACCTGATCGGCTCGGTCAGCTTGTTTCACGACAAGGGGTTCGAGATCCGCACCGAATCCGCGCGGGTCGATCTCATCGAAGGGACCGCCGAGGGCGCCCAGCCGGTCGAGGGCCACGGCAGCGCCGGATCCATCAACGCGGAGGGCTTCCGGGTGCTGGACCGCGGCGCGCGCATCGTCTTCACCGGCAAGAGCCATCTGACCATCCTGCCCGGGGCGCAGGAGGCGATGCGGTGAGCGCTCGGTTCAGACGCGGCCGCCGCCTCGGCGGATGGCGCCGGCATCTGGGGGCGTTGGCGCTGGCCTGGGCCGGGCTCGCCGCCGGAGCCGGACCGGGCGCCGGGCAGGCGATTCAGGGCCTGCAAGGCGGCGACGAGCCGCTCGAGATCAACGCCGACGAGGGCATCGAGTGGCGCCGCAACGAGCAGCTCTACATCGCGCGCGGCAACGCCCATGCGGCGCGCGGCGACCTCTCGGTCTACGCCGATGTCATGACCGCGCATTACCGGCCACTCGAGGGCGGCGGGTCGGATATCGACCGCATCGACGTCGAGGGCAACGTGCGCATCGTCTCGCCCACGGAGACGGTCTACGGCGACCGCGGCGCCTACGACGTCGTCAACGGGATCCTCGTCGTGGTCGGCGACGACCTTCGCCTGGTCGGCGAGAACGACGTGATCACCGCGCGCGACAGCCTGGAGTACTGGGAGCGCAAGCGGCTCGCCGTGGCGCGCGGCGACGCCCAGGCGGTGCGCGAGGACAAGCGGATCCAGGCGGACGTGTTGACCGCCTACTTCGAGCCGGACGAGCAGGGCAACCTCAAGCTGATGCGCATCGAGGCCTTCGGCAACGTCCGCGTGGCCACGCCGAGCGAGTACGCGCGCGGCGAGCGTGGTATATATTACGTGGAGAAGGAGTTCGCGATCCTGACCGGCGCGGTCAAGATCACGCGGCAGGAGAACCAGTTGAACGGCGAATACGCGGAGGTCGACTTGAAGACGGGCGTCAGCCGGCTCTTGGCCGGGCCGCCCGGGGCCAAGACCACGGATCGCGTGCGCGGCCTGTTCGTGCCCAAGCGCAAGCCCGGCCGGGGGAGCGACTCGTGAGCCGCGCTCCCCGCACGCGGCGCGCGCCATGACCCGAGCCGCCGACACCGATCGGAACCAGCGCGCGCCCGATCGGCCGGCCCCGCGGCTGGTCGCCGAAAACGAGGGGCTGAGCGCGGTCAACATCGGCAAGAGCTTCAAGAAGCGGCCGGTCCTGCGCGGCGTCGGCATCGCGCTGCAAAGGGGCGAGGCGGTCGGCCTGCTGGGGCCGAACGGCGCCGGCAAGACGACCTGCTTCTACATCATCACCGGCCTGATCGCGCCGGACTACGGCTGGATCACGCTCGACGGCCACGACATCACCGACATGCCGATGTATCGGCGGGCGCGCATGGGGATCGGATACCTGCCCCAGGAAGCCAGTATCTTCCGCGGCCTGACCGTCGAGCAGAACATCCGCGGCGTGCTCGAGGTGGTCGAGCCGGTCCGCGAACGGCGCGAGGCCATGCTCGACGACCTGCTGGGGGAGTTCTCGATCACACATCTGCGGCGCACGCCGGCGCTGGCGCTGTCGGGCGGCGAGCGGCGCCGGGTGGAGATCGCCCGGGCGCTGGCCTCGCAGCCGAAATTCATCCTGCTCGACGAGCCCTTGGCGGGCATCGACCCGATCGCGGTCAATGACATCCGCGAGCTCGTGTCGCACTTGAAGGACCGCGGGCTCGGCGTCCTGATCACGGACCACAACGTCCGGGAGACGCTGGAGATCGTCGATCGCGCGTACATCATTCACGACGGCGTCGTCCTCATGGAGGGAGAGCCCGCCGAAATCGTTGCCCACGAGGACGTCAGGCGAGTTTACCTGGGCGAAAGATTTAGCTTGTAGGAATCTCGGGTATGGCGGTGTCGCAACGGTTGGAGCTGCGCCAGACCCAAACGCTAGTGATGACGCCGCAGCTGCAGCAGGCGATCAAGCTGTTGCAGCTTTCGAACCTGGAACTGGCGACTTACCTGGAGCACGAGCTCGAGCGCAATCCCCTGCTTGAGCGCGACGACGGCAACGAGGACGACGCCCGCCCCGGGGCCGAGCCGGAGCGCGCGGGCCCAGCGGCCGGCGAGCCGCCGGCGAGCGTGCGCGACACGGCCGAACTGACCGGCGGCGAGACGCTGCCCGCGGAGGCCGACGCGCCGCTCGACATCGATTACGGGAACGTCTACGACGACAGCCCGGTGGACGACTGGTCCTCCGAGCGCGCCGCGTTCGCCCATGCCGGCGGCGGCGGCGCCTGGACCGGGGAGGAGGACCAGCAGTCGTTGGAGCAGCGGGTGAGCGCGCCGGTCACGCTGCGCCAGCACCTGCTGGATCAGCTGGGCGTGGACATCCGCGACCCGGCTGACCGCATGATCGGACTCCACCTGATCGAGATGCTCGACGAGTCCGGCTATCTGGTCGGCGACCTCGACCGCCTCGCCGAGCTGCTCGGCTGTGAGCCGGCGCGGATCGAGGCCACGCTCCGCGCCGTGCAGCGCTTCGACCCGCCGGGCATCTTCGCCCGCTCTCTGGGGGAATGCCTCGCCCTCCAGCTCGCCGACCGCAACCGCCTCGATCCCGCCATGCAGGCGATGCTCGACAACCTGCCCTTGCTTGCCAAGCGCGACTTCGCGGCCCTGCGCAAGGTGTGCGGCGTCGACGACGAGGACCTGGCCGAGATGATCGCCGAGATCAGGTCGCTCGACCCGAAGCCGGCGCAGGTCTTCGACGCCGTGGTCGCGGCGCCGGTCGTGCCCGACATCCTGATGCGGGCCGACCCAAGCGGCGCCTGGATCGTCGAGCTCAACAGCGACACCCTGCCGCGGGTCCTCGTCAACACGCGCTACCACGCGCTGGTCGCGGCGCGGGCGCGAACCAAGACGGACAAGGAATACATCAGCCAGCAGTTCCAGTCGGCCAGCTGGCTGGTCCGCTCCCTGCACCAGCGGGCCACGACGATCCTCAAGGTCGCCACCGAGATCATCCGCCAGCAGGACCCCTTCTTCCGCAAGGGGGTCAGGCACCTGAAGCCGCTGACGCTGCGCGACATCGCCGAGGCCATCATGATGCACGAATCGACGGTCAGCCGGGTGACCTCGAACAAGTACATCGCGACCCCGCGCGGGGTGTTCGAGCTGAAGTACTTCTTCACCTCGGCGATCGGCGGCGCCAATGGGGAGGCGCACTCGGCCGAGGCGGTCCGGCACCGGATCAAGGCCTTGATCGACGCCGAGACAAGCGGCCGGGTGCTCTCCGACGACGCCATCGTCGAACGGCTGCGCGCGGACGGCATCGACATCGCCCGGCGCACGGTCGCGAAGTACCGCGAGGCGATGCGCATTCCCTCCTCGGTCCAGCGCCGCCGGGACAAGGCGCCGGAGGCCTGAGCCGTTTGCCGTCCCCGACGCCGTCGCGCGGCGGCGATCCAGGGGGCGCTCGGCCCGGCGAACGGCCGGATCATGGTTGATTTCCCCGCCTCCCACCGGCTCCCGCGCCCTGGAAAATCGGCCCCGAAGCGCACATATTGGGTCGATGCGGGCCGGCCTTCCACCGCTTCGGGTCGAGGTGGGCGCTGCTATTGACTCCCCCTTGAACCGCTCCTAATGTGGCGCCGCTCTCGACGAACCGGGCCCGGTCCGATCGGCTGACCTTCCGGAGGAACCCGGCGAAAATCCTGGAAAAGCAAGGGAATGCAGCTATCCGTTAAGGGGAAGCAGCTCGACGTTGGCGATGCACTGCGGACCCATGTGAGGGAGAGCCTTTCGCGCATCCTCGGCAAATATTTTGGCGACGCGATCGAGGTCGGGGTCACCCTGTCCCGAGAGGGGCACCGCTTCCGCGCCCTGGTCACGGCGCACGTCGGACGGGCCATCCAGCTGCGGGCGCAGGGCGAGTCCGAGGGCGCCTACCTGGCCTTCGACACCGCCGCCGAGCACTTGGCCAAGCGCCTGCGCCGCTACAAGCGGCGCCTGCGCGACCATCACAAGGAGCCGGCGCCGGCCGCCGAGGCGCTGCCCGCGCAGCAGTACATCCTGGCGGGCCAGCCCGGCGACGACTCGAGCGAGGCCGAGGCCGACGGCATGCCCGTGATCGTGGCGGAGATGACGACCGAAATCCCGAGCCTGACGGTCGGCGAGGCCGTGATGCGGATGGACCTGGCCGACCTGCCCGCCCTGATGTTTCGCAACAGCTCGCACAGCGGGCTGAATCTTGTCTACCGCCGGCCGGACGGCAACATCGGTTGGATCGACCCGCGCGGCAACCGCGGCGGTTGACCTGCGTTAACGCATGAGTTTGCTATGGAAATCGCTGACCTGATCAGCCCTCGGGCGATCATTGCCAACCTACGAGTCACCAGCAAGAAACAGGCGCTGCAGGAACTGGCCAAGCGGGCCGCCGCGCTCACCAAGCAGCCGGAGAGGACGGTCTTCGAGGTCCTGATCGAGCGCGAGCGCCTGGGCACCACCGGCGTCGGGCACGGCATCGCGATCCCGCACGGCAAACTGCCCGACCTGGACCGCCTCTACGCCCTGTTCGCCCGCCTGGACACGCCGATCGACTTCGACGCCATCGACGAGCAGCCGGTCGATCTGATCTGCGTCCTGTTGGCGCCGGAGACCGCGGGAGCGGACCACCTGAAGGCGCTGGCCCGAGTCTCCCGCCTGTTGCGCGACCGCGCGGTGTGCGAGAAGCTGCGCGGCGCCGACAACCCCGAAGCGATCCACGCCCTGCTCACCGAGTCGACGGCCAGCCACGCCGCCTGACACCAAGTCTCGGCCGACGGCCCGGCCCCGCCGGCGGCCAATGGCCGCCGTGCTCAATGGACGCTGACCGGCTCGAGGTCGTTCTGGCGGATCGCGGCGAAGGCGAGGTTGCGACTTTGCATGACCGCGATCTGGGTGCCGTCGGCCGCATGCACGGCGTAGGCCGTGCCGCCGTCGATCGGAACCGGCTTCACGTAGGCCACCTGCTCCAGCCCGAGGATCATCAGATCCCGGGGCGAGATGGGGCTCGTCCGTGCGATCTCGTTCATCGTGCTCTCTCCTTCCTGGACGGCCTGTCCGGTCCTCCGGCCGCGATCTCGATCGTGCGCACCTGCGGTTCGTTGACCGGCCGCTCGATTTCGATATGGAGCAGGCCGTTGTCGAGCGAGGCACCGGTGACCTCGATGCCGTCGGCGAGGACGAAGCTGCGCTGAAACTGCCGCGCGGCGATGCCGCGGTGCAGATAGACCGCGGCCTTGTCGTCCGTCTGCTTGCCGCGGATGACGAGCTGGTTGTCCTGGATCTGGACCTCCAGGTCGTCGGCCGAAAAGCCCGCCACGGCGAGCGTGATCCGCAGGCGGTTCGGGCCGATCTGTTCCACGTTGTACGGCGGATAGCCGTCCGCGGCGGTCTTCGAGATCCGCTCCAGGGCCTCTTCGAACTGCTCGAATCCGAGCAGCAGCGGACTGTTGAAAAGGGACAGTCGGGCCATGGTGCCAGCGTCCTCCTCGTCGATGAGCAAGGGCTGCCGTTCGAAGGGGTCCGGACCCGGCGGGGCGGCATCCGGCCTCTCCTGCGGCCCGCAGCACGCGGCGCCGCTCGATCGATTATTTGGGGTCCGGGGCGGGTGCGATCAAGGCGGCGGCGCGGCGCGGCCGCGCAGGCAAAATTAGGGCCGCGGCGACACGCCGCGGCCCCTTGTCTGTCTTGCCGGCCGGGCTCGATATCAGAAGCCCATGTCGCCCATGTCCGGGGCGCCGGGCGAGGCCGGCTCCTTCTTCTCGGGCTTTTCCGCGACCATGGCCTCGGTGGTGATCAGCAGGCCGGCCACGGAGCCGGCACCCTGCAGGGCCGTGCGCACCACCTTGGTCGGGTCGATGATGCCCGCCTGGAACATCTCGACGAAGTCGCCCAGCTGGGCATCGAAGCCGCGGCTGAGGTTCTTCTGCTCGAGCAGCTTGCCGACCACGATCGAACCGTCCATGCCCGCGTTCTCGGCGATCTGGCGCACCGGCGCCTTGAGGGCGCGGCCCACGATGTCGATGCCGACCCGCTGGTCGTCGTTGGCGGGCTTGAGCTTGTCGAGCGTCTTGAGGGCGTAGAGCAGCGCGATTCCGCCGCCCGGCAGGATGCCCTCCTCGACCGCGGCGCGGGTGGCGTGCATGGCGTCCTCGACCCGGTCCTTGCGCTCCTTGACCTCGACCTCGGTGGCGCCGCCGACCCGGATCACCGCAACGCCGCCGGCCAGCTTCGCCAGGCGCTCCTGCAGCTTCTCCCGGTCGTAGTCCGAGGTCGTCTCCTCGATCTGCTGCCGGATCTGGTTGCAGCGCCCCTCGATCTCCTTCCTCTTGCCGGCGCCGCCGATCAGGGTCGTCTCCTCCTTGGTGATGACCACCTTCTTGGCCTTGCCCAGCATGTCGAGGGTCACGCCCTCCAGCTTGATGCCCAGGTCCTCGGAGACCACCTGGCCGCCGGTCAGGATCGCCATGTCCTCGAGCATCGCCTTGCGCCGGTCGCCGAAGCCGGGCGCCTTGACCGCCGCGACCTTCAGGCCGCCGCGCAGCTTGTTGACCACCAGCGTGGCCAGGGCCTCGCCCTCGACGTCCTCGGCCACGATCAGCAGCGGCTTGCCCGACTGCACCACCGCCTCGAGCAGCGGCAGCATGGCCTGCAGGCCCGACAGCTTCTTCTCGTGCAGCAGAATCAGCGGCTCCTCCAGCTCCGCCAACATCTTTTCGGCGTTGGTGATGAAGTACGGCGAGAGGTAGCCGCGGTCGAACTGCATGCCCTCGACCACGTCGAGCTCGGTCTCGAGCGACTTGGCCTCCTCCGACGTGATCACGCCCTCGTTGCCGACCTTGCGCATGGCCTCGGCGATCATTTCGCCGATCTCGGCGTCGCCGTTGGCCGAGATCGTGCCGACCTGGGCGATCTCCTCCGAGGTCGAGACCTTCCTGGAGCGCTTCCCCAGCTCGCCGACGACGGCCTCCACCGCCATGTCGACCCCGCGCTTCAGGTCCATCGGGTTCATCCCCGCGGCCACCGCCTTGGCGCCCTCGCGCACGATCGCCTGGGCCAGCACGGTCGCCGTCGTGGTCCCGTCGCCCACCAGGTCGCTGGTCTTGGACGCCACCTCGCGGACCATCTGCGCCCCCATGTTCTCGAACTTCTCGGCCAGCTCGATCTCCTTGGCAACCGTGACGCCGTCCTTGCTGATGCGCGGCGCGCCGAAGGCCTTGTCGAGAACGACGTTGCGCCCCTTGGGCCCGAGCGTCACCTTCACCGCATCCGCCAAAACGTTCACCCCGCGGAGCATGCGCTCGCGCGCGTCCGCAGAAAACCTCACTTCCTTTGCAGCCATTTCGTTCTTCTCCCGAATTCAGACCGTTGCGCGTCTCAGGCGGCCTTCTTGCGCTTCTTGCTCGCCGCGCCCTCGAGCACGCCCATGATGTCCGACTCCTTCATGATCAAAACATCCTCGCCGTCGATCTTGACCTCGGTGCCCGACCACTTGCCGAACAGCACCCGGTCGCCGATCTTGACGTCGAGCGGCTGGAGCTTGCCGTCTTCGCCGCGGGCGCCCGGACCGACGCCCACGATCTCGCCCTCCATCGGCTTCTCCTGCGCCGTGTCCGGGATGATGATGCCCCCGGCCGTCTTGTCGTCCTGTTCAATACGCTTCACGACCACACGATCGTGCAATGGGCGGAACCTCATGGCGGATTCTCCAGTTTTCAGAGCCTCAACTATATGGATTGATGCCCCCGGGAGCACCCTGCTAGCACTCTCCGGCGGCGAGTGCCAATTGTCTATGCCCTCCTGCCCAGGAAGTCAAGCCGTCCCTCGGCCTCCGCCGAGGTCCCGGCCCGGCGCACCCGCGCGCCTGGCAGCAGTCGCCCGGCTATGCTGCTAAGTTATTGTTTTATTTATCTTATTGTGTTGCCATGGAGGCCGGAGCTCGGCAAGATCGAAGTTGGTGTTTCGCGTGCCAGCGAGGAAAGGAGCAAAATGGGCGCGATCGAAAAGCAACTCCGCGACTACCGGTTGACGACGGCGGAGATCCTCTACCACATGCCGGACCATCCGAACCTGCTGCAGACGTACGTCTGGCAGCAATACGACATCGCGCCGGAGTACCCGGTGCTGCGCAGGTTCCTGGATTTCTGGGCGCGCAATCTCGACGGCAAGCTCCATTCGGTCACGGTCGCCCACGTGCGGCTGATCACGGCCCCGAAGGCGCGCTTCGCCTCGGCCCTGCTGCACCTGCAATAGGTCCGCTCCCGGGCCCGCCCCGGCGCCGCCTTCCCCCGGCGCCGCGTCTTGGCGGCGCGGCGGCTTGGCCTTAGGCTACGGGTCACGCGCAAAAAATTTTTCCGCGCCCGGAGCCTTCGCTCGAAGACATGACCTCGCTCGCGGCTTCCCCGCCCCGGACCGCCCAAGTCGGAGACGACCGCGCAGTGGCGCTGTGGCTGCTCGCGTGCTGCGCCATGATCTTCGCCATGGCGGTGATCGGGGCGATCACGCGGCTGACCGAATCCGGCCTGTCGATCATGGAATGGGCGCCGCTGCGCGGCGTCCTGCCGCCGCTGAGCGAGGCGGAATGGAAGCGCATCTTCGCCCTGTACCGGCAAATTCCGGAGTACAGCCAGGTCAACGCCGGGATGACGCTGGCCGAGTTCAAGACGATCTTCTGGTGGGAGTACGTGCACCGGCTGTGGGGGCGGTTGATCGCGGTGGTCTTCGCCGTGCCCTTCGTCTGGTTCCTGGCGCGCCGGCGGGTGCGGCCCGAGCTGCTACCGCACCTGGTCGCCATGTTCGCCTTGGGCGGCCTCCAAGGCCTGCTCGGCTGGTTCATGGTGGCCAGCGGGTTCGCCGCGCGCACCGACGTGAGCCAGTACCGCCTGGTCGCGCACCTGGGCGCGGCCGTGCTGATCTACGGCTACATCCTGTGGGTGGCGCTGGGCCTGCTGTTCCCCGAACCGGAGCCGAGCCGCGACCGGCGGGCCGGACGGCTGCGCGCGGCGCTGATCGCCCTGGCCGGGCTGAGCGCGCTCACCATGGCCTCCGGCGGTTTCGTCGCCGGGCTCGACGCCGGTTTCGCCTACAACACCTTCCCGTTGATGGACGGCGCGCTGGTGCCCGCGGGCTACGCCGACCTGCGTCCGTGGCCGGTCAACCTGTTCGAGAACGCGGCCGCGGTGCAGTTCAACCACCGGCTGCTCGCGGTGGCGACGCTCGGCGCCGCGCTCGGCCTTTGGCTGTGGGGGCGCCGGCTCGACCTCGCGGCGCGGGCGCGCCGCGGGCTCGCCCTGGTGCTCGCGACGGCGGGCGCGCAGCTCGGCCTCGGCGTCGCGGCCCTGCTGCTCGTGGTGCCCGTCTGGCTGGGCGCGCTGCATCAGGCCGGAGCGCTCCTGCTTCTGACGGCCGCGCTGTGGGCCATCCATCGATTGCGCCCGGCCCCGCCGCCATGACGTACGACCGCATCGAGGTGCGTCCCATCGCCCGCGCGCTCGGCGCCGAGGTCCACGGCGTCGACCTGTCGGCACCGCTCGCGGACGCGGTGTTCGCGGAGATCCATCGGGCGTTTCTCGAACACCTGGTCATCTTCTTCCGCGACCAGGACCTCACCCCCGACCGGCAGGTTGCCTTCGCGCGGCGCTTCGGGCCCATCGGCACCTACCCTTTCGCCGAGCCGATCGAGGGCCATCCCGAGGTGATCGCGGTCGTGAAGGAGCCGGAGCAGACGACCAACTTCGGCGGTTTCTGGCATTCCGACACGGCCTATCTCGAGCGCCCCCCGCTCGGTTCGGTGCTGTACGCCAGGCAGGTGCCCCCCTTGGGCGGCGACACCCTGTTCGCCAACATGGTCCTGGCCTACGAGCGCCTGTCGGACGGCATGAAGGCGCTGCTCGACGGTCTGGTCGCGCTCAACAGCTCGGCCAAGAACACGGCCGCCGTCCGCGGCACCCACCTGAGGAGCGGAACCATGGCTGGCAAGGACCTGGAACGGATGGACATCGAGGCCGCGCACCCGGTCGTGCGCACCCACCCGCAGACCGGGCGCAAGGCGCTCTACGTCAACCGGGCGCACACCCTGCGCTTCCGCGGAATGACCGAGGCGGAGAGCGCGCCGCTCCTCGCGTTCCTCTTCGACCACGCGGTCAAGGAGGAATTCACGTGCCGCTTCCGCTGGGACAGGGGCTCGCTCGCCGTCTGGGACAACCGCTGCACCCAGCACTACGCCCTGAACGATTACCCCGGCCAACGCCGGGTCATGCACCGGGTGACCGTGGAGGGCGAGATCCCGTATTGAGAGGTGAGGTGGACCCCAATCGTTGGACAGGTCGGCGGCGTTCGTTAGGTGGAATCCGATGCTGATTTCCATGCCGCCACCGGCACCGGCAGGCGCCTGACCACCCCTAACAAGAGCGGAAACCGACCGGAGTCGTTGTTCCGAAAAGTCCTTGTGTTAATTTGGCCGCACTTTGGAACGGGAGGTCCGAAAATGGCAACCTATCGAAACCAGCTGCCGCAGCTATCGGGTGATTTCTTTCTCACCGACGCCGGGATCGAGACCGACTTGATCTTCAATCACGGGATCGAGATTCGGGAGTTCGCCGCCCATACCCTTTTGCCGGAATCGAAGGGACGAGACGCGCTGGCCCACTATTTCCGGGGATTTCTCTCGCTCGCCCGCGAAAAGGACGCCGGCTTCATTTTCGACAGCCAGACCTGGAAGGCGCACATGCATTGGGCCAAGGACCTGGGCGCCACGGATGAGGAGCTCAAGGAGGCCAACCGTGACGCGATCGCGTTCATCGCCGGCCTGCGGGACGAGTTTTCCGGCAATGCGAAGCCGATTGTGCTGAACGGCCTCGTCGGCCCCCGGGGCGATGCGTACGCGCCCGAAGCGGTGGTCGCGCCGCACGAGGCCGAGGCGTACCACTCCAAGCAGATTGGATGGCTGGCCAAGACCGAGGTCGACATGGTTACCGCGCTCACCTTCACCCAGTCGGGCGAGGCCATCGGCATCGTACGCGCCGCCCGGGCCGCCGATCTTCCCGTCGTCGTCTCGTTCACGGTGGAGACCGACGGCAATCTGCCGACGGGCCAGCCACTGAAGGACGCGATCGTGGCGGTGGACGAGGCGACCGAATCGGGCGCCGCCTATTTCATGGTGAATTGCGCCCATCCCGACCATTTCACGCACGTCCTCGAAGACGGGGACTGGTCTCGCCGCATCCGCGGCATCCGCTGCAACGCCTCGCGCAAGAGCCATGCCGAACTCGACGAGTCCGAGACGCTCGATGACGGCAGTCCCGTGGAACTCGGGAGCCAGTACAAGGCGATCCGGGAGAAAATGCCCTGGCTCAACGTCTTCGGCGGTTGCTGCGGCTCCGATCTGCGCCATGTGACGGAGATCGCCCACGCGCTCGCCCCGTGACCGCCGCGACGAACAGGAGACGCCGTCCGACGTTCAATTCTGTTCGCCGTGTCTGACATCGAGCGCTCAACCACCCGTCCGCACGCGGGAGGCGCTTCAGGGCGATTTGGGTTGCGGTCCGCTGTGGGCGAGAAGCAGACACCCGAGCTTGCGATAATCCTCGGGTCTCATTGCCGTCCGGCTCCTCGCTCATGGGTTCGCGGCTTATTCGGCGGCGATCAGCGCGCGCAGCCGATCCAGGCACTCCTGGCGCGTCGGCCGGAAGCCCTGCCCGGCCCACCACTCCTCCACGTCGTCGAGCAGGCGGCCGAGCCGGGGCCCGGCCGGGACCCCGAGCTTGAGCGCGTCGCGTCCGCGCAGGGGAAAGGTCTTGGAGGCCAGGCCGTCGGCCTCGGCGAGCGCGCGCTCGAGCGCGGCGTTTGGGAGCGCGCGGTCCCCGGCGTGGCGCCGGGCCCAGTCCAGACGGAGAAGGTTGCGGTAGAGCGCGGGGCGCAGCTTGTGCACCGCCCGCCAGCGCGCCCGGGGCGGCAACGCGGGATCGAGATGCGTCTCCGGCTCCGCCAGGGTGACCAGCGCGACCCGCTCCCGGCTGGAAAGGCGCAGGCGTTCGGCCACCTCTTCGGCCTTGGCCGCGTCGGGCCGCATGAGCGCGGCCAGGCGCAGCACCGGATCGGGCGGGGCCTGCGCCGCCTCGGCGCGCAGCAGGGCGCGCAGCACGGCGGCGTCGCCGGCGACCGGCAGGATCTCCTGCAGGACGCGCCGCTCGATCATCAGCTCGACGACCGGAACGGGATCCTCGGCGCGCAGCAGCTTGAACAGCTCCTCGCGGATGCGCTCGCCCGACAGGCGGCGCAGCTCGGGCGCCAGTTCGGTGACGATCTCCAGCACCGCCGGATCGGGCGGCACCTTGCCGTAGTGCGCCTGGAAGCGGAAGAAGCGCAGCAGGCGCAGGTAGTCCTCCTCGATGCGCGCGCGCGCATCGCCGACGAAGCGCACCCGCCCGGCGCGCAGGTCCTCGAGCCCGCCGAAGGGGTCGTAGAGCGTGCCGTCCGGCGCGCAGGACAGCGCGTTGAAGGTGAAGTCGCGGCGCGCGGCATCGGCCGTCCAGTCGTCGGTGAAGGCGACCTTGGCGCGCCGGCCGAAGGTCTCCACGTCGACGCGCAGCGTCGTGATCTCGAACGGCTTGCGCCCGGCGACCGCCGTCACCGTGCCGTGATCGAGCCCGGTCGGCACCGTCTTGATGCCGGCCTTGGCGAGCAGCCGCATGACCTCCTCGGGCGCCAGGTGCGTGGCGATGTCCACGTCCTTGACCGGGCGCCCGGCCAGGGCGTCGCGCACGCAGCCGCCCACGAAACGCGCCTCCGCGCCCTCGGCGGTCAGAGCGGCGATGACGCGCCGGGTCGCCGGGGCGCGCATCCAGTCCTGCACGGGGATCCTGCCGGCCGGGGTCATGCGGCGCGGGTCACCGCCGTCCCTCGATCACGCGGCTCGGCACCACCCGGCCGTCGATCAGGCGCGGCGCCTCCAGCTTGGTGCCGGGCGGCAGGCCGGTGGTCAGGCGGAAGGCGACGAACACCGCGGCGAGCAGGGCCACGCCGGCCAGGATGAGCCAGGGCCAAGGGCCCTCCTGCCAGCGCGCCAGAACCTCCCCGCCGCCCGCCTGCACCCGGCGCCGGACCATCGCGAGATAGCCGACGTAGAGCAGCAGCGGCAGGGCGACGGGCAGAACGACGGTGAGTAGAATGCGCAGCATGATCAGTACCCACCATCATGGGAGCATGATACGTCCGATCGCCTTTTCGCGCCCTCCGGAGTGGAGGCGCCGCGCCGGCGGCGCCCCGCCGCGCGGGCGAGCGCCTCAGCCACGGCCCGCCGCGCGCTCCGCGGTCAGAACCTCGGCGAGGTTCACCAGCATGCCGGCGGTCGCGCCCCAGATGTAATGGTCCGCGTAGGCAAAGGCGTAGAAATGGCGGCGGCGTCCCTCGTAGAGCCGAGTGTGCCGCTGCCGGTTGCCCGGCGCCAGGAAGAACTCGAGCGGCACCTCGAACACCTCGGCCACCTCGAAGCGGTCCGGGGCGAGCGGGAACGGCGGCCCGACCAGGCCGACCACGGGCGCGACCTCGAACGCGGTCCGCGTGACGTAGGTGTCGAGCCGCCCGATCAAGCGCACGTGCCGGCGCGGCAAGCCGATCTCCTCCTCGGTCTCGCGCAGCGCCGCGGCCTCGGGCGCCTCGCCCGGCTCGATCCGCCCGCCGGGAAAGCTGATCTGCCCGGCGTGCACGTCGAGATGGTCGGTGCGCCGCGTCAGCAGCACGGTCAGGCCGGCCGCGCGCTCGACGATCGGCACGAGCACGGCGGCCGGGACGAGCGCGCGGCGCGGATCGTAGAGGTCGGGATTGAGGTCGTGGTCGCCGCGCGGCGGAGTCGCATGCGCCGCCTGGCCGAACGGCGAGTAGCGGCGGCCGGGCGCACCGAGGCCGGCGAAGCGCCGCACGACATCCTGGGAGGTCAATCCAGGCTGCCCAAGGGAAAAAATGTTTCCTTGCTCCATACGCCGAGGATCTTCTTGCCGTCGCGTTTGCGTTCCACGCCGATGTCCACCAGGTGATAATAGACCGAGCGCACGATCAGGGCCTCGAGCCGGTCCCGCACCAAGATATAGGGGCTCGGCTCGCCGCTGTCAGGCGCGCAGGAAACCCGAATCGGGTGTTCGGGCCCGGCCTCGACCCAATCGCCGACGTTGGTCCGGAAGCTGAGCACCTGCGCCGGGCCGGACCCGCTCACGCTCAGCTCGACCGCGGTGAAGGGCGCGTCCTCGACCACGATGCGGCCGCGTTCGGCGGGCGTCACCAGCCAATATTCCCCGTCGTCCTCGCGCCGGAGCACCGAGGAGAAGAGCCGGACCAGCGCCTTACGGCCGATCGGCGAGTTCTGGTAGTACCAGGTGCCGTCGCGCGCGATGCGGATCTCGAAGTCGCCGCAAAACGGCAGCGCGCCACCCTCGCCCGACTGGCCAGAGGGTTGCGAAACGCTTATTCTTTTGTCATCACCGGTTGGACGTGACGTGTTCCTGGTCATGACCTGCCGCCCCCTTTTGCTCGAAACTGGGAGTCGACCCGCGTGACAGCGACGCCTACCGTTCCGCTTCGTGATCCATCGGCGGCCGATCTGGCCGGCGACATCGAGAACCTGGGCCGGCGCCTGCAAAGCGTCCGCGAAAGCATCGGCCGCGTCATATTCGGCCAACAACGGGTCATCGATCAAACCCTTATCACCTTGCTCTGCGGCGGCCACGCGCTGGTGATCGGGGTGCCGGGCCTGGCCAAGACCCTGCTGGTGGAGACCCTGGGCACCGTTTTCGGCCTCGACGACAAGCGGGTGCAGTGCACGCCCGACCTGATGCCGGCCGACATCCTGGGCTCCGAGGTCCTGGAGGAGAGCGAGACCGGCCGGCGCTCGTTCCGCTTCATCCCCGGCCCGGTGTTCTGCCAGCTGCTCATGGCCGACGAGATCAACCGGGCCAGCCCGCGCACCCAGTCGGCGCTGCTCCAGGCGATGCAGGAACATCGCGTGACCGTGGCCGGCCGCGCGCACGACCTGCCCAGGCCGTTCCACGTGCTCGCCACCCAGAACCCGCTGGAGCAGGAGGGCACCTACCCGCTGCCCGAGGCCCAGCTCGACCGCTTCCTGATGGAGGTGGACATCGGCTACCCGGACGCGCAGGCCGAGCGCCGCATGCTCATCGCCACCACGGGCGCGGAACAGGCCGCAGCGGCGCCGGTGATGACGGCGGAGGAATTGATCGCCGCGCAACGCCTGGTGCGCCGCGTCCCGGTCGGGGATCACGTGGTCGAGACGATCCTGACACTGGTGCGCATGGGCCGGCCGGAACTGAGCGAGCTGCCGGAGATATGCGCCCAGGTCGCCTGGGGGCCCGGGCCGCGCGCCAGCCAGTCGCTCATGCTGGCGGTCCGTGCGCGGGCGCTGCTCGACGGCCGCCTGGCGCCCTCGGTGGACGATGTCCTGGCGCTGGCCGGGTCCGTGCTGCGCCACCGCATGGCGCTCAACTTCGCGGCCCGGGCCGAGGGCGTCACCATCGACCACATCATCGGCCGCCTGTGCGAACCCTTCGCCTAGGCGGCGCAATCGTTCGAGAGACCATGGCTGTCGGCTCCCTCCCCCTGCGGCAACGCGCGGAGCAACTGGCGGCGAGCCTGCCCCCGCTGCTGGTCGCGGCCCAACGGGTCGCCTCGACGGTGGCCCAGGGCGTGCACGGCCGGCGCCGCGTCGGCCAGGGCGAGACCTTCTGGCAGTTCCGCAGGTACGAGACCGGCGACCGGCCGGAATCCATCGACTGGCGCCAGTCAGCCAAGTCGGACCGGGTCTTCGTGCGCGAGATGGAGTGGGAGGCGGCGCAGTCGGTTTGGCTCTGGCACGACGTCTCCGCGTCGATGGACTGGCGCTCGTCGGACGACCATCCGACCAAGCGCCAGCGCGCGGACCTGATCGCCCTGGCGCTGGCCGCGCTGCTGATGCGCGGAGGCGAGCACGTCGCCCTGCTCGGCGCCGGAACCCGGCCCGCCACCGGCCGCTCCGCGCTCGGCCGCCTGGCCCTGCAGATCGAGCGCGGCGGCGGCACGGGCGGCGACCTGCCGCCGGTCCTGCCGCTGCCGCGCAACGGCCACGTGGTGCTGATCGGAGACTTTCTGGCGCAACTCGACGCGGTCGACCGCATGGTGCGGGGCTACGCGGAACGAGGCATCAAGGGCTTCATCCTGCAAACGCTCGATCCGGCCGAGGAAGTCCTGCCCTACAGCGGGCGGGTGCGCTTCGAGGGCCTGGAGGGCGAGGACCCGTGGTTGCTGGCGCGCGTCGAGTCCGTGCGCGAGGACTACATCGCACGCCTGAACGCGCAGCGCGCCGGCCTGCAGGCGATCGCGCGCGCGGTCGGATGGACCTACGCCTGCCACCGCACGGACCAGCCACCCCAGGCGGCGCTGCTCGTCCTCTATATAGCGCTGTCCGACGTGCTGCGTCGGTGAAGCGGGCCCCCGATGCTCAACCTCGGCCCCCTCGCGTTCGCCCAGCCCTGGCTTCTCCTCGCGCTCGCCGGTTTGCCGCTGCTGTGGCTGCTCCTGCGCGTGACCCCGCCGGCGCCGCGCGCCCTGCGCTTTCCCGCGATCCGCCTCCTGTTCGGGCTCCAGGCGCCGGAGGAAACGCCGGCGCGCACGCCGTGGTGGTTGATCCTGCTGCGCATGACGATCGCCGCGCTCATCATAGGCGGCCTCGCCCGGCCGCTGCTCAATCCGGCCACGCGCCTGGCCGGCGACGGTCCGCTCCTGCTGGTCATCGATGACGGCTGGTCGGCGGCGCGGAACTGGCCGGCGCGCGAGGCGGTGCTCGACGACCTGCTCAATCAGGCCGAGCGAGAGGGCCGTGCGGTCGTGGTCCTCACCACGGCGCGCGACGCCCTCGAGCAGCCGCCGGTCGCCTCCGGGCTGTTGCCGGCCGCCGAGGCGCGCCGCCTGGTCCAGGGCGTGAAGCCCAAGCCGTGGCCGGCCGACCGGGCCGCGGCATTGGCCGCGCTGGACGATCTCGATTTGCCCGGGGCGGCGCATGTGGTCTGGCTGTCCGACGGCCTCGACGACGGCCGGGCCGCGGCCCTGGCCGAGCGGCTTCGGCGCTTCGGCCGGCTCGAGCTGCTGCGCGATCCCGACGCGGGGCTCGCCCGCCTCGTCCTTGCGCCGAAGGGCGACGGCATCGCCCTGATCGTGCGCCTGCGCCGCGCGGCCTCGGAGGGCGAGGACATCGCGGCGGTGCTCGCCACCGGCGACGACGGCGGGCTCATCGGGCGCGTGCCGGTCACCTTCGCCGATGGCGCGATCGAAGCGGAGACGCGCATCGACCTGCCCGGCGAGATGCGCAACCGGATCGCCCGGCTGGCGATCGAGGGCGAGTCGTCCGCGGGCGCGGTGATGCTGCTCGACGAACGCTGGCGCCGCCGCCCGGTCGGCCTGGTCGCCTCCGGGCCGCTCGAGGACGCGCAGCCGCTCTTGAGCGAGCTCTATTACCTGCAGCGCGCGCTCGACCCCTTCACCGAACTGCGCCGCGGGACGATCGGCGAACTGTTGCAGCGCGAGATCGCGGTCCTGGCCCTGCCCGATACCGGGGTTCTGATCGAACAGGACCGGACGCGGCTGAACAACTGGGTGGAGCGTGGCGGGCTGCTGCTCCGCTTCGCCGGTCCGCGCCTGGCCGAAAGCGGGATCGCGCCGCGCGCCCAGGCGCGGCCGCCGCTGCTGCCGGTGCGCCTGCGCGGCGGCAACCGCACGCTGAGCGGCGCGCTCACCTGGGACAAGCCGGCGCGGCTGGCGCCGTTCGACCGGGCCAGCCCCTTCACCGGCCTTGCGGTCCCGCCGGACGTTCTGATCCAGCGCCAGGTGCTGGCCGAGCCCTCGCTCGAGCTCGGCGAGAAGACATGGGCGCGGCTCGCCGACGGCACGCCGCTGGTGACCGCCGAGCGGCGCGGCGAGGGTTGGGTCGTGCTGGTGCACACCACGGCCAACACCGACTGGTCGAACCTGCCGCTGTCGGGGCTGTTCGTCGAGATGCTGCGCCGGATCGTCGCGGTCAGCCAGGGCGTGCCGGCCAGCGGCCTCATGGAACGCACCTTGCCGCCGATCGAGACCCTGGACGGGTTCGGCCGGCTCGGCCCACCGGCGCCGACCACGCTTGCGCTCGACCGGCAGGCGCTGGAGGAGGGCCGCATCGAGCCGCGCCACCCGCCCGGCTACTACGGCGTGGACGGCCTGCGACGCGCCCACAACCTGGGCGCGACGGACCCGGCGCTCGTACCCATCGGCGAGGTCCCGTCCGGCGTCAACCTCGGCTTCTACACCCGGGACCAGGAAATCGACCTCAAGCCCTGGCTCCTGGCCGCGGCGCTGCTGCTCACGATGATCGACCTGGTGATCGCCCTGGCCCTGCGCGGACTGCTCGGCGCGGCGGCGCGCCACGGCGCCGCGGTGGTCCTGCTCGCTGCCCTGCTGCCGTTCGACCAAGCGGCGGCGCAGGCCGGGGCGCCGGCCGTCACCGACGAGGCCCGCGCGCTCGAGGCCACGCTGCAGACGCACCTGGCCTACGTGGTGACCGGCGTGCCGGCGGTCGACGAGGTCAGCCGCGCCGGCCTCGAGGGCCTGACCCGGGTGCTCGAGCGGCGCACCTCGGTCGAGGCCGGCGCGCCGCTGGGCGTCGATCCGGCGCGCGACGAACTCGCCTTCTTTCCGCTGCTCTATTGGCCGATCGCGCCGGAGCAGCGCGACCTGACCGAGATCGCCGTGCGCAAGCTTAACGCCTTCATGCAGAACGGCGGCACGATCCTGATCGATTTGCGCGAGCCGGCCGTGGGCGGACAGCCGTTCGGCCGCGCGAGCCGCGCGGTGCAGGCCCTGCGGCGCCTCACCCGCGGCCTCGACATTCCGCCGCTGGCGCCGGTGCCGCCGGACCACGTGCTGACCAAGGCGTTCTATCTGATGCAGGAGTTCCCGGGCCGCTTCTCCGGCGGGACCTTGTGGATCGAGGCGGCCGAGACCCGGGTCAACGACGGCGTGACACCGGTGCTGATCGGCAGCAACGACTGGGCCGGCGCCTGGGCCGTCAACCAGTACGGTCGTCCGCTGTCCCCCGTGGTGCCGGGCGGCGAACGGCAGCGCGAGCTGGCCTACCGCTTCGGGGTCAACCTCACGATGTACGCCATGACCGGCAACTACAAGGCCGACCAGGTGCACGTGCCCTTCATTCTGGAGCGGCTGGGGCAATGACCGAGGCGCTCACGATCGCCTGGACGCCGCTATTGGCCTGGCCGGTCATCGCCGCGCTCGCCGCGGCGGCGCTCGCCGTCCTCGGGCTGGGGCTGTGGCGCCGGGCGCAAGGCATCGGCTGGCGCGTCCTCGCGGTGGTCGCGCTGTTGCTCGCGCTGGCCAACCCGACGCTGGTCGAGGAGCGGCGCGAGCCGTTGGCCGACGTCGCGCTGGTCCTGGTCGACGAGAGCGCGAGCCAGCGGATCGGACGGCGCCCCGAGCAGAGCGCGGCCGCGCTCGCCCACGTGTTGCGGGCCCTGGGCGGGCTGGAGCGGACCGACGTGCGCGTGGTGCGCGCCGGCGCCGGGGCGGTCGGCCTGGAGGAGGACGGGACGCGCCTGTTCGCCGCCTTGCGCCAGGTGCTCGCCAAGGTGCCGCGCCAGCGCGTGGCCGGGGTCATCGTGGTCAGCGACGGTCAGATCCACGACGCGCCGGAAAGTCTGGAGGCGCTCGGCCTGGACGCGCCGGTCCACCTGCTGCTGACCGGCGAGGCGGACGAGGGCGACCGGCGCCTGACCGTCAACCGGGCGCCGACCTTCGGCATCGTCGGGCGCAAGCTGGCCATGACCCTGACCGTGGAGGACCTGCCCGGCGGGCCCGGCCCGCGCCTGGCGCGCGTGACGCTGCGGCGCGACGGCGGCGAGGAACAGACGCTGCGCGTCCCGGTCGGGATCGAGCAGGAGATCGCGTTCACGCTCGACCACCGGGGGCCGAGCGTGATCGAGATCGAGGTCGGGGCCGGCCCGCGCGAGTTGACGCTGGCCAACAACCGCGCCGCCGTGGTCGTCAACGGCGTGCGCGACCGCCTGCGCGTCCTGCTCGTCTCGGGCGAGCCGCACGCCGGCGAGCGCGCCTGGCGCAACATCCTGAAGTCCGACCCGTCGGTCGACCTGGTCCACTTCACCATCCTGCGCCCGCCGGAGAAGCAGGACGGCACGCCGATCCGCGAACTGTCGCTGATCGCGTTTCCGACGCGCGAGCTGTTCGAGGTGAAGCTGGACGAGTTCGACCTGATCATCTTCGATCGCTACCGCCGGCGGGGCGTGCTGCCCTCCATCTATCTCGACAACATCGCCACGTACGTCGAGCGCGGCGGCGCGCTGCTCGAGGCGGTGGGCCCGACCTTCGCCACCCCGCTGTCGCTCTTCCGCACGCCGCTCGGGCGCGTGCTGCCCGGCGAGCCGACGGGGGCGATCTTCGAGCGCGGCTACCGCCCGCGCGTCACCGACCTGGGCACGCGCCATCCGGTGACCGCCGAGTTGGCCGGCGCCGGCGGGGCGGATTCCGAGCCGACCTGGGGCCGCTGGTTCCGGCAGATCGACGCCCAACCCACGAGCGGCGCGGCGGTCATGAGCGGCGTCGAGGGCCGGCCGCTGCTCATCCTCGACCGCGTCGGCGAGGGCCGGGTCGCACAGTTCCTGAGCGACCACATGTGGCTCTGGTCGCGCGGCTTCGAGGGCGGCGGGCCGCAGGCCGAGCTGCTGCGGCGGATCGCGCACTGGCTGATGCGAGAGCCGGACCTGGAGGAGGAGGACCTGCGCGCGAGCGTGAGCGGCGGCCGCCTGGAGATCGTCCGGCGCTCGCTTGCGCTCGAGCAGCCGCAGATCGAGGTCCTGGCGCCCTCGGGCGAACGGCGCACCGTGCGCCTCGAGCCGGACCGCGGCGGCCGCGCGACCGCCACGGTGGCCGCCGCACAGACCGGGCTCTACCGGGTCAGCGACGGCAGGCGCACCGCGCTCGCCGCCGCCGGGCCGGTCAACCCGCGCGAATTCGAGGACGTACGCGCGACCGCCGCGGTCCTGCAGCCGCTCGTCAAGGCGAGCCGCGGCGCGGTCGTGCGCTTGGCCACGGACGACCTGCCAAAGGTGCGCAAGGTCGCCCCCAACCGCGACCGTCACGGGCGCGGCTGGATCGGGATCACGGCCAATGGCGGCTACGTGGTGACCGGCGTGGATCAGGCGCCGCTTCTGCCCGCGCTCGCCGTCCTGCTCCTGGTCCTGGGCACCAGCATCCTCGCCTGGTACCGCGAGGGACGGTAGCCTCGGCCGCTAATCCGCAGGCGTCACGCCACCGCGTCGCCGCGCTTCTGCGCCGTCTCTTCCTCCTCGGCCGGGTGGATCAGGCCGGAGACGCCGTCGAGCGCCCCCAGCACAAGCTCCAGCACCTGGAAGCGCTCCGGCGCCACGGGACCGGGCAGGATCAGGCCGGCGATGGCCGCGTTGCCGAATCCGAAGGGGCCGTAGTACGACGGGTCGCCCACGACGACGCAGATCCGCTCCCCGATCCGCTTGGCCTCGGCCAAGCCGTGGCGGACCAGGCCGCGCCCGATGCCGATGCCCTGCAGGGCCGGCTCGACCGCGAGCGGACCGAGCAGGACGGCGGGCGCGGCGCCGTCGCCGATCGAAATCGGCCAGAAGCGCAGCGACGCGAGAAGGCCGCCGTCCGGCGCGAGCGCGACGAAACTGAGCGCGGCCACCGGCGCCACGCCCTCGCGCAGCCGGTACACGGTTTTGCGCCGGCGGTCGAAGCCGAAGGTCCGGTCGAGCAGGGGTTCGAGGAGGCCGGCGTGCTCCGGCCGCTGCGGGATGATCTGGAAGGTCATGGTGCCTCGGGTCCGATGCGCCGCACGCGGCTTGCCGGCGGGCGGTTGCGTTGCACGAAGGGTTCGGCGCCGGGGATCCGGCGATGGGCCCCGCCGTCCCCGGTGCAGGACGCGGGCGGGCGGCCCGTTACGCGCGCCTGGCGCGCGGGCGTGGACGTCGTCGTCGTCGCAAGTTGCCGCGTCCGTACATCGGCTCCGCCTCTGGGACCGGGCCCGAATCATGTGGTCCCGAAAACCGCGCCTCGGATAACACACGCCGTGCCCGCTTGCCAAGGTTTTCGCGGCGCTACGGCGCCCTCGGCCGCAGCTCGGGCGAGGCCTCGACCAGGCCGGCGAGCAGGATCAGCACGCCGCCGCCCGCCTCGCGCCACCCGAAGGGCTCGTCGGTGAGCAGGCTGGCGCTCGCCGAGGCCGCCACGACCTCGAGCAAGAGCAGGATCGAGACCCGTCCAGGTTCGAGCCGGGTGGCGCCCCAGAACACGAGCCACGTCGCGGGCAACATCCAGATCACGGCCGTGGCCGCGGCGAGCGGCAGGGCGGCGAGCATCTCCCGCCCAGTCGGTCCCGCCGGCGGCTCGGCGGCCACGAGCGCCAGCGCGGCGAGCGCCGCTGCGGCGAATGACACGAAGGTCTTGTCGAAACCCGCGACCGCCTCGGTCCGGCGGGCGAGCGTCGCCGCCAGCGCAAACAACACGCCGGACCCCAGGCCCAGCCAATCCCCCGCCGAGCGCGGCACCGGCGGGCCATGCTCGAATCCGAGAATCACCGCCGCTCCGGCCAGGCCCAGGAGCACCGACGCGCCGCGCCACGGCCCGACCCTCACGCGCAGCACCGTGACCGCGAGCAGGGTCGCCCACACGGGCGCCAGGTAGAACAACAGGACAACGCGCACGACCTCGCCGACCAGCACCGCGTGGTTCCACAGCACCAGCATCACCCCGAACAGCGCCCCGGTCAGCAGCAGCGCGGGCCCGCCGGCGCGCAGCTGCCGCCGCCGCGGCCAGGCGAACGGAACGAGAAGGGCGGTCGCCACGCTGTAGACCGCCAGGCTGGCCCAGTCGCCGGGCAGGCCCCGTTCGGCCAGCCACCGCAAGGGCAGCCACCAAAGGCCCCAGATGACCGCCGAAAGCGCCACCGCGAGCGCGGGTAGACCCTGCGAACCGGTCGGTGTCATGCGCCGAGCCCCTGGTCCCAATACGGCGTTGGGCCGAAGCGCTCGGCCAGAAAATCGACGAACACCCGAACCTTGGGCGAGAGGTTGCGGCTCGCCGGATACACGGCGTAGACCGGCGCGCCGCCCGGGTCGCCCCATTCCGGGATCAGATGCACCAGGCGCCCGGCGCGCAGCTCCTGGCCGCAGATGAAGCTCGGCAGCCACGCGATGCCCAGGCCGCCCACGGCCGCGGCGAGCAGGGCGTCGCCGTTGTTGACCCGCAAGCGGCCGCGCACGCGCACCTGCCGCTCGCCGCCCGGACCGGTGAAGCGCCAGGAGTCGTCCGGCACTTGATAGCTGTAGAGCAGGCACTCGTGCTCGCTCAGCTCCTCGATGGACAGCGGCGCGCCGCGCGCCGCCAGATAGGCCGGCGCGGCGCACAGCACGCGGCGGTTGGGCGCCAACCGCCGGGCGATCAGGCTGGAGTCCCGAAGCCGCACGATGCGGATGCCGACGTCGAACCCCTCCTCGACCAAATCCACCACCCGGTCGTTCAGCACCATGTCGACCGCGACTTCCGGATAACGGGCCATGAATTCGGGCAGCGCCGGGCCGACGTGGCGCACCCCGAAGGACATGGGCGCGTTGATCTTGAGCCGGCCGCGCGGCGCCGCGGCCAAGTGGGTGACCGCCAGCTCCGCCGCCTCGGCCTCGGCGACGACGCGCCGGCAGGCCTGGTAAAAGGCGGCGCCGGCCTCGGTCAGCGACAGGCGCCGCGTGGTCCGGTTGAGCAGGCGCACGCTCATGCGGTCCTCGAGCCGGCTGACCTGCTTCGAGACCGCCGACTTGGACAAGCCCAGCTCGCGCGCCGCGGCGGAAAAACTCTCGGCCTCGACCACGCGGGCGAAAACGGCCATGGCACTCAGGCGATCCACCGGACCATCCTTCGGAGGCCTCGTACTGGAAATTGTTTCTACATGGAAACAATAAAGTTCCACAATGTCCTATTATCCTTTTCGCAGAAACACCTTATTTTGTCTTTTATGGCGCGCGGGCGGCGCCGAGGCGACCACCGCGGGCCACGCCCGACCAGCCTTGAAGAGGGGGTAGGCCACGATGACCAAGATCCTTGTACTGTATTACAGCGGCTACGGCCACGTGGAGACGCTGGCGCATGCGGTCGCCGAGGGCGCACGGCGCGTCGACGGCGTCGAAGCGGCGGTCAAGCGCGTGCCGGAGCTGGTGCCCGAGGACGTGGCCCGAAAGGCGGGCATGAAACTCGACCAGGACGCGCCGCTCGCGCAGCCGAACGAGCTCGCCGACTACGACGCCATCATCTTCGGCACGCCGACGCGCTTCGGCAACATGGCGGCGCAGATGCGCAACTTCCTCGACCAGACCGGCGGCCTGTGGGCCAGCGGCGCGCTGGTCGGCAAGGTCGGCAGCGTTTTCGCCTCGACCGCCACGCAGCACGGCGGCCAGGAGACCACGATCACCTCGTTCCACACCACGCTTCTGCACCAGGGCATGGTCATCGTCGGCGTGCCCTATGTCTGCGCGGGGCTGAACAACATGGCGGAGATCACGGGCGGCACGCCCTACGGCGCGACCACGCTGGCCGGCGGCGACGGCGCCCGGCAACCCTCGGACAACGAACTGGAGATCGCCCGCTTCCAGGGCGAGCACGTGGCGCGCATCGCCGCCAAGCTGTCGGCCTGACGGAGGCCCGCAATCATGATCGAGGTCAGAGCGTTCGCGGAGCTGGGGCGTTTCGACAACGACTGGCTGTCGGCGCGCTACCACTTCAGCTTCGCCGGCTATCACGATCCGGCGCGCCGGGGCGTGGGCCCGCTGCTGGTGTGGAACGACGACACGATCCAGCCCGGCCGCGGCTTCGACCGGCACGGCCACCGGGACATGGAAATCATCACCTACGTGCGCCGCGGCGCGATCACCCACGAGGATCACCTCGGCAACCGCGGGCGCACCGAGGCGGGCGACGTCCAGGTCATGTCGGCCGGCAAGGGCATCCTGCACGCCGAGTACAACCTGGAAGACGAGCCGACCCTCATCTTCCAGATCTGGATCGAGCCGGACCGGAAGGGGATCGAGCCGCGCTGGGAGCAGCGCCGCTTCCCCACGGCGGAGCGCGGTGGCAGCCTGGTCCCCCTGGCTTCGGGCCGGTCCGGCGACGACGGCGCGCTGCCCATCCATCAGGACGCGGCGATCCTGGGCGCGACCCTGCCGGCCGGGCAACGGGTGAGGCACCGGCTCGAGGCGGGCCGGCGCGCCTACCTGGTGCCCGCGCGCGGCCGCATCGAGGTCAATGGCGTGCCCGCCAACGCGCGCGACGGCGTCGCCATCGAAGGCGAATCGGAGATCGTCGTCATCGCGAACGAGGATTCCGAGATCCTGCTCGCCGACCTGCCGTAGCTCGCGCGGGCGCGGAAGGCGGCACACCGAACAAGGAGGTTCTTCGATGAGCAACGAGACCCCGCAGACGCGCCTGATCGTGCCGGCCCTGAGGCCGCTCTACGACCGGCTGTCGCGCCTGTCGTACCCGATGATCCGCTTCTTCGCCGGCCTGACCCTCATGCCCCACGGGGCGCAAAAGCTGTTCGGCTGGTTCGGCGGCTACGGCCTGGAGGGCACCGGCGGATTCTTCAGCCAGAGCCTCGGCCTGGAGCCGGGCGTCTTCTGGGCCGCGCTGGTCGGGACGACCGAGTTCTTCGGCGGCCTGTTCGTGGCGATCGGCTTCCTCACCCGCCCGGCGGCCCTCGGCGTGACCGTCATCATGGCGGTGGCCATATTCGCCGTTCACCTGGACAACGGGTTCTTCTGGCTGTCCGGCGGCTACGAGTATCCCCTGCTGTGGGGCCTGGTCGCGCTCGCCATCGCCTTCCGCGGCGGCGGCGAGATGTCGCTCGACCGCGCGCTCGGCCGGGAATTCTGATCGCGGCGGGCGGCCGCCCGCCGGCAAGACCGAGGAGACGGACATGGGCCTGTTGATCGACGGCGTCTGGCGCGACCAGTGGTACGACACGCGGAAGAGCGGCGGCCGCTTCGTGCGCCCCCGGACCAGCTTCCGCAACTGGGTGACCGTGGACGGGGCGCCGGGGCCGAGCGGCGAGGGCGGCTTCAAGGCCGAACCCGGGCGCTATCACCTCTACGTGTCCTTGGCCTGTCCCTGGGCGCACCGGACGCTGATCTTTCGCAAGCTCAAGCGCCTGGAAGACATCGTCTCCGTCTCCGTCGTGCACTGGCACATGGCGGAGCACGGCTGGGAGTTCCGCGACGGGCCGGGCTGCACGCCCGACCACGTCAACGGCGCGCGCTACCTGCACCAGATCTACACCAAGGCCGAGCCCGACTACACCGGGCGGGTCACCGTGCCGGTCCTCTGGGACAAGGCGCGCCGGACCATCGTCAACAACGAGTCGGCCGAGATCATCCGCATGTTCAACAGCGCCTTCGACGCCTGGGGCGAGGCCTCGCTCGACTTCTACCCGGAGGCGCTGCGCGCCGAGATCGACGCGGTGAACGCGCTCGTCTACGAGAACGTCAACAACGGCGTCTACAAGGCCGGCTTCGCCACCGCGCAGGAGGCCTACGAGGAGGCCTTCGACGCCCTGTTCGCCGCGCTCGACGAGCTCGAGGCGCGTCTGGCCGGCCGGCGCTACCTCGCGGGAACGCGCCTGAGCGAGGCCGACTGGCGCCTGTTCACCACGCTCGTTCGCTTCGATCCCGTGTACGTCGGGCACTTCAAGTGCAACAAGCGGCGCCTGGTCGACTACCCCAACCTCTGGGCCTTCGCGCGCGAGCTGTATCAGGTGCCCGGGGTCGCCGGGACCGTGAACCTGCACCACATCAAGCACCACTATTACGGCAGCCATAGAACCGTGAACCCGACCGGCGTCGCGCCCAAGGGGCCCGACATCGACTTCACCGCGCCGCACGGACGCGAAGCCCTTTCCGCCGCGTAGCGCCGCCCGCGTCTTTCGCCCGCTGGCCGCGGGCCGCCCCTGTGCTAGAGTCCCGGGGCGGTTGATTCACGAAGGGTTTGCGGTCCGTGTCGTCTCGCCCGCTCGCCGGGGTGTTGTGTCTGCTCGCCGTCCTGAGCCTGGTCCCGGACGGGGCCGTCCGCGCGCAGAAGCCGCAGCGACCGTTCGGCACGGTGGTCGCGGAGTGGAACCGAACCCTCGACCGCGCCGCCCAGGAGCTGGCCAATCCCGACCTGAGCGCCGCGCGGGCAAAGACCCTCAAGGAGAACCTGTCCGCGGTCGAGGCCGAGGCGCGGGCGATCAAGCAGAACGCGCAGAGCGCGGTCGACCCGTTGCGCGTCCAGCTCGAGGCGCTCGGGCCGCCGCCCGCAGAAGGCGAGCAGCCGGAGCTCGCCGAAATCGCGGAGCAGCGCCGGAAGATCGAGGAGGACGTCGCCTCCTACCAGGCCCGCATCAAACAGGCGGACTTGGCGATCACCCGCGCCAAAGAGCTTGGCGAACAGATCGCGGCGCGCACTTTGGAGCGGTCGATCGAACTCCTGTTCCGGTCGTATCCCCTCCCCGTTGCGCCTGGCACGATCGCCACGGCGGTGCCGGACTCCGTCAAGATTCTGACCCTTTTGGCGCGCTCGCCGCTCGACTGGTGGTGGTCGCTCACTCCCGATCAACGGGAGCGGGTCGTGCTTTACCGAATCGCCGTGATCGTCATTTTGGCCTTCGCCATCGGCTGGGGCCTGCGCCGGGCCCTGTTGCGATGGTTCGGCCGCGATCCCGCGATCCAGCGCCCGACCTACGCGCGGCGGCTGAGCGGCGCGATCGGCGAAGGCGTGGCGTACGGGATCGTGCCGGCCCTGATCCTGGCGGGCTTCCTGTTCCGCGCGCTGAGCGACGCCAGCATCGTCAGCGGCCTGTTCGCCCACGTCATCGCCACGTTCTGCGGGGTGATGATCATGTTCACGCTGGCCTGGGCTCTGCCGCGCGCGGTGCTCGCGCCCGAGCTACCGGCATGGCGCCTGGTGCCCATCGCCCCGCACAACGCGCGCGCCATCAGCCGGCGCGTCACTTACCTGGCCGGCGTCTTCGCAATAGACCTGTTCCTCGTCGTCTCGAGCCGCGGCCTGGTCATCTCCGACGAGCTCATCTCCCTGTACACCTTGCTCACCAACACCCTGGAGGCGGCGGGAATTCTGGCCCTCATTCAGGGCGACCTGTGGGCTTGGGAGGACGAGGAGCCCGGCGCGGCGGAGGAGGAGGCCGGCGCCCGGCGCGGCGGCTGGAACATCTGGACGACCCTGCGCCGCGCCACCGGCCTCGTCGCCGTCGCGGTCGTGCTCACCGCGCTGGCCGGTTACGCCAACCTGAGCCGCTATCTGACCGAAAGCCTGGTCATCAGCGGCATGGCCGTCGGCATTCTGTTCCTCCTCCGCGGGCTCGGCCGCGAGCTGATCGGGGTCGCCCTGCGCTCGACGCTGCTGCAGGTCAGGCTCGCCGTCCCGCACAAGACCCGGACCCGGTACAAGTTCTGGCTCCGCGCCGTTCTGGATCTCGTGATCAACGTCGGCGGCGTTATCCTCGTGCTCGTCATCTGGGGCGTGCCGCCCAGGGACATCCTGGCCTGGTCGGCCGGGGTTCTGAAGGGATTCAAGATCGGCAGCGTCACGATCTCGCTGACCGACATCTTCATCGCCATCCTCGTGTTCCTCGCCGCGATGGCGGTCACCCGGGCGGCGCAGCGGCTGCTGACCGAGCGGGTGTTCCCGCAGACCGACCTGGACCCCGGCGTGCGGCATTCGCTCTCGGCCGGACTGGGCTATCTCGGCCTCGCCCTGGCGGCGGTCCTGGCGGTCTCCGCGGTGGGCCTCGACCTGTCCAACATCGCGCTCATCGCCGGCGCGCTTTCGGTCGGCATCGGCTTCGGCCTGCAGAACGTCGTCAACAACTTCGTCTCGGGCCTGATCCTACTGATCGAGCGGCCGATCAAGGTCGGCGACTGGATCGTGGTCGGGGCGCACGAGGGCACGGTCAAGCGGATCAACGTGCGCGCGACGGAGATCGAGACCTTCCAGCGCGCCTCGGTGATCGTGCCGAACAGCGAGCTGATCGCCGGCGCCGTCACCAACTGGACCCACAAGGACCGCTACGGGCGCATCGAGGTGCCGGTCGGCGTCGCCTACGGCTCCGACGTCGAGCGCGTCATGGCCATTCTCAACGAGTGCCTCAAGGCCAACAAGGGCATCCTCGCCTGGCCGGAGCCGTACGTCCTGTTCCGCGGATTCGGGGAAAGCTCCCTCGACTTCGAGGCGCGCGGCTACCTCGGCAACATCGAACTGCGAAACCTGGTGATCAGCGACCTGTGCGTCGCCATCGAACGGGCCCTGCGCGAGGCCGGCATCGAGATCCCGTTCCCGCAGCGCGACCTGCACATCAAGACCGTGGACGGCCTGGACCAGGCCGTGAGGCGGCGCGAAGAGCTGGCCGCCGGCGCGGCGGCCTCGGCCGCGTCCGGTTCTGCGACGCACCGGGCGCAGGCCAGACGAACCCGCGGCAAACCGTAGGCGGGGTTCCGCCTGCCACCTCCCGGGCGACACCGGCACACGCACGCCGCGTCTCGAGTTTTCGCGCGCCCAATCGCGAATCGACGCGTGAAGATCGAGCGGGGCCGCCGCCTCACGGATCGTCGCCCGGGCCGCGGCGCGGGATGCGCACGTCGCGGTGGATGTAGACCGACATCAGCAGCCCGAGCGCACCCATGACCGTCAACATCGCCGTGCCGCCGTAGGAGATGAGCGGCAGCGGTACGCCGACCACCGGGATGAGGCCCATCACCATGGCGATGTTGATGAAGACGTACAGAAACAGGTTGCACGTCACCCCCATGGCGAGCAGGCGGCCAAACCGGTTGCGCGAGCGCAGCGCGATCGCCGTGCCGTACGCCAGCAGCAGCGCGTACGCGCCGAGCAGGGCCAGCCCGCCGACCATGCCGAACTCCTCGGCCAGCATGGTGAAGATGAAGTCGGTCTGCTTCTCCGGCAGGAAGTTGAGGTGGCTCTGGGTGCCCTCCAGAAAGCCGCGGCCGAACAGGCCGCCGGAGCCGAGCGCGATCTTGGACTGCAGGATGTGGTAGCCGGCCCCCAGCGGGTCCGACTCCGGGTTGAGGAAGGTGAGCACGCGCTGCTTCTGGTAGTCGTGCAGGAACTGCCAGCCGATCGGGATGGCGGCGAGGCCCAGCGCGCCCACGGCGCCGAACATCCACAGGCGCACGCCGGCGCAGAAGAACACCGCGGCCCCCACCATCGCCAGCATCACCCCGGTGCCGAGGTCGGGCTGCTTGAACACGAGCGCCGCCGGGGCCAGGGTGAGCGCCGCCGGCACGAGCAGGGTGCCGAGCCGGCCGACGTCGCCCATGCCGGTGCCGTGGAAATAGCGCGCGAGCGCGAGCACCAGCGCCACCTTCATAATCTCGGACGGCTGCAGCTGGATGACCCTGAGGTCGATCCACCGCTGCGCGCCCATGCCGGCCGAGCCGACGACCTCCACGGCCACGAGCAGCCCGAGCGCGCCCAGATAGAGCAGGTAGGCGTGGCGGAACCAGAAGCGGATGTCGATGAGCGCGACCACGAACATGATCCCGAGGCCGGCGCCGAAGCGGAGCGTCTGGCGCGAGGTCCAGGGCTCCAGGCTGCCGTTGGCCGCGGAATAGAGCATGGCGAAGCCGGCCCCGGCGATTCCCGTGGTCACGAGGACCAGCGTCCAGTTGATCTGCCAGAGCTTCTCGCCCAGCGCCATGTCCGGGTTGCGCAGGCTGACCTGTTGTCCGATCAGCAGGAACGGCCGCCGCCGCGCCATGGCCGCCTACCCCTTCTCCACGCGCGCGCCGGCGACGAGCCGGACCGGCGGGCTGCCGGCCGGATCCCGGCGCTGGGCCTCGAGCAGGATGTCGCGGACGATGGGCGCGGCGACCTTGGAGCCGCTGCCGCCGTGCTCCACGATCACCGCGCAGCTGTAGCGCGGCGCGTGCACCGGGGCGAAGGCGACGAACAGCGCATGGTCGCGCCGGCGCCACGTCAGGTCCTCGTTCTTGGAGACCCCGGCCGCACGCTCGGCGAGGGTGATGCGGCGGACCTGGGAGGTGCCGGTCTTGCCGGCCATCTCCCGGCCCTCGATCGTGATACGCGCCCGATAGGCGGTGCCGCGCCGATGGTTGGCGACCAGATCCATGCCCTCGCGCACGACCTTGAGGTGGCTCTCGGGGACGCCGAGCGAGGGGACCTGTTCGGCGCCGTCGGACTGCGCGTCGGCGCCGCCGGCCTCGGGGCGCGTCAGGCGGGGCGTGATCGCCCGCTCCCCGTTGGCGATGCGCGCCGTCATGACCGCGAGCTGCAAGGGCGTGGCGAGCACGAAACCCTGGCCGATCCCGCTGACCAGCGTCTCGCCGACCTGCCACGGCTCGCCCGTGGTCGCGAGCTTCCACGCGCGCGAGGGTATCATGCCGCCGCGCTCGCCGGGCAGGTCGATGCCGACCGGCGCCCCCAGGCCGAAGCGCCTGGCCATCGCCGCGATCCGGTCGATCCCCACCTTGCGCGACAGCTCGTAGAAGTAGACGTCGCAGGACCGCTTGATCGCGTCGTACATGTCGACCCAACCGTGGCCGCCGCGTTTCCAGCAGTGGAACCGCGCGTTGCCAAGGTCCAGGAAACCGGGACAGAAGGTGCGATTTTCCGGCCCGATACCCGATCCCAGCGCGGCCAGCGCGACCATCATCTTGAACGTCGAGCCGGGGGCGTATTGGCCGGCGATCGCCTTGTTGGTGAGCGGTGCCCGCAGGTCGCCGATCAGCGCGGCCCACGTCTGGCTGGTCATGCCGACGTTGAAGATGTTGGGGTCGAACCCGGGCGTGGAGGCGAGCGCCAGCACGTCGCCGCTGCCCACGTCCAAGACCACCGCGGCGGCGCTTCGCTCGCGCTTCAGGCGCTCGTGGACGAAAATCTGGAGCTCGGAGTCCACCGTGAGCACCAGGTCGCGCCCCGGCGTGCCTTCCTCGCGCGCCAGCTCGCGGATCACGCGGCCGACCGCGTTGACCTCCAGGTGACTGGTTCCGGCCGCGCCGCGGAGCTCCCGGTCGTACTGTTTCTCGATGCCCTGCTTGCCGATGCGGAAGCCCGGCAGCTCGAGCAACGGGTCGCCGGTCAGCTCCTTCTCCGAGACCGCCGAGACGTAGCCCAGGATGTGGGTCAAAGACTCGCCGTAGGGGTAATGGCGGGTTTGGCCGACCTCGATGCTGACGCCGGGAAGGTCGGGCGCGTTGACCTCGATGCGGCTGACCTGCTCCCACGTCAGGTAGTCCTGGACCGTGACCGGCACGAAGGCGCGCTTGCGCGCGACCTCGCGCAGGACGCGCTGATAGTCGCGCTCGGACAGGTCGATGATCCGGGCCAAGGCGTCGAGCGTCAGCGTCACGTCGCGGGCCTGCTCGCGGACCAGCACGACGCGGTAGTTCTGCTGATTGACCGCCATGGGCGTGCCGAATCGGTCGACGATCCGGCCGCGGGGCGGAGGGATCAGGCGCAGGTTGATCCGGTTGTCCTCCGCCAGCATGGCGTAGCGGTCGGACTGGAGGATTTGCAGGTAGTACATGCGCCCGGCGAGCGTCGAGAACAACAGCGCCTGCCCGCCGGCCACCAGCAAGGCGCGCCGGGTGAAGGTCTTGGAACGTTCGTTGCCGTCGTGGATCAGCGCCATGACCGCTCGACTCGGCGCGCGTTCAGCGCAGCAGGGCGCGCTGCGCCTGGGCGAACAGCCAGGCGAAGCACGGGTAGACCGCCGCCGTCGTCATATACTGGAAGACCGCCGGCTTCGGATCGATCAGGATCCCCGCGATCAGGGAGTGAAATAGCCAGGCGAGCAGGAACGCTCCGGCCGCCACCGGCAAAAAGATCGCCCAGACCAGAGCGAACGAGCCGGTGGCCAGAAAGCGGCGCTGGGCGCCAATGGCCGCGCACAGTACGAGCAGCACGACGACGTTGATGCCCAACGGGCCGCCGCCCAGCAGGTCCTGCGCCATGCCGATCGGAAACACAGCCCAGCTCGGCATGAGGTCCGGCCGGTAGATCGTCCAGTAATAGACCGCGATCAGACCGAACGAAGGGACCACCGGGGACAGGTCGGGGATGCGCAGCGGAACCATCCCGGCCATGACCAGAAGCAGCGTGAAGGCGAAGGGAAACAGGCTGCGGGCGACGGCGTCCAGACGGGTCCAGACGGTCTGGCTCACCGCTGCGCCCTCTGCCGCGTCCTGTGCGCCTCGATGGCCGAGTCGACGGACAGCAGCGTGCCCGGAAGCTCGTAGTCCGCCAGGCGCAGGTACTCCATGTGCGCCCAGTCGACGAACGGCCGGACCCGCAGGCCCGTCTCGCCCGCCTGTGCGACGACGCCGACCGGCAGGCCGGGCGGGAACACCCCGCCGTGCCCGGAGGTCACCACCCGGTCGCCGGGACGGACCTCGGTCCCGGGCGCCAGATAGAGCAGCTTGGGCCGGCCCGAGTTGTCGCCGGCCAGGATGGCGCGATCCCGTCCCTCGCCGACCAGGACGGGGATGCGGCTGTTGATGTCGGTGACCAGAAGCACCCGGGCGGAGCGCACCCCCACCTCGGCGACGCGCCCGGCCAGGCCGGAACTGGTGATCGCCGCCTGGCCCTTCGCCACGCCGTCGCGGGTACCGGCGTTGACCAGGACCGAGCGGGCGAAGGCCCCTCCGGAATCGCCGATCACTCGCGCCGTCACGAAGCGCAGCCCCGGCTCCGGCACCGAGTGGACCAGCTTACGGAAGGCCGCGTTCTCCGCCTCGAGGCGGCGCGCGACCGCCTGCCAATTCTTGAGCCGCTCGTTCTCGCGCCGCAGTGCGGCGTTCTCCTCGCGCAGGGCGGCAAGCTCCCGGACCTGCTGGATCAGGTCGGTGACCGTCCCAAGCGGGCGCGAGGCCAGGTCGAGCAGAGGCGCGGCGGCGTCGACGAACGCCATGCGGGCGCGCTCGACGAGCACCGTATCCGCCTTGCCCAGGAGCATGAGGCCGAAGGCGCTGGTGACGAGGAGGAGAAAGGCGAAACGCTGGAGCCACGCCCGGATCGGCGTGGTGACGTGCGAGACGGATCCAGCAGGCTTCTTCACATCGCCTCCCAATCGCGGGTCCCGGCGCAGAACCCGGCGAGCGAATCGAGCCTTCTAAAGCAATCTAATTCAATAAGGCAAAGAAATAAACAAAAACTGAACGGTTCAATACATTGAGATCAACACATTCTTAAGGGTTTTCATTTCCTCCAGACAGCGCCCCGTGCCGAGCGCCACGCAGGACAAGGGGTCGTCCGCGATCGAGACCGGCAGGCCCGTGGAGGCGCGCAGGACGTAGTCCAGGTTGCTGAGCAGCGCCCCGCCGCCGGTCAGCACGATGCCCTTGTCCACGATGTCGGCGGCCAGCTCCGGGGCCGTGTGTTCGAGGGCCACCTTGACCGCCTCGACGATGGCGCCGACCGGCTCGGCCAGGGACTCGGCGATCTGCCGCTCGGAAATGATCAGCTCCTTGGGCACGCCGTTCATCAGGTCGCGGCCCTTGATTTCCATGGTCCGGCCCTCGCCGTCCTCCGGCGGGCAGGCCGAGCCGATCTCCTTCTTGATCCGCTCGGCCGAGCCCTCGCCGACCAGCAGGTTATGGTTGCGCCGGATGTAGGCGATGATCGCCTCGTCCATCTTGTCCCCGCCCACGCGCACCGATCGCGAGTAGACGATCCCCCCGAGCGAGAGGACGGCGACCTCGGTCGTGCCGCCGCCCACGTCGACGACCATGGACCCGGTCGGCTCGGTGACCGGCAGGCCGGCGCCGATCGCGGCGGCCATCGGCTCCT
>JBHHZJ010000010.1:0-57153 GCA_046758005.1 Kiloniellaceae bacterium
TCTTCCGCAACTCGCCGTGGCTGGTGCTGCTGTTCGCCATCATGCTGCTGTTCCCCTTCGAGCTCGACTTCGGCTTTGTCGTGGTCCCGATCCCGGACTGGATGAAGGCGGTGATCGGCTTCTCGCTTCCGATCATGGCCAACATCTCGGAGGTGGTGCGCGGCGCCGTGCGGTCGATTCCGACGGGGCAGTGGGAGTCGGCGGAAAGCCTGGCCTTCACGCGCGGCCAGACCATCCGGATGATCATCCTGCCGCAATGCATCAAGCGGATGATCCCGCCCTGGATCAACTGGTACTGCATCCTTGCCATGGCGACCCCGCTGTGTTCGATCATGGGGGTCGAGGAATCCGTGACCCACACCAATCAGGCGCTGAACGCCGAGGGCGACCGGCCCGAGCTGATCTGGCCGTTTTACATGTTCCTCCTGCTGATCTACTTCGCCTACACCTACCCCATCGCCCGCTGGTCGATCCGGCTCGAGCGCAGGTACGCGGTCAAGATCTGAAGGGGGACTCGCGATGACCTGGACCGAGGACCAACCGATCGTCAGCGTCGAGCAGGTGCATAAGTCCTTCGGCGACCTCGAGGTCCTCAAGGGCGTCTCTTTCGACGTCATGAAGCGCGAGGTGATCTGCATCATCGGGCCGTCGGGCTCGGGCAAGTCGACGCTCATCCGCTGCATCAATGCGCTCACCCCGATCGACAGCGGCTCGATTACGGTCGAAGGCCAACAGGTGCACGACCCCAAGCTCGACAAGCTGGAACTCAGGAAGAAGGTCGGCATGGTGTTCCAGCAGTACAACCTGTTCCCGCACAAGACCGCGCTGGAGAACGTGATGATGGCGCCCATTCACGTGCTCAAGCAGGACAAGAAAGAGGCCGAGGAGCGCGCCTACGGCCTGCTCAAGAAGGTGCGCCTGGACGGCAAGGAGCACGGCTATCCCGGCGAGCTCTCCGGGGGCCAGCAGCAGCGCGTGGCGATCGCCCGCTCGCTCGCCATGAACCCGCACGTCATGCTGTTCGACGAGGTGACCGCCGCGCTCGATCCGGAGACCGTCAAGGAGGTCCTGTTCACCATCCGCGAGCTGGCCGAGGAGGGCATGACGTGTGCCCTGGTGACCCACGAAATGGGATTCGCCCGCGAAATCGCCGATCACATCTACTTCACCGACCGCGGGATCATCGTCGAGCACGGCCCGCCCAAGACCTTCTTCTCCGAGGCCAAGGACCCGCGCACCAAGGAGTTCCTGAGCCAGATCCTGTAGCGCGCGGCCATCCGGCGAGGGCCCGTTACCCCCTCACCCTGTCCCTGTCCCGCCAGCGGAGAGGGAACGCTGAGCAACCGGCGAGCATGGGTAACGGTTTGGCCCCGGGGACACGGGCAACGGTTTTCACGAATCGTTCAGGTCTTGCGGAGGTCGTTGTGCCTGCGCCTGTGGGGCTGCCGGTAACGCCTTGTCGTCATCCATCACGTCCACAGGCGTGGTTTGTGGAAGCGTCCCTTGCGGTTGATGGGGCGGAGCTCGATCGGCCGGCGCCGGGTCGCCGCCCATCGGGACGGGGGAGACCCCTTCCGTTTCCGCCTTGCGCTGTTCCGCTTTCGCCTTCTTGGCCTCCAGTCGCGCGGCTTTCTTCGCGGCCTTCGCGCGTGCACGCTCGGAGCGTTCGAATTTGTAGTTGGGTTTGCGAGCCATCCTGGTCCTTTCCTTCAAACCGTCGCGGCTGGCCTCGTTTTCCGGCGGACATGCCGATATGGCCCGCGTCCGCCCGGTCCCGGCCCAGCCATCCTGTGTCAACATACTCCACTTTATAGAGCGATTCGAGCGGCCGGTCGCCCCCGGCGCGACGGACCTTGCTCCCGCCCCGGCGCGCCCGAACGCGGCGCCGCCGCCCTACGAGATCGAGCCGAGCCCGTAGGCGCCGGTGAGCAGCCTGCCCTCGGCGAAGCGCCCGAAGCGGTAGGGCGTCAGGTCCACGTCCATGGCCCGGCCCAGGACCTGCTGCGCCAGGCAGAGCCCGACCGCGGGCGCCAGCTTGAAGCCGTGGCCGGAGAAACCGAACGCGAGCGTCAGCCCCTCGATCCCCGGCGCGGGCCCGAGCACCGGGTTCCAGTCGGGCGTGATGTCGTAGGCGCCGACCCAGCTCGCGGTCAGCGCGGCCTCGGCGAAGCTGGGCATGCGCCGGGCCAGTTGTCCGCCTTGGAGCAGAACGAAGTCGCCGGCCACGTTCTCGTCCATCGCGTCCGGACCCGGGACCGGATCGCCGTAATCGCCGGTGCCGACCAGCACGACGCCGCCGGTCGCGGGCCGGAAGTACATCTTGTTGTCGCTCGTCAGGTCCTTGACCACCGGCAGCGCACGCGCGTAGGGCGCGGCGGCGCGGAAGGTCAGCACCGTGTGGCGCGAGACCTCCAGTGGGAGCGCCAGCCCGATTCCGTCGCTCAGCGCCCGCGTCCACGGCCCGATCGCGCCCACCACGATGTCCGCGTGAATCTCGCCCCGCGCCGTGCGCACGCCCTTGACCCGCCCGCCGGCGACGATCAGGGCCTGGACCGGGCATTCGGTCCTGACCACCGCGCCCTTCGCGCGCGCGGCGCGCAGGAAGCTCGTCGTGACGAGGTACGGGTCGGCATAGCCGGATCTGGGCTCGTAGGCGACGAGGGCCACGTCGTCGAGGTCGAGCAGCGGGTGCCGCTCGCGCGCCTCCGCCTTGGAGACCACGAAGGTCTCCGCCCCCGCATCCGACTGCAGCGCCAGGTTGGCGCGCATCTTGTCGCTGACATCGCCCTCGGGCGCCAGGATGAGATACCCGGCCGCGACGAACCCGGCCTCGGCCTCCCGATCCTCGAGCCAGTCCCGGAAGACGGCGAACATCTCCAGGCTGCGCACGGTGAGCGCGGTGTTGCTCGGCACCGAATAGTGCGTGCGCACGATGGCGCAGGACTTCGCCGTGCCCCCGCTGCACGCCTGGCCGCGCTCGACGACGCACACCCTGAGCCCGCCGAGCCTGGCCAGATGGAAGGCGGTCGAGGCGCCGACCACCCCGGCGCCGACCACGACCGCGTCGAAGGTTTCGCTCATGCGTGCGGTTTCTCTCTCATCGCGGCGCGTCGCTGGGCGCGGGCGGACCATAGAACCCGGCCGCACCTCCGGGCAAGGCGACCAACACCGGCCCTCAGGCCGGGGCGGCGAACTGCTCGAAGGCCTCGAGCGCCTGGGCGCCGTAGACCATCGACGGGCCGCCGCCCATGTAGATGGCGGTGCCGATCGTCTCGAGGATCTCCTCGCGCGTCGCGCCCTGCCGCACCGCGGAGCGGACGTGGAACGCGATACAGCCGTCGCAGCGAGCGGCGATGCCGATGGCGAGCGCGATCAGCTCCTTGGTCTTGGTGTCGAGCGCGCCCGGCTTTGTCGCCGCGGTCGCGAGCTCGCCGAAGGCCTTGCCGACCGCCGGAACCCCCTTCCGGACCTTGGCCATGAGGCCGCCGAGATCGTTGGCGGTCTTGTCCCAGTCCTTGTGCATCTCGTTCATCCTTTCCGCGCGCGACGCGTCCCGAGCTTCGCCCATGGCGAGCAACGGCCGCCGCGCCCTTCCCGTTCGTCCATGGGCCGCACTTGTAACGCGTTGCGACGGCGGGTCAAAGCGGGCGGCGCGGACCCATCCACTGTCGAATCGGCGTCAGTTGGGGTCGCATGCGCGCTACGCCCGGCCGCGCCGCACCCCTATCGTGCGCGCGTCGCGCTCACCCCCCGGCGCGCGGGAGACCCGGACCATGGCCATACCCACCCACGTCAAGTACCTGATCGTCGGCGCCGGGGTTCACGGCCTGTCCACCGCCTGGCACCTGGCCGAAAGGCTCGAGGCCAGGGGCCGCGGCGGCACGGACGTCCTGGTCGTGGACAAGACCGGCATCGCGGCAGGCGCCAGCGGTATCGCCTGCGGGGTCGTGCGCAACAACTATTACCAGCCGGCGATGCGCGAGCTGATGGCCCAATGCGTCGAGGTCTGGGAAAGCGACCCCGAGGCCTTCAGCTACCACCCGGTGGGCTACATGCAGATCTCGCCCGAGGCGATGCGCGCGGACGTGGCCAGCATCCACGAGCAGCAGAAGGCGATCGGCTACGACTCCGTGTTCGTCGAGGGCGGGAAGGAGTCCATGGCCTACATGAAGGGCCTGTTCCACGACTGGCGGGCCAGGGGCATCACCTCGGTCCTGCACGAGAAGAAGGGCGGCTACGCCAACAACGCGGCCGCGATCTACGGCTTGGCGACCAAGGCCGAGACCCTGGGCGCGCGCATCCTCGGCGGGGTCAAGGTCACCGGCTTCCGCGCCGGGCACACCTCGGAGGCCATCGCCGCCGTGGAGACCGACCGCGGTGTGATCGCGTGCGAGCAGGTGGTGGTCGCGGTCGGGCCCTGGATCAACCAGGTCTGGACCATGCTGGGGCTGCCCAAGACGGTCGCGATTAAGGACCGCGAGGGGCGCTTGCACGAGGGCATCCCCATGTGGCGCTACTGGGCGCTCGAGGAAGGCACGCTCGGCGTCGACCCCGGGCTGCAGAAGACCAATGACGGCCGGATGGCCCCGGTCATCCACGTGGACACCGACGCCCCGCTCCACTCCGACGTGGACGGATCGCTGATCACCGAGGGGATGTGGGGCATCTACTACAAGCCGGACTTCAACTTCGGCGGCGTGCAGGGCGGGGCCATGCCGGTCAAGGTCGAGCGGCCGGCCGACGAGGTGGCGGTCGACCCCTACGGGCCCGAGTCGCCGGAGTTCGTGGTGGACGACAACTTCGCCCACATGTGGTGCTCGGCGCTCGCCTTCTGCCAGAAGCGCTTCGAGGGCCGGATCAAGCACTACAAGAAGGAGCCGTCGGGCGGCCTCGGCTGCTTCACGCCGGACAGCTTCCCGGTCTTCGACCGCTTCCGCGAGAACGTCACCGTGATCGCGGATTCGAACCACGGCTACAAGATGATCGGGGTCGGCAAGCTGGTCGCCGAGGAACTGACCGGCGGCCGGAGCGCGCTCTTGGAGCCCTTCCGCTTCTCCCGCTACGCCGAAGGCAGGCTGCACCCGACCAGCCACAGCCCCTTCCCGTGGAGTTGAACGGCGCAGCCCTCCGCCTTCCCCTTCAAGGCGCGTCGGCGCGCGACCCGGCGTATGAGCAGGTCGAAGGCGCAAGCGACCACGCCGGTCGTTTGACGGCCAAAATCACGTTCGTGTGACCGCCGTCACACGTCACGCTCACGGTTTTGTGACGCGCGTCACTTCGGCCCCGCAAGTCCGCCCTTAAGTTCAAAGGCGTCCGAAGGAAATCGGACGCCAACTCGGACAGCACTCGAGCTTACGTCGGCCAGGACGGCCAACGCGGGTGTCAAGTCCGGGACACAGGGAGGATACAAAGATGCGTCGTCCACGGGGCACCGTCAGGAGGATTGGGCCTTCCGCAACTGCCGCGGCCGCGCCGCCCGCCACGTTCGGCGCGGGGAACGACGCGTCTGCGGACACCCGGGGGCCACGGCAGGCAGGTACGCCCCACGGCCATGCCCCCGCGCGGCCGCGCTTGTAGCCCTCCAAATTCGCCTCTCTCGGATCGGCACAGGTACTTGTCCGGTCCGAGTGCGGAGGGCCCTGCCAGGTAGGCGGGGCCCTTTTCTCACGTGTCGAAAGAAATTCTGCCGCTTCGGGCCGCGCCGGGCCCGTGTGTCCCGGCCCGCGTGCGACTCACCCCGCGAGCCGATGAAGCCATCCGCTCGCGGGTATTTCGTCCTTTGTTTGCGCGCCGCCGCCCGGGGCCAACCCGGCGCGCCGATCCCGACGAGCGCCCGGGTCGCCTCGGGCGCTCATCGGTATCAAACCTTCCCCTTCCAAGGCACGAGCCAGCGCTCGACCTGACGCATGAGGAGGTCGAAGAGGTAGGCGATGACGCCGATGATGACGATCCCGGTGACCACCACGTCGGTGACCAGGAACTCGGCGGCGCTGAGCACCATGACGCCGAGGCCCTGTTCGGCCGCCACCATCTCGGCGGCCACCAGCGTGGTCCAACCGAAGCCGATGCCGATGCGCATGCCGGTCAGGATCTCGGGCATGGCGGCCTTGAGCACGACCTGCGACACGACCTGGGCCCGGCTCGCGCCCAGCGAGTAGGCGGCGTGGATCTGCTCGATCGAGACCGAGCGCACGCCGGCGCGCGCCGACAGCGCCATGGGCGCGAAGATCGCGAGATAGATGAGCAGGATCTTGGCGGTCTCGCCGATCCCCGCCCAGATGATCACGAGCGGCAGGTAGGCGAGCGGCGGGATCGGCCGGTAGAACTCGATCGGCGGGTCGAAGATGCCGCGCACGATCCGGTTCATGCCCATGGCCACGCCGATCGGGATGGCGGTGACGCAGGCCAGCACAAAGGCGCCGAAGACGCGCTGGAGGCTGGCCAGCGTATGCTGCCACAGCGTCGCGCCGCTGAAACCCTCGAGCCACACCTCGACAAACCTGTCCGCGATCGCCTCCGGCGAGGGCAGGAACAGCGGCTTGATCCACCCCTGGCCGGTCACGTACCACCACAGGAAGACCAGCCCGACGGTGGTCACGATCGCGATCCCGGTGCTGCTGCCGGTGCCGGGGGCGCCGTAAGCGTCGCCGGGTTTGGCCGGACCGCCTCCGAACAGGCCGGACAGACTCTTGAAAGAGGGCTGCTTGACGAACTCGGCGATCGACATGGCGGACCTCCCTAGGCGTGGGCCAATTCGTCGCCCCGGATGATGCCGAGGACCTCCTCGCGCACCTGGATGAACTCGGGCATTGATTTGATTTTCCGCGCGTCCCGGGTTTCGATGAAGCGGCGCGAGAAGTCGAGGTCGTAGGTGTGGATGATCCGGCCCGGGCGCGGCGACATGACGACGAGGCGGGTCGCCATGAACAAGGCTTCCTCGACGCTGTGGGTGATGAAAAAGCACATCTTCCCGGTCTTGTGCCAGACGTCGAGGATGATCTCCTGCACCGTCTCGCGGGTGAGCTGGTCGAGCGCGCCGAGCGGCTCGTCCATGAGCAGGATGCGCGGGTCGCTGGTCAGGGCCCGGGCCATGCCCACGCGCTGCTGCATGCCGCCGGAAAGCTGGTAGATCGCGTGGTCGTGGAAATCCTGAAGCTCCACCAGCTTGAGGTTCTCGGCGGCGGTCCTGCGCCGATCCTGTTTCCCGACGCCCTGCAGCTTGAGGCCGAACTCGGTGTTCTCGATGACGTTCAGCCAGGGAAGCAGCGCGTGTTTCTGGAACACGACGCCGCGGTCCGCGCCCGGGCCGCGGATCGGTTCGTTATCGAGCAGGATCTCGCCGGTCGTGGGCGCGATGAAGCCGGCCATGAGGTTGAGCAGCGTCGTCTTCCCGCAGCCCGAGGCGCCCAGCGCCACCACGAAGTCGTGGCCCTGGATGCACAACGAAACGTTCTCCAGCGCGTGAACCGGTACGCCTGAACGGGTGGGATAATGGACGGAGACCCCTTTGACCTCGAGCGTACTCATGACCCATCTGTCCCGGATGGCTGAGCGGTCCCCGGCCCGGCGCGGCGGCCGGGCCGGGGCGCTCCGAACCGTTGCCGTTGTCGCTCGTTCCTCAGCCGCTCAGCACTTGCCGTCCAGAACCATCTGCACCCATTTGGGGTTGACGAACTTGCTGTAGTCGTCGAGCACGGCCGGGATCTTCTTTTCGGCCTTGAGGAACTCGGCGGTGAACGTAAGCGCCCGGGCCGCGCCGCCGTCCTTGCCGCCGCCCAACCAGCGGGCCGAGGCCTGCTCCTCAGGGGACGGGAAGTCGTAGAGCGCAAGCACGCCGGGCACATCGTCGGGATTGCCGCCGATCAGTTTCACGATCGCCTTGACCTCGGCCGAATCGGGCGTCCAGGCGGCCGGGTTGTCGCGGTAGGACGCGTCCGCGGCGGCGACCGTCTTGAGGAACCTGCACATGAAGTCCGGGTTCTCGGCCGCGAATTTCCGGTTGGCGATGGCGCCGTCGAAGGTCGCCTTGCCCCAGCTCGACAGAAGGCCCGAGGTGATCAGCACCTTGCCGGTCTTCTTGATCCTGCCGAGCGCCGGGTCCCAGACGAAGGCGGCGTCGATGTCGCCCCGCTCCCACGCCGCGGCGATCTGCGGCGGCTGCATGTTGAGGATCCTCAGCTCGGTCGGCTTGATGCCAAACTGCTCCAGCGCGAAGAGCGTGTGGAAGTGCGTGGTCGAGGCGAAGGGGACGCCGAGCGTCTTACCCTTGAGGTCCTGCGGGGCGTTGATTCCCGAGCCGTCGCGCACGACCAGCGCCTCGGCCGAGGCGATGTCCTCGAATATCCAGATCAGTTCGACGTCCACGCCGCGGCTGATCGCGGCGGCGGCCGGGCTCGAGCCCGACAGCGCGATGTGCACGTCGCCGGAGGCCATCGCGGTGATCACCTTGGCGCCCGAATCGAACTTGCGCCAGTTGATCTTGTATCCGGTCGCCTTCTCGAACTCGCCGTTGACGATGGCCACCTTCCAGGGGTTGTAGACCAACTGGTAGCCGATGGTGACCTCCTTCTGCGCCTGGGCCGCGCCCACGGCGAAGGCCCAGACGAGGGCCGACAGCAATAGACCCTTGAGTATGCTTTTCATGTTTCACCTCCCTTGTTCAAACCGAACCGACGCACAATGCCGACACGACGTGGGCCGGGCGTACCGGGCCAACGGTTCTGCGGCCATTCGAGCCGGTTCCCGGAGCCGTGTCAACGCACGCGCCCATGGCCAAACGATTCTATCCGCCCGGCCCGCCGTGAACAGGGCGCGGAGCGCGGGGGCGAGCCCGCGCCCGCTGTGCCGGCTGTTCGCCCGCGACCTCGGCCACGACGGCCCGAGCGCCTTCATCGCCGTCTTCAGACGCGAGTTCGGGGCCACCCCGGCGCGCACCTTTCGATGGCCGCACCGGCGCCGGGTCAAATCCGTCGCTACCAGCGGATCGCCGTGAGGATGTTGGAAAAGGCGTCGGTCCAGGGCCGCGTGCCGGGCTCGGCCGAGAGCCGCCGCCAGCGCGGATCGGCATCGAGGAACCCGAGGTCGGCCGCCGCACGCGTCAGCGCCACCCATTGCGAGGCAACCTTGTAGCCTTTGCGGTCCTCCTCGCGCTCCGGCACCTGGTACTGGTACCAAGCCGCGACGCCGGCGTCCGCGGCCAGGCGCGCCACGATCGGCGCCAGCTCGAGCGTGCGGCTGGAGACCTGGAACAGCAGCACGCCGCGGGCGCTCAGCTTGTCGAGATAGAGGGCCAGCGCCTCGCGGGTCATGAGATGCATGGGAATGGCATCGGAGCTGAAGGCGTCCAGAATCAAGAGATCGAAGCGCCCCGGCCGGACGCGGCCGAGCGATAGCCGCGCGTCGCCCAGCACGACCTGGGCCTCGGGCGCGCACACCGGCAGGTAGTCGAAGAAGCGCCCGTCGCTGGCCAGGCGCACGACCACCGGATCGATCTCGTAGAAGGTCCATGTCTGGCCCGGCCGGCGGTAACAGGCCAGCGTGCCCGCACCGAGCCCGACGACGCCGACCCGCTCGACCCGCCCGTCGGCGAACAGCCGTTCCAGGATCTGTCCCACCGGCGAACCCCGGTGGTAATAGGTGAGCGGCTCGGTGCGGCGGCTCGGGTCGAGGTGCTGGGCGCCGTGCAGCGTGGTCCCTTGACGCAGCAGCATGAATTGGCCCGAGGGATCGCGCTCGACCCGGTAGACGCCATAGAAACTGCGCTCGCGCGCCACCACCTCGCCGGCTCCGTTCAGCGCCATGGGCACGAGAAGCGTAAGCGCCATCCCAAGCCCGAAACCGACCGGCCGGTGCCGCAGCGTGAAGAGGATGAGCGCCACCGGCAGCAGCACGATCAGGGTATCGAGCGCGGCATACCCGCTCGGCGCGAACTCGCCCGCCGCGCGCACGAACACGAGGCCCGTCAATACCGCAACCAGGCCGCCGGCCAGCCATCGGCCGGCGCGGTGCGCCGTGGTCTCCGCGCGCGGGCGGAGCAGGCAGGCCGCCGCGAGGGCCAGCGGGAACTCGTAGATCGCGTCGAAGACGACGGGCGCGACGAGCGCGTTGACGGCGCCGCCCAGCGCGCCGCCGATCGACAGCCAGAGAGAGCCCGGGGGGAGGCGCGGGGCGGGCCGCCGCCGCGCCGCGAGTTCGCCGTGGCACACCATGGCGAGGACGAAGAAGACCGCCAAGTGCACCGGCAGGGCCAGGATCACCGGCGTCGGCATCCAAAAGAACACCGTCAGCGGGATCACGGCGAAGGGCTGCAGCCACACCATCCAGGCGTGGCGGATCGGCGGGCGGCGCGCGAAGACGAGCACGAAGGTCAGAAGATAGATCGCCAACGGCACGACCCAGAGCAGCGGCACCGCAGCCACGTCCGTCGTGATGTGTGCGGTCACGCCGAGCAGCAGGCTCGACGGGACGAAGGCCAGCGCCGTCCAGCGCAGACGCCGGCGCCACGTCGTCGGCCCGGGCTCGTCGGCCGTGGCCGCGGCGGGTTTGGGCGCGACGGTGCGCGCCGTCCGGTGCACGAGGACGAGCGCGCACAGCCCGATGAGCAGGACCAGCACCGCATAGACCGTGGCCCAAAGCGAGGTCTGGGAACCCATTGGCAACAGGGGCTCGAGCACGAGCGGGTAGCCGAGCAGCGCCAGCAGGCTGCCCAGGTTGCTCGCGCCGTAGAGGAAGTAGGGATCGCGTCCGGCCGGATGGCCGCTGCCGGCGAACCAGGCCTGCAGGGCCGGGGCGGTCGCCGAGACGGCGACGAACGGCAGGCCGACCATCGAGACCAGCAGCGCGAACATCCAGAAGACCGGCGGCGACTCGCTCGGCGGGGCCTCGGCCGCGCCCAGGCCGAAAGGCAGGGTGAAAAGGGCGAGCACGAGCACGATGAGGTGCATCAGCGCCTGCGCGCGAACGCCCAGCGCCCGCACGCTCGCGTGGGCGAAAGCGTAGCCGGCCAGCAGGCTCGCCTGGAAGAAGACCATCGCCACGGTCCACACCGCGGACGAGCCGCCCAGCAGGGGCAGCACCATCCGGCCCACCATCGGTTGCACCCAGAACAACAGCAAGGCGCTCAGGAACAGGGTCGCGGCGTAAAGCCGCAGAACCCCGACGGCGGCCTTCGCCCGCGGCTCGACGAAAACCTCGCTGCGTCGAGACGCGGTCTCGCCCCTCGCCATGAAAACCACCCCGTTGCCGCACGACCCACGGGCCCAGCTTTTCGGCCGGACTCTCGGGCCCAGCTTATTGGCCAGACTTTAAGGAACGGTCACTTCGACAGGCCGCGGGCGCCGACAGGCGGCAGTGATCAGTCGCGATTTACCAGCAACTTAGTCAGAATCACTCAACCAATGTCTGAGGAACCGGTCGAGCCAGGCGGCCATGAGCGCGTCGTACTTCGCGGCGTCGGCGAGCTGACGTTCACGCGGGTGGGCGTTGGGGTTGTCGAGCATGTGCGCCGCCTCGTCCATCCAGCGGGTCATGACCCCCAGCGTCACCTCCGGGTGGAACTGCAGGGCGTAGGCGTCGCGCCCGGCGCGGAACGCCTGGTTCGGAAAGGTCGGGCCGGTCGCGAGCAGCGTTGCGCCGCCCGGCACTTCGAAGCCTTCCTTGTGCCAGTGGTAGACGTGCCGCAACCCGCCCAAGAACCCGTCGGCCGCGGCGGTGGGCGCGACCGGGACGTAGCCGATCTCGTAGAAGCCCTCGGGGTGCGGGCGGACCGCCGCGCCGAGCACGCGCGCCAGGAGCTGCCCGCCCAGGCAGAAGCCGAGATAGGGCTTGCCGCTGTCCAGCCAGCGCGCGATCCAGTCGAGCTCGGCGCGGATGTAGGGCTTGGCCGCGTCGTCGTTGGCGCTCTCGGCGCCGCCGTAGACGATGGCCCCGGCGTGTTCCGGGCCCGGCTCGGGCAGGCGCTCCCCGTCCGCCGGGCGGACCCACTCCACGCGGTAGCCGCGCTCGACCAGCCGGCGCGAGGCCCGGTCGTCGCGCTTGCCGACCGGATGGTCCACCAAGACCACGATCTTCGTCATGGCGCCACCGGGTCCCGTTGCTGGGCGCGCAGGAACGCCGCCATGTGGAAACGCGCCCGCGCCGGCTCGTAGCGGTACCCGCGCCCGACCGGACAGGCCCGGCGCGCGCGGCACCCGAGATCCACGCAGTCTGCGCCCTCAAGTGCCGAAATGTGGTTAACGCAGGCCGCCACGTCGTAGCCGTCGCCGGTGAAGGCACCGACCGGGCAGGCCGACAGGCACGGCCTGTCCGCGCAAGTGTCGCACGGCCGCGGCCGCTGGTCCCGCGGCGGCAGGTCAAGGACCTCCGCAAAGGCGAGCGCGCCGCGGTAGGCGTGCCACAGCCCGTAGTCGGGATGGATGAGCATGCCGAGCGGCGATTCGGCCACCGCCTCGGCGCGCTTGGCCCAGGCGACGAACGGCAGGTAGGGCGGCCCGCCGAAGGGGAACAGGGCCCGGGCGCCCCAACGCGCGGCCAGCTCGTCCAAGACCCGTCGGCTCCAGCGGTTGAGCGGGTCGGCCGCGGCGTCGGCCTCGGGCGCGGCGGTGAAGGCGCGCCACATCTGCGGCCCGGCATTGCCGACCGGCACCAGCGTGCGCGCCGGCCGGCCGTCGGCGAGCGGCGGAACGCCGTCGCCGGCTCCCGGGTGGAAGCCGCCGCGGGCCATCAACCCGCTTGCGCGCAAACCCGCCTCGACGCTCGGGTAGTCCATGGCGTGCGGCGACGGCGCGACGGGGCGGCGCCGCCCCAAGGGGTCACGCCGCCGGGCGGCCGGCCGCCAGGTCATAGTCCCGGAACACCTCGGCGACGCGGATCCGGTAGTCCCGGAAGATCCCCTGTCGCCCCTGCCTCTGCGCCGCGCCGTGGTCCGGGTGCCGGTACCAGGCCTCGACCGCCGCGCGGTCGCGCCAGAACGACAGCGAAACGTACTTGTTCTCCGTGGTCAGGCTCTGGAACCGCTCGACCGAGATGAAGCCGTCGGCCCGCTCCAGCTCCGGGCGCAGCGCGGCGGCCAGGTCGAAGTAGCGCTGGCCCTTCTGCGGATCGACGACGACTTCGAAGATGACTGCGATCATGGCGCCCCTCCCCTGCCCAAGATAGCCCGTGTCGACGATCCACCATAGTCCGCCACGGCGGCGCCGTCCCGGCGTCGCGACGCGCGACGTGCGCGCAGGACCACTCACGGCGCCCGGCGGCCGATCTCCTCCTTGCGCCGCGCGACGAAGGCATCGAGCCTTTCGGCGATGGCCGGGTCGAGCGGCGGCGCCTCGTAGGCGGCGAGCAGCGCTTTCCAGATCGTCGTGGCGCGTTCGGTCGCGCTCCGCGCGCCCGCCTGCCGCCAGGCCTCGAAGTTGCGCCAGTCGGCGAGCATCGGCCGGTAGAACGCCGTCTCGTAACGCGCCAGCGTGTGCGTCGCGCCGAAGAAGTGGCCGCCCGGGCCGACCTCGCGGATCGCCTCCAGGCCGAGGGCCTCGTCATCGACCGCCAGCGGCCGCAGCAGCTCGGCCATCATCTGCAGCATCTCGGCGTCCAGCACGACCTTCTCGAACGAGGCGGTGAGGCCCCCCTCCATCCAGCCGGCGCCATGATACACGATGTTGGCGCGTCCCATCACCGCGGCCCACAGCGACATCTGCGACTCGTAGGCCGCCTGGGCGTCGACCACGTTGCTGGCGCTGGCGTTGCTCGAGCGGTAGGGAAGACCGTGGCGCCGGGCGAGCTGGCCGCCGGCGAGCGTGGCCTTGGCGTTCTCCGGGGTGCCGAAGGCGGGCGCGCCCGACCGCATATCCACGTTCGAGGTGAACGCGCCGTAGACGACCGGCGTGCCCGGCCGGACCATCTGGGCGAGCGCGATCCCGGCCAGCGCTTCCGCGTTCTGCTGGGCGAGCGCGGCCGGCAGGGTGACGGGCGTCATCGCGCCCATGAGCGTGAACGGCGTGACCACGACCGCCTGGCTCCAGCGCGCCATGGCCATGAGGCCTTCGGCCATGGGGCCATCGAAACGGCGCGGCGAATTGGCGTTGATGTTGGTCAATACGGCGGGCGAGGAGATCAGGTCCTCGCGCGTTTGGCCGCGCGCGATGGCGGCCACGTCGATCCCGTCGAGCGCCCGCTCGGCGCCGATCGCCGTACAGTGATACACCCGGTCGGTGTAGATGACGTTGGCGCGGTAGCAGTCGAGGTGGCGGCTCTCGGCCGGCAGCTCGATTGGGGCGACCGGCTGGTTGCCGATGCAGTGAATGATGTTGAGGCTCTGGGTCAGGCGCAGCAGGTCGCAGTAGTCGGCGTAGTTGCCCGCGCGCCGCCCGCGCTCGCGGTCGTGCACGTTGGGCGGGCCGCCGACGAGGGAGAAATTGACGTGGTTGCCGCCCAGGGTGATGCGGCGCTCGGAGTTGCGCGGGGTGAGCGTCACGCTGGACGGCGCCTTGGCCACCGACTCCGCGATAAGCCCGCGCTCGAAGCGCACGATTCCGGTGTCCCGATCGACCGCGGCGCCGGACTTTTCGAGCAGGTCGAGCGCGCCGTCGCTCAGGAACTCGATGCCGATCTCCTCGAGGATCCGCAGCGAGGCCTCGTGGATCTCCTCGACCTGATCGGCGCTCAGCACCTCGAGCGGCTTGTAGGGATTGGTCACCGCCCGCCACGGCAACTGGGGGATCGCCGCGCCGTCGCGCCGCCGTGCCGCGTGTCGACGCTTCTCGCGGGCCATGATGAACCACCACCAAAGACGCCGGCCCGGGACGCGCGCCGTCGGCGCCGCCCGAAGCGCAAGAAAGCCGTGGGGTAGTCTTCCAGGAACGACGCGGGCGCGGTGTCCCGCATACGACGTGAATTATTCTCGGATGGCGACCGGGCCCCGACCGGGACGCGCCGGGGTCCGATTCCACGCGCCGAGCGGGTCTACGGGTCGCCGCCGGCGGCCATGGCTTGGCGCGCCATCACCGACGCGAGCACGCCGTCCCACACGTTGGCCCGGCAGGCGCGCACCGCGCCCTCGAAGCCCAGGGTCTCGACCAGGGCCTCGGCCAGCTCGCCCAGGCCGTCGCGGTCGTCCGGCCGGGATTCTCGATCGTTCCAGGTCGGTTGCATCCCACCGCTCCTCCGTCGCGTCTCGCGTTCGTGCGCGGGCCGGCTCAGACCTGCGGTCCCTGCGCCACCCGGCGGGCGTCCTGCCAGTCCTCGCCGGCGATCAGAATGCAGCTGCGGCCGTCGATCAGGGTAACCACCACGGTCCAGGTGGCCCCGTCGGCGCTGGAGAACACTTCCACCAGGCTGCCCTTGCTGGTCAGCGCCACGGCGATCCGGTTCTCGGCGTACTTGCTCTTGAGCTGCTCGGCCATCGCCGAGTGCGTCGTGCAGACGGACTGCGCCCTGGCCGCCGTTCCGGCGTTGAGCAGCAGGGCCAGAGCCAGGGCGACCGCGCCGAAGATCCTGAACGCCGCCGCCTTCGGGCTTTGGCCGAGGATGCTTTGGTTCAACATGGCTCGCTCCTTTCGCTCGGCGCCAAGAATCTCTTGGCTCGCTTCGCCGCCCGCCCGGCTGCCCGGACGGGCCGCTTACCGACTCTCAATTTGGTTAAACGCGGCTCGATCGGATGTGACGGCCGTCACTGCTCGCGCGAGGTTGACCGGCCGTGAGGCCCGCTCACGGGTTCGTGATGACGGCGCGCGAACCCGGCCGGCGCGCGTCGTGGCGGACGGAATGGACGGATCGGCCGGTGAGCGGATATCTCCCGCCGGCCGGGTCGCGATGGACCCGCGCGGCGGCGCCTGGTCACTTGCCGCAGGCGATGCCGCGGCGGGCGGCCATGCGCCGGCCGAGCTCGGCGCAATCCTCCTCGGTCAGATGCCGGTCGGCGCGCGGCAGGATGACCGAGTTCTCCCAGGCCAGATGGCGGCGCTGCGTCTCGCTGAAGACGAAGGTGTTCATCATGAACTGCGCCGGGTCGGCGAACGCATGGCCGGCAATCAGCGCTTCCAGGTTGCGGATCAATTCCTGGTACAGGGTCTGATCCATCTCGTGCTCCCGTTGCAGGAGCTCGAAGATCTCCTCGATGTCGTCGCTCTTCGGGCACCGGCGCCGCAGCAGCGGGAACAGGTCTTCCTCCTCGTCGGCGACATGCAAAGGCAGGTCCCGAACGAGGTATCTGCGCACCGCCTCCAGCACGGCCGCGTCGGTGCCATGCCGGGGGTTATGCACCAGGCGGTCGAGCACGTCGCACACGGCGAGCTGACGCTCGTGCTCGGCGGAGAGGAAATCGATCGGCGACCCAAACTCTGTTGGATCGAGCGGCGGAACAGAGAGCTTCGCACCGCCGGCCCCGTGGTGCGCGGCCTTCGTTTGCCCAGCATCCATTGTGCAAACCCCCGAACGGCATCGCGACCGAAGTGAAAAAATATTTCGCGCGGTCCGGAGTCCGCATTGATCCTGATCAATTAATGCGCGCGTTCGTGGCCGTGAAAGTACACCCCGGGGCCGTGCTTTCGGCCGCCCCCGATCGGTGCTAAACAGCGGGCTCGCCCGCCCTCGACCACCGCACGGCGCGATCCATGCCCGACGTTTCCCCGTTCACGCTCGTTCCCGGCAGCCTGACCCTTGCCGATCTGCGCGCCCTGTGGCGCGAGCCCCGGCCGATCGTCCTCGACCCGGCGTGCGCCCCGCGGATCGACGCGGCGGCGGAGACCGTGGCGAAGGTCCTGCGCGAGGGGCGCACGGTCTACGGCGTCAACACGGGCTTCGGCAGCCTGGCGCGCACCACGATCGCCGCCGAGCGCCTCGGCGAGCTGCAGCGCCGCCTGGTGCTGTCGCACTGCGGCGGCGTCGGCGCGCCGCTGCCCGAGCGCGTGGTGCGCCTCGTGCTCGCCCTGAAGGCCAATGCGCTGGCCCGCGGCCATTCCGGCGCGCGCCGCGCGGTGATCGACGCCCTGCTCGCCTTGTTGAACGCCGGGGCGCTGCCGGTCGTTCCGGCCAAGGGCTCGGCCGGGGCCTCCGGCGACTTGGCGCCGCTCGCCCATCTCTCCGCGGTGCTGCTCGGCGAGGGCGAGGTCGAGTTGGCCGGGGCGCGCGTGCCGGCGCGCGAGGCACTGCGCCGCCTCGGCCTCGCGCCGCTCGAGTTCGGCGCCAAGGAGGGCTTGGCGCTGCTCAACGGAACCCAGGTGTCCACGGCGCTGGCGCTGGACGGCCTGTTCGCCGGGCTCGACGTGTTCGCCGCGGCGCTGGCGGCCGGCGCGCTGAGCGTGGACGCCATGCTCGGCAGCGACACGCCGTTCGACGCGCGCATCCACGCGGTGCGCGGCCAACCGGGTCAGACGGCGGTCGCCCGCGTCCTCGCCGGCCTGGTTGCGGGAAGCGAGATCCGCGACTCGCACCTGGAATGCGATCGGGTCCAGGACCCCTACTCGCTGCGCTGCCAGCCGCAGGTGATGGGCGCGGCCCTCGACGTTCTCGCGAGCGCGGCGGCCATGCTGGTGCGCGAGGCCAACGCGGTGTCGGACAACCCGCTGGTCTTCCCGGACGCGGACGAGATTCTGTCCGGCGGCAACTTCCACGCCGAGCCGGTCGCCATGGCCGCGGACATGATCGCGATGGCGCTGTGCGAAGTCGGCGCGCTGGCCGAGCGCCGCATCGCCCTGCTCACCGACGCGCACATGAGCGCCCTGCCCGCCTTCCTGGTGGCCGAGCCGGGGCTAAATTCCGGCTTCATGATCGCCCAGGTCACCGCCGCGGCGCTCGCCAGCGAGAACAAGGCCCTGGCGCATCCAGCCAGCGTCGACAGCCTACCGACCTCGGCCAACCAGGAGGATCACGTCTCTATGGCCGCGCACGCGGCGCGGCGGCTTGGCGAGATCGCCTGGAATTGCGGTCACATCGTCGCCATCGAGCTGCTTGCCGCGGCCCAAGGCATCGACCTGCGGCGCCCGCTCAAGACCAGTCCGCGCCTGCAGGACGTCATGGCGGCGTTGCGCGCGCGCGCCGCGTTCCTCGAGCAAGACCGGGCGCTCGCCCCGGACATCGCCGCCGTTTACGAGCTCGTCGAAAGCGGCTGGTTCGCCCAGGCGACGCGGGCCGGCGAAGACATCGAGCTGCTCGCCTGCGCTCATACATAGCGTAATTCCGGTGGTCACTCTCCCTGCTTGCCCATTGGGCCGCGTACCCGCGTCCCCGCGTCGTAGGCCCGGGAGAGCGAACACCCGAATTACGCTATGTATCAGTTATGGACGGCGGCCGGGTCGCACGCTAATCTCCGCGCGGCCTCACGCCGACCGGTGTGAGAAAGGTACCAATTGCAGTGAAACAAACCCGACATGCCAAAAAAAACGCGATCTAAGATTGCTGTTTCGCCTCGTGAGTCGGTCATCGATGAAAAACTGGCCCGTTCCGCCCAACCATCGGACCTGGCCGGCTCGAGCGGATACGCCGAGAACGGGTACAACGGGTTCGTGCTCGACGAGCAGATCGCCCATCTGATCCGCCGCGCCCACCAACGGGCCTCGGCCACGTTCAATTCGGTTCTATCGGACTACCAGATCACGCCGGCCCAGTTCTTCGCCATGGCACGGCTGCGCGAGAAGGGCCAGCTCTCGCAGAACCTTCTCGGCCGGCTGTCCGCCATGGATCCGGCGACCATCCAGGGCGTCATGCGGCGTCTGCATGACCGCGGCTTCATCGAGCGCCTGCCCGACCCAACCGACCGGCGGCGCATGATCCTTCGGCTGACGCCGGCCGGCAAGACGATGATCGACGGGCTGGCGGGCGGAATCGAGGCCGCGACCACCCGAATCCTCGCCCCGCTCGCGCCCAACGAGCAGGAACAGCTGCGCAACCTGCTGAAGCGGATCGTCTGAAGGGGCCGCGGGCGTCGTCGCTGAGGCGACCCGGCGCGCCAGGACGAACTCGGAACTCGTTCCCGGCGGTTCTAGAGCGGATCGTGATTGATTGGAACCGCTTCGCGGCTCCAATCAATCGCGTGAATCCGCTCTATCCCTTACAGTTGGAGCAGATCCGGTTCGATGAATCGCCCGAAGGCGATTCATCGAACCGGGTCTGCTCTAGTCGCCTACGGTCCAGGTGGTGCCCCGGCGCAGGAGCGCGTCGAGGTCGCCCTTCGTGCCCTTCCGCTCGGCGCCCGCCTCGGCCTCGCTCACCTGCTCGGCGATCAGCCGCTCGTAGCTGGGCGCCGGGTTGCAGTACAGCACCCCCAGGGCCACCGGCATCGGCGGCTCCATGGCGGCCAGCATGGTGGCCAGCTCCCAGTTGGTCTCGTCGTGGAGCAGCAGGTCCTCCCGGCTCACGCCGCCCTCGCCCAAGCGCACGACCTCGAGCTCCCATGCGCCGGGCTTCAAACACAGCGCCTTGTCGTTGTCGCGCCCGAAGATAAGCGGCTTGCCGTGCTCGACATGGATCTGCGCGTCGGCAGCCACCGCGCGGTCGGTGAACTCGGCAAAGACGCCGTCGTTGTAGACGATGCAGTTCTGGAATATCTCGACGAAGGAGGCGCCCTTGTGCCGGTAGGCCCGGACCAGGACCTCGGGCAGGTGCTTCTGCAGGGTATCGACGGAGCGGGCGACGAAACGCGCCCCGGCGCCAAGGGCGAATTCCGTCGCCGACAGCGGCGATTCGACCGACCCCGTCGGCGTGGAGGGCGAAATCGTGCCCTTGCGGGAGGTCGGCGAGTACTGCCCCTTGGTCAGGCCGTAGACCTCGTTGTCGAACAGCAGGACTTGCAGGTCCACGTTGCGACGCAGGACGTGCAGCAAGTGGTTCCCGCCGATGGACAGGCCGTCGCCGTCGCCCGTCACGACCCACACGTCCAGGTCGGGATTGGCCAGTTTGATCCCGGTCGCGATCGCCGGCGCCCGACCGTGGATACCGTGGAAGCCGTAGGTCGATACGTAATACGGGAAGCGCGCGGCGCAGCCGATCCCCGAGACGAAAACCGTCTTCTCGGGCGCCGCCTCGATTTCGGCGAGCGCCCGCTCGACCGCCTTGAGGATCGCGTAATCGCCACACCCCGGGCACCATCGCACCTCCTGGTCGGAGGCGTAGATCTTCGGGCTCGGCTTCTCCACGGGGACTGCCACGTTCATGTCAGCTCTCCAATCGGGCGTGGATCGCCGCTTCGATCTCGGCGATCAGGAACGGCTTGCCGGTCACCTTATTGAGGCCCTCGGCCGGCACCAGGTACTCGCTGCGCAAGAGCGTCAGGAGCTGACCCTTGTTCATTTCGGGGACCAGGATCCGGTCGAAACGTGCCAGCAGGTCGCCAAGGTTCCTGGGTAGCGGGCAAAGATAGCGCAGATGGATGTGCGAGACCGGCAGGCCCTCGGCGCGCAGGTCGGATACCGCGCGGCTGATCGGCCCGTATGTGGAGCCCCAGCCGACCACGACCAGACCGCCCTCCTGCGGGTCCTGATCGAACTTCTGCAGCGGAATGTCGTTGGCGACGCCGGCGATCCTGGCGGCGCGCAGGTCGGTCATGCGCTGGTGGTTGGCCGGATCGTAGGAAATGTTTCCGCTGTCGGCGTCCTTCTCCAGCCCGCCGATGCGGTGCTCGAGGCCCGCCGCGCCGGGCACCGCCCAGGGCCGGGCCAGCGTCTTGTCGTCGCGCACGTAAGGATGGAATCCGGCCGGATCGGTGCGGAACTCGACCGGGAAGCGCGGCAGCCGCGCGGCGTCGGGCACGGCCCAGGGCTCCGAGGCGTGGGCGAGATAGCCGTCGCTCAGCAGGATCACCGGGGTCATGTACTTGATCGCCAGACGCACGGCCTCGATCGCGCAATCGAAGCAGTCGGCCGGCGACCGGGCCGCCAGGACCACGAGCGGGCTGTCGGCGTTGCGCCCGAACACGGCCTGATAGAGGTCCGATTGCTCGGTCTTGGTCGGCATGCCCGTCGAAGGCCCGGCGCGCTGCGAGTTGACGACCACCAGCGGAAGCTCGGTGGCGATCGCCAGACCGAGCGCCTCGGTCTTGAGCGCCATGCCGGGACCGGAGCTCGAGGTCACGCCCAGGGCGCCGGCGTAGGACGCGCCGATCGCGGAGCACGCCGCGGCGATCTCGTCCTCGGCCTGGAAGGTGACGACGCCGTAGTCCTTGAGCCCCGCCAGGGTATGCAGCAAGCCGGAGGCCGGCGTGATCGGGTATGAGCAGAAGACGAGCTTCAGACCGGCCAGCGAGGCGCCCGCGACCAGGCCCCAGGCGAGCGCCTCGGTCCCGGTCACGTTGCGGTAGAGGCCGGGCCGGAGGTGCGCCGGGGGCACCGTAAAGGCGCCCAGCTCGGCCGAGAGCTCGGCCGTCTCGCCGAAGGCGTGTCCGGCGTTGATCGCCGCAATGTTGCCCGCCGCGACCTCCGGGTAGTCGGCGAACCGCTCCGCCAGCCAGTCGAGCGTGGCCTGCCGGTCGCGATCGAACAGCCAATAGATCAGCCCAAGCGCCCACATGTTCTTGCAGCGCAGGGCCTCCTTCTTGGACAGGCCGATATCCTTGAGCGCGTCCAGCGTGCGCTGCGACATGTCGATCTCGACGACGCGGTAGTCGGCGAGGCTCTCGTCCACCAGCGGGTCTTCCTCATAGCCGGCCTTGCGCAGATTCTTCTCGGTGAACGAACCGATGTCGACGATGAGCAGGCCGCCGGATTTGACGTCGCCCAGGTTGACCTTGAGGGCGGCCGGGTTCATCGCCACCAGAACGTCGACGACGTCGCCGGCGGTCTTGATGTCGCCGGCGCCGAAATTGATCTGGAAGGCCGACACGCCGAAGGTGGTGCCCGCCGGCGCGCGAATTTCGGCGGGAAAGTCCGGAAACGTTGCCAGGTCGTTGCCGGCTAGGGCGGTGGCCAGCGTGAAGCGGCTGCCGGTGAGCTGCATGCCGTCGCCGGAGTCGCCGGCGAAGCGCACGACGGCGGATTCCAGCTCCCGACGAGGCGTTCGCGCGCCCTCCAGGGCGGCAGATCCTTCCATTTGTTCAAATCCTTACTTGGGAGGGGCCGGCCTAGAGACGCGGCCGGGCCTGCGGTCCGAGTCCCCAAAGCGCGCCCTCGGTCATGCCTGCGTGTCCCATCCCTTGATCTCGATGAGGCACATGTTTATTACTACGCGCAACCAAATGGTTCATCCCCGCAATATTTGGGGGCTTTCCCGACTAGGCGACGACCCGGCCGGCCAAATCTTTCACGTTTTTCGCCCACGTCGCGTCACGTCCGCTCACATCTTTGTGACGATAACGCATTTTCGCCAAGCACGGCGAGCATGTCGTTGATCCGTATCAATTTACGCCGCGGCGCCCCGGGCGGGGCGGCGGCGACCTCGGCGGCCTCGATGCGCTGCCACTCGGCGAAGGAAACCCAGCGCACGGCGCGCTCGCGCAGCAGGCGCTCGAGGGCCGGCCGGCCCGGTTTGCGCCCTTCGGGGATGTCGGCCCGGATCTGCGCGGCGACGACGTCGCCGTCGGACTTGTTGGTGCCGATGACCCCCGTGGGGCCGCGCTTGGCCCAGCCGACCACGTAGAGCCCCTCGGCGACGCGGCCGTCGCGATTGCGCACGACGCCGGTGCGCTCGTCGACCGGCACGCCTTGGAGCGGATGCATGCGATAGCCGATGGCCGAGACGACGAGACCGCAGGGGATGTCGAACGTCTCCCCGGTGCCGACGGCCCGGCCGGCCTCGACCCGCGTGCGTTCCAGGCGCAGCCCCTCCACCCGGTCGCCGCCCAGAACCTCGACGGGCTTGGCGTAGAAGACGAAATGGAGGCGCTTGCGCTTCTCCTCCGGCCGGCGCCGCGCGAAGGCGCGCAGCGTGGCCAGGTTCTTTTCTTTGAGGCGCCGGTCCCGGTCGGACATCTCACCGCAGATCGCCTCGGGCAGCTGCGCGAGATCGACCAGGGGCACGCACTCCTCGAGCTCGCCCAGCTCGCTCAGTTCCTTGTTGGTGAACTTGGCCTCCGCCGGCCCGCGCCGCCCGATCAGGTAGACGTCGGTAATCGGCGCGCCGTGGATCGCCTTGGCGGCGTAGTCCGGCAGATCGCTGGTCGCCATCTCGGCCGGGGTCTTGACCAGGACGCGGGCCACGTCCACGGCCACGTTGCCGTTGCCGATCACGCACACCGACGGGGTCCGCAGGTCGGGATCGAGGTCGCAGAAATCCGGATGGCCGTTGTACCAGCCGACGAAGGCGGCCGCGCCGTAGGCGCCGTGCTTGTCGCCGCCGGGGATGTCGAGACTGCGGTCGACCGGCGCGCCGATGGCAAGCACGACCGCGTCGTAGATCTGCCCCAATTCGGCCACGGAGAGATTCCGGCCGAGCTCCACGTTGCCGTAATAGCCGACCTGCGGCTCCAGCGCCGTGCGCCCGAACGAGCGCGAGACGCCCTTCGTGCTCTGGTGGTCGGGCGCGACGCCGCCGCGGATCAGGCCGTAGGGGGTTGGCAGCGACTCGAGGATGTCGATGCGGCAGTCGAGGCCCGATTTGACGAGAGCGGCCGCGGTGTAGAAGCCGCTCGGACCGGCGCCGATGATGGCGATGCTGAGGGGCATGAACCTATCTGTGTCGGCGGGACCGGCGCTCAAGCGGTGATCGGCCTCAATCCCCTTTCTCCCTTAGGGGCTTACTTAGCGCACCGCCGGGGCAATGGCAACGCACGCCGCCGCGCCTCGTCTTGACGCCCGCCGGCGCGCGCCGCATGCTCGCGCACGACCCGCGCCCTGCGCCGCACAGGGGCGCCCGTTCAAGGAACAGAGCCATGATCGCGCACCGAGTCATCATTGCCTTGAGCACGGTCCTCCTGGCCGCCCGCGCCCTCCTGGCCCCGTCGCAGGCGGCGGAGCCGATCCGAATCGGCGACCTGAACAGCTATACCAGCCTGCCGGCCTTCTCCCTACCCTACCGCAACGGCTGGCGGCTCGCGCTCGAGGAGATCAACGGGGCCGGCGGCGTGCTCGGCCGGCCGCTCGAGGTGATCAGCCGCGACGACGGCGGCAAGCCGGGCGACGCGGTCACGGTGGTCAACGAGCTGGTCAGCCGGGAGAAGGTGCAGGTCCTCATGGGCACGCTGCTGTCCCACGTCGGCCTGGCGGTCTCGGACTTCGCGCGGCAGAAGAAGATCCTGTTCCTGGCGGCCGAGCCGCTGACCGACGCCATCGCCTGGTCCAAGGGCAATCGCTACACCTTCCGCCTGCGCCCGGGAACCTACGTGCAGGCGGCCATGCTGGCCGAGGAGGCCGCGAAGCTGCCGGCCAAGCGCTGGGCCACGCTGGCCCCCAACTACGAGTACGGCCAGTCGGCGGTCAAGGCGTTCAAGAAGCTGCTGTCGGAGAAGCGCCCCGATGTCGTCTTCGTCGCCGAGCAATGGCCGGCCCTGTTCAAGATGGACGCCGGCCCCACGGTCCAGGCCCTCGCGCTCGGCCGCCCGGACGCCATCTTCAACGTCACCTTCGGCAGCGACCTCGTGGAATTCGTCCGCGAAGGGACCCTGCGCGGCCTGTTCGAGGGGCGCGAGGTGGTCAGCCTGCTCACCGGCGAGCCGGAATGGATGCGGCCTCTGGAAGGCGAGGTGCCGGAAGGCTGGATCGTCACCGGTTACCCCTGGCGGGAGATCGACACGCCCGCGCACAAGCGCTTCGTGGCGGCCTACCGGGCCCGCTTCGAGGAAACGCCGCGTATGGGCTCCGTGGTCGGCTACGTCACCCTGAAGTCGATCGCCGCTGCCATCGAGAAAGCCGGCTCGACCGATACCGAGGCCCTGATCGAGGCCATGCGGGGCTTGCGGATCGACACGCCGTTCGGCCCCATCACCTACCGGGCCGCCGACCACCAGTCGACCATGGGCACGTTCGTCGGCCGCACCACGACGGTGGACGGGATGGGCGGCATGCGCGACTGGCGCTACGGCGACGGCGCGGACTACCTGCCGCCGGAGGCGGAGGTCAGGAAGATGCGGCCGGCGCAATAGCGGCGCTCCGATCGACGAAATTCGGTCACAGCGGTGAGTTCGATTACCGGGGCGCGGTCGGGGACGGCCATTCGATCCCTGGGAAGTGTCGGTTCGCGGCCCCGTCGCCCAACGATGTCCGACGGAACGCTTTACGGGTTGTTCCTCAGCCCATAAGCTCCTAGGCGCGATCGCCGTTGCCTCGCGCCCGAGCGCAGGCTGCTCAGTCTGTGCGTGCGGGCCGAGGGCAGCACGCGAATCGAGACCAACGAAACCTTCATTCACCATCAAGAACAGGGGAGGTTCTGATGCCGTCCGTCATCGAACCGATCAGGCCCGGCCAGGGGCCGGATGCCGATGTGAACAAGCTGTTGCAGGACGCCGTCGACGGTTGGTGGAACGACTCGGCGATGTTCGGCGTCATCGGGCGTCAACCGGCCTTGTTGAAGGCCATCGTTCCGGTGTTCGAGGCCTTTTTCATGGCGGGGCGTCTTCCGGCGCACATGTTCGAGCTGATGCGCCTGAAGACGGGCGAGATCAATCGCTGCTCCTATTGCGCAACGGTGCGCGCCGCCGGCATTCGCGATGAAGTCCGTCCCAAGGAAGGCGCGGTGTTCGGGGAGATCGACGCGGAAGGTCTCACCCGGCGCGAATACCTCGGCGTCAAGCTGGCCGAGTACATGGCGGGCGACCCCAACTACATTCCCGAGGCCTTCTACGAGGCGCTCAAGGCCGAGTTCTCGGAGGAGGAAATCGTCGAGCTCGTCTTCGCCTGCAGCGTCTTCAACTTCGGCAACAAGTTCAACATCACCATGCGGCTCGACAGCGCCCCAGAGAGCAAGTACCCGAAGGGAATGACCTATCCGCTGGATGAGGCCCGGGTGGCGGCGGAGTAGGCCCGTTGGCCGAGAGCGCGCTGCGCAACCTTCGGGACCTCGACGCCGAGGGCTGCCGCGACGTGATCCGGAACGAACCGCTGGTGCTCGTCGACTTCTGGGCATCCTGGTGCGGCCCCTGTCGCGCGGTGAAGCCCATGCTGGAGGAGCTGGCCGGTCGGCATCCGCAGGTGCAGGTCGTGAAGATCGACGTGGAAAAAAACGGGGCCTTTGCCGATGATCTAGGCGTTTCGGGCGTTCCCACGCTGCTTGTCTTCAAGGCGGGCGAGTGCGTCGAGCGCCTGGTGGGAAAGGTGCCCTACGTCTTCCTGGAGCGCGCCGTGCGCCGCCATGCCTGAGCGTTCGGCGCGCGCCGAGGGAAAGAGCAGCCCTGGCCGCGAAGTTGACGAACCCCGGGCCCGGCTCGGCGCCCCACCGAGTAGCGGCGCCCCGGGCGTCTCCTAGGCGTCTCCTAGGCGTCTCCTATCGGACGGCGGCGCCAACCGCCTCATACGCGAACGTGAACGCCCCGAAGCGCCGGCCGGCGGTGACCGGCAGGGCTTCGTGCAGCAGCGAGCAGGAAAAAATCACCGCGCCGCCCGTATCGGGCTCGTAGAGCGCGCGGCTGTATTCCGGGAAGCGGAGCTGCCCGCCCTCGTACTCCCCGGTGTTCAGATTGATCGAAACCGCGAACCGGCGGCCCGAGGTCTGCGGCGTGGTGTTGTCCCGGTGCCGGCGGAAGTAGCCGCCTTGCGCGCCGTCGTAGCATCAGATGCGTACGCCTTCGAAGTTCGTCACCCTGTAGTTGAATACCTTGGAGATTTCCGGTACGAGCCGCCGTTTGATCCGCGTCTGCAACGCCTCTTTCAGGCCAGATTCGGACACGGATACGTCCGTGCGCTTCTTCAGGTCGGGCATCGCGTGCAGTTTTGAGGGAAGAGACACGGCGACCACGTCCGACATCTTTTGGCCGGCCTCCCAGTACCGGATGAGCTCGCGACAAAGCTCCGGCTCGAGCACGCCGTGCACGATGTGCGCCGGCGCCTGCGCGCGCAGGACGGTGGGTGCCGTACGCTGAGGCGGGTACACGCGGCCAGCGCGTCCTCGAACGCATTGCCCGGAAAGACCTCCGCGATTCGCAGGTCCGTATCGAGCACGATCACGCCGGGGACCTCCGGGCCCGTGGCGCGCAGCAGAAGCCGGTCCGGATCGACGAGAAACAGCGGGGCGGGCGGCAAGGCCCTCCCCGCTGTCTCCGGGGCCTAACCTCGGCACGGTCGAAACTCTTCCAAGCCCTTGGCCGGCGCTTCCCCGCACGACGACGGCGGGTCTAGGAAATCGAAGCACAAACCCGGATCGTGCAGGCTTCGCGGCCCGGTGCCCCGCGAACGCGGCGACCGCCCCGGGGCGCCGCGCCCGCCCGGACGACCCATTCGCCGCCATGAAACGGGTCAATATCAGCGGTGGTTGGTATAAGCTCCCTCGCCCATGAGTTTTCTCGTCGCCCAGATCCTGACCGGCCTGGCGAGCGCGTCTTCGCTGTTCCTGGTCGCGGCCGGCCTGTCGATCATCTTCGGCCTCACGCGCATCGTGAACTTCGCCCACGGCTCGTTCTATATGCTGGGCGCGTATGCGGCCTACAGCCTGAGCGCCGCGCTCATGCCCGCGCTCGGCGGGTCCGGCTTCTGGCTCGCCCTGGTGCTGGCCGCGCTCGCCGTGGGGCTCCTGGGCGCCGTCATGGAGGTGCTGCTGCTCAGGCGCCTCTACCGCTCGGCGGAGCTGTTTCCCCTGCTCGCCACCTTCGGCGTCGTCCTCGTGGTGCAGGACGCGACGCTGGCCATCTGGGGACCGGAGGATCTGCTCGGGCCGCGCGCGCCGGGGTTCGCCGGGGCGGTGTCGGTGCTCGGCGCGCGCATCCCCGCGTACGACCTGGTGCTCATCGCCGCCGGGCCGATCGTGCTCGGGCTGCTGTGGCTGCTGTTCCACCGCACGCGCTGGGGCCTGCTCCTGCGCGCGGCGACCGAGGACCGCGAGATGGCCGCGGCCCTCGGCGTCGATCAGAAGCGCCTGTTCACCGGCGTGCTGTTCCTCGGCGCGGCGCTCGCCGGCCTGGGCGGCGCCATGCAGTTGCCGCGCGAAGCCGCCAACCTGGGCATGGACCTGAACGTCATCGTCGAGGCCTTCGTCGTCGTGGTGATCGGCGGCATGGGCTCCGTCGTCGGGCCGTTCCTGGCCGCGCTGCTCATCGGCCAGCTCGGCGCCTTCGGCATCCTGATCTTTCCCCAGATCACGCTCGTGCTTCTGTTCCTGGTGATGGCCGTGGTGCTGGTCCTGCGCCCACAGGGCCTGCTCGGCCGTCCCGAGCATGTGGCGGTCACCGCTCAGGCGGTCTTCGAGCCGCCGCTGCGGCCGCCCGGGCGCGGGTTCGCCGTGGCCGCGGCGGCGCTGGTTGCCGGGCTGGCGCTGGTGCCGACGGTGGCCGGCGACTTCGCGCTCAAAGTGGCGACCGACATCCTGATCTTCGCCCTCTTCGCCGCGTCGCTCCAGTTCCTGACCGGGGTGAGCGGCATGATCTCCTTCGGTCACGCGGCCTATTTCGGGCTCGGCAGCTACGGCGCGGCGCTCCTGGTCCATCATCTTGGGCTGCCGATGGAGGGCGCGCTGCTGGCGGCGCCCATGGCCGCCGGGCTCGGGGCGCTGGTTTTCGGCTGGTTCTGCGTGCGCCTGTCCGGGGTGTACCTGGCGATGCTGACCCTCGCGTTCGCCCAGATCGCGTGGTCCGCGGCCTTCCAGTGGGTCGCGCTGACCGGCGGCGACAACGGCATCCTGGGGGTGTGGCCGAGCCCGTGGGCCTCGGCCCGGGCCGCGTTCTACCTGCTGAGCCTGGCGCTGGTCGCGGCGGCGCTCATCGCCCTGCGCCGCATCGTTTTCGCCCCCTTCGGCTATGCACTGCGCGCCGGGCGCGATTCGCCGCTGCGGGCCGACGCCATCGGCATCGACGTGCGCCGTCAACGCTGGCTCGGCTTCACCCTGGCCGGCGTCTTCGCCGGCCTCGCGGGCGGTCTATACGCGTTCCAGAACGGCAACGTGTTTCCCGACGCCCTGGCGATTCCGACCTCGGTCGACGCCCTGGTCATGATGCTGCTGGGTGGCGTGCAGACGCTGTCCGGCCCCCTGGTCGGCGCGGCGGCCTTCACCGGCCTGAAGGCCGAGCTGATGGTCCGGACCGATCTGTGGCGCGCCGTCGTGGGGGTCGTCATCATCGTGCTCGTGATCGCGTTTCCCCAGGGCATCGTCGGCGCCCTGCGCCGCGCCTGGGAGTCGCGCCCGAGGGCGGCCGAGGCATGAGCGGTCCCGGCGGCGAGGTCCTGCGCGTCGAAGGCCTGCGCAAATCCTTCGGCCCGGTGCGCGCGGTCGACGGCGTCAGCCTCGGGGTCCGCGCCGGCGAGTTGCGCGCGCTCATCGGACCCAACGGCGCGGGCAAGAGCACGTGCTTCAACGTCGTCAACGGGCAGCTCCGGCCCGACGCGGGCCGGGTGCGCCTGGACGGCGAGGACATCACCGGCCTCGCGCCCCGCGACGTGTGGCGCCGCGGGGTCGGCCGCACGTTCCAGGTCGCCGCCACCTTCGGCTCCATGACCGTGGTCGAGAACGTGCAGATGGCCCTCATCTCGCACCACCACCGGTTCGGCGCCCTGTGGCCGCGCGCGGCCGGCCTGTACCGCGACGAAGCGATGGCGGCGCTGGTCAAGGTCGGCATGGCCGAACAGGCCGAGCGGCGCTGCGCCGTGCTCGCCTACGGCGACGTGAAGCGGGTCGAGCTCGCCGTCGCGCTCGCCAACAAGCCCCGTCTGCTGCTCATGGACGAACCGACCGCAGGCATGGCCCCGGCCGAGCGCGCCGCGCTCATGGACCTGGCCGCGCGCATCGCCCGCGAGGACGGCATCGCCGTCCTGTTCACCGAACACGACATGGACGTCGTTTTCCGTCACGCCGACCGCATCATGGTCCTCCATCGCGGCGCGGTCATCGCCGAGGGGCCGCCGGCGCAGGTGCGCGACGACCCCCGCGTGCGGGAGGTCTACCTCGGCTCGGCCCGCCGGCCGCCGGAGGCCCGGCCGTGTTGAGCGTGCGCGACCTCGACGTCCTCTACGGCCGCGCGCAGGTGCTGTTCGGCCTCTCGCTGGAAGTCGGCGCCGGCGAGGTCGTGGCGCTGCTCGGGCGCAACGGGGCGGGCAAATCAACGACGCTCAAGGCGATCATGGGCCTCATCCGAACGGCGCGCGGCGCGGTCACATTCGAGGGCCGGACGCTCACCGGGCTGGCGCCCAACGAGATCGCCCGCCTCGGCGTCGGCTACGTGCCCGAGGACCGGCGCATCTTCCGCGACTTGACGGTGGCCGAGAACCTGGAGGTCGGGCGCCGCCCGGCGCCAGAGGGCGGGCTCGCCTGGAGCCCCGAACGACTGTTCGAGCTGTTCCCCAACCTGGCCGAGCTCGGCCGGCGGCGCGGCGGCGAGATCAGCGGCGGCGAGCAGCAGATGCTGGCGCTCGCGCGCACGCTCATGGGCAATCCCCGCCTGCTGCTGCTCGACGAACCCTCGGAGGGCCTGGCTCCCGTGATCGCCGAGCAGCTGGCCCGCAGCATCGTGGCGCTTAAGGCCCGCGGGCTCGCGGTCCTGCTGTCCGAGCCAAACCCGCATTTCGCCCGCGAGGTCGCCGACCGCGCCGCCGTCATCGAAAAGGGCCGCATCCGGTACACCGGCACCACGGCCGAACTCATGGCCGACGAGGCGGCCCGGCGCAGCTATCTGGCGGTGTGAACCGGCTCCCGTGGTGCGGGCCCTGTGCCCCGGGATTCAGGGGCGGGCGCCTCGCGTTAAGATTCCGTTAACCCTTTGGCCGTACGAGCTTTGTCGCGATCCGGACAGGTTTTGTCGCGCCAGATGAAGCTTGACCGGCCGGTATCCGTACCAAAATGCTCGGGGCAGCGGGACCGGCGCCGCCGGGACTGCGCTTTTGTTCGAGGGCCTGCCAATGTCGGACGCGGACGATCTTGACCTTCGGTCGCTCGACGACGAAGAGCTCGTGCAGCAGATGCACGACGACCTTTACGACGGCCTCAAGGAAGAGGTCGAGGAAGGGGTCAACATCCTGCTCGAACGCGGCTGGGCGCCGTACAGGGTCCTGACCGAGGCCCTGGTCGAGGGCATGCGGATCGTCGGCATCGACTTCCGCGACGGCATCCTGTTCGTCCCGGAGGTGCTGCTCGCGGCAAATTCGATGAAGGCCGGCATGACGATCCTGCGCCCGCTGCTCGCCGAGACCGGGGCGCCGACCATCGGCAAGATGGTCATCGGCACGGTCAAGGGCGACATTCACGACATCGGCAAGAACCTGGTGTCCATGATGATGGAGGGCGCCGGATTCGAGGTCATCAACATCGGAATCAACAACCCGGTCGAGAGCTATTTGGAGGCGCTCGAGGAGCACAAGCCGGACATTCTCGGCATGTCGGCGCTGCTGACCACGACGATGCCCTACATGAAGGTCGTGATCGACACGCTGAAGGAGAAGGGAATCCGCGACGACTACATCGTGCTCGTCGGCGGCGCGCCCTTGAACGAGGCCTTCGCCGAGGCGATCGGCGCCGACGCCTACTGCCGCGATGCGGCGGTCGCCGTCGACACCGCCAAGGAGTTCATGCGCCGCAAGCACAATATCCCACGCGGCCGGGGCAGCAGCGCGGCCTGAGGCGCGCGGCGAACTCTCACCGGGCAGGACAGGACAAAATGCCGGGCGCCACGCTCCGGAATTCCAGGTCATCGGAGCGCCACGGACGCACGCTCGTCATCGCCTGCGGCGCGCTGGCGCGGGAGATCGTCGATCTGATCCGCCGCACCGGCTGGACGCACCTGTCGCTCACCTGCCTGCCGGCGATCTGGCACAACACGCCGGAGAAGATCCCCGAGGCGGTGCGCGCCAAGATTCGCGCCGCGCGGCCGCGGTTCGACCGGATCGTCGTGGCCTACGGGGACTGCGGAACCGGCGGCCTGCTGGACAAGGTGCTCGCCGAGGAAGGGGTCGAGCGCATCGACGGCGCGCACTGCTACGCCTTCTACACCGGTGTCCGGGACTTCGCGTCCCTGGCCGCGGACGACCCGACGGGTTTCTATCTGACCGATTACCTCGTGCGTCACTTCGACCGGCTGATCGTGCAGGGGCTCGGCCTCGACCGGCACCCGGAGCTGCTGCCCGATTACTTCGGCAACTACACCAAGCTCGTCTACCTGGCGCAGACCGAGGACGCGGACCTACAGGCCCGGGCGGCGGCCGCGGCCACCCGCCTGGGTCTGGCTTACGAGTACCGGCCTACCGGCTACGGCGACCTCGGCCGCTTCTTGCGCATGGCCGGTTGAGCGGGGCGCGGCGATGGCGAAGCTCACCGTGGTCTATTGGCGCGACATCCCGGCGCAGGTGATCGTCAAGGCCGGCCGGCAGAGCGCCAAGCGGCAGCTCTCGGAGCGCTTCGAGAAGGCGATCGACCGCGCCGCCATGCGCGCCAGGCTGCGCGACACCGACTCCTACCTGGCCGAATGGCGCCGCACCGAACCGGTCGATTGCGGCGACGACCTGGAGGCCGAGGCCGAGGTCGCGGCCCGGCGCCTGGAGGACGAGTACGGCGAGGCGCGCCTGAAGGCGCTGGTCGAGACCGGCGGGCGCGAGGGCGCGTGAGGGAGACGGCCATGGCCCTTTCGAGATCGGCGGGGCAGGCCGCCTGGCCGGAGCCCGACGAGCGGGTCGCGGTCAAGCGGCAGATCATGGACCTCGTCTCCGGCTTCTCGATCGAGACGACGCCGGGCTCGGCGCTCAAGATCCTGGACTACCGCGAGCACTTGCGGCCGGGCACCACGGTCAGCGTGACGTTCCTGCCGGGCTCCGACTTCGCCGACACCATCGCCACGGCCAAGCGCCTCAAGGACGAGGGCTTCAACCCGGCGCCCCACTTCGCCGCGCGCGCGATCCCCGGCCGGGCCGAATTCGAGGACTCCCTCAAGCGCCTCCAAGGCGAGGTCGGCGTCACCGAGGCGGTCGTCCTGGCCGGCAGCCAGGACGCGCCGCTCGGCGCGTTCGACAATTCCATGCAGCTGCTCGAGACAGGCCTGTTCGACAAGTACGGCATCCGCAGGATCGGCGTCGCCGGGCACCCGGAGGGCAGTCCGGACATTCCGCCCGCGCGCCTCGCCGAAGCGCTCGACTGGAAGAACCGCTTCGCCGAGCGCAGCGACGCAGCGTTCTACATCGCCACCCAGTTCTGCTTCGAGGCCGCGCCCGTCATCGCCTGGGACAAGGCGATCCGGGCCGCCGGGAACACGCTGCCCGTGCACATCGGCGTGCCCGGGCTGGCTACGCTGAAGACCCTGATCAACCACGCCAAGGCCTGCGGGGTCGGGCCGTCGATGCGGGTCCTGACGCGCCAGGCCCGCAACATCGCGAAGTTGATGGTGGTGAACGCGCCGGACCGGCTGATCCTCGACCTCGCCCGCTTCCGGGCTGCCGATCCCGACTGCGGCGTCGTCCGGGTCCACGTCTATCCCCTGGGCGGGCTGCGCCGCTCGGCCCAGTGGACCTATGCGGTGGTCGACGGCGACTTCACGGTCAAACCCAACGGCAAGGGGTTCGCCGTGCACCGGAACTTCGAGTGAATATCTACTTTTGAATAAAAGGACTTACCTTGAACTTCTCACACCGCACGCGAGCCATAGCGCGATCTGACGAGTCCATGTCGCGCGTGCGCCAGCCGGACCCGGTCCGAAGGGCGCTGAATCCGGAACACAGGTCGAAGGGCCGCCGCCGCGCGCGCCCGGCCGCGCCCAACGCGAAGGGAACCCCAACCCCATGACGCACACCGTCGTCAGCTCTCACAAGAAAGAGGTCGTCATCGGCTTCGACCGTCCGTTCTGCGTCATCGGCGAGCGCATCAATCCCACGGGCCGCAAGCGGTTGGCCGCCGAGATGGCGGCGGGCGATTACGGCACGGTCCGGGCCGACGCCATCGCCCAGGTCGAGGCCGGCGCGCACATGCTCGACGTCAACGCGGGTATCCCCCTGGCCGACGAACCGGCGATCCTGGCCGAAAGCATCAAGCTGGTGCAATCGCTCGTCGATGTGCCGCTGTCCATCGACTCCTCCATCGTCGCGGCCCTGGAGCGCGGCCTGGAGGTCTACCAGGGCAAAGCCCTGGTCAATTCCGTGACCGGCGAGGAGGAGCGCCTGGAAGAGGTCCTGCCGCTGGTCAAGAAGCACGGCGCGGCGGTGGTCGCCATTTCGAACGACGAGACCGGCATCTCCGAGAACCCGGACGTGCGCTTCGAGGTGGCCAGGAAGATCGTCCAGCGCGCCGCCGACCACGGCATCCCGGCCGCCGACGTGGTGGTCGATCCCCTGGTCATGCCCATCGGGGCGCTCGGCCAGGCCGGGGTCGCGGCGTTTCGCCTGATCCGCCGCCTGCGCGAGGAACTGGGCGTCAACACCACCTGCGGCGCCTCCAACATCAGCTTCGGCCTGCCCAACCGACACGCCCTCAACGCCTACTTCCTGGCCATGGCCGCCGGCGCCGGCATGACCTCGGCAATCATGAACCCGCTGCGCACCGAGGAGATGTCCGGGATCATGGCGGCCGACGTGCTGAACGGGGTCGATCCGAACTGCGCCCGCTGGCTCAGGAAATTCCGCGAGCCCGCGCCCGCCAGCGCCGAGGGCGAGGGCCGCCGCGAGCGCCGCCGACGCAGGGGTTAGCCCGGCCCGTGGCCCAGGACGCGCTCGTCGTCTTCACGCCGTCCGGCCGGCGCGGCCGCTTTCCGGCCGGTACCGCGGTCCTCAAGGCGGCGCGCAGCCTGGGCGTGGACATCGATTCGGTGTGTGGCGGCCGCGGCCTGTGCGGTCGTTGCCAGGTGCGCCTGAGCGTCGGCGAGTTTGCCAAGCACGGCATCGTCAGCCGGATCGAGAACCTGTCCGGGATCAACGAGGTCGAGACCCGCTACGACCAAAAGCGCGGCATCAGGGCGGGCCAGCGCCTGTCCTGCCAGGCGCAGATTCTGGGCGACATCGTTATCGACGTGCCGCCCGAAAGCCAGGTCCACAAGCAGGTCGTGCGCAAGCGCGCCGAGGTGCGCGCCATCGAGCTCGACCCCGCGATCCGCCTGCACTACGTGGAGGTCGCGCAGCCCGACATGCACAACCCGTCGGGCGACCTGGAGCGGGTGATGACGGCGCTCGAGCGGCAGTGGGGCCTGAAGGGTCTGGAATGCGACTTGCGGGTGCTCCAGGTCCTGCAGCGGGTGTTGCGCGAGGGGGCGTGGAAGATCACGGTGGCGGTGCACCGCGGCCTGGTGCTGACCACCGCCTGGCCCGGCTTCCACGACACGGCCTACGGGGTGGCGGTCGACGTCGGCTCGACCACCATCGCCGCGCATCTGTGCAATCTCTCGACCGGCGAGGTGGTGGCCTCCTCGGGCATCATGAACCCGCAGATCCGCTTCGGCGAAGACCTGATGAGCCGGGTGTCCTACGTGATGATGCACCCGGGCGGCGACAAGGAGCTCACCGCAGTCGTGCGCGATGCGATCAACACGCTGTTCAGGGAGGTCGCCCGCGAGGCCGGCGTGGACAAGGACGACATCCTGAACGCCACCTTCGTCGGCAACCCGATCATGCACCACCTGCTGCTCGGCATCGACCCGACCGAGCTGGGCGGCGCCCCCTTCGCGCTCGCCGCCAACTCGGGCATGACCTTCTGGGCGAGCGAGATCGACCTCGTCGACATCAACCACAATGCGCGGGTCTATGTCCTGCCCTGCATCGCCGGCCACGTGGGGGCCGACGCCGCCGGCGTCATCTTGTCCGAAAGCCCGCACCTGTCCGACGAAATCATGCTCGTCGTCGACGTGGGCACGAACGCCGAGATCGTGCTCGGCAACAAGGACCGTCTGCTCGCCTGCTCCTCGCCCACCGGCCCGGCCTTCGAGGGCGCGCAGATCTCCGGCGGCCAGCGCGCCGCGCCCGGCGCCATCGAGCGGGTGCGCATCGACCGCGAGACCCTGGAGCCGCGCTTCAAGGTGATCGGCTGCGACCTCTGGTCGGACGAGGACGGCTTCGCCGCGGCGACCCGCAAGACCGCGGTCACGGGAATCTGCGGCTCCGGCATTATCGAGGCCTTGGCCGAGATGTACCTGGCCGGAATTTTGATGAGCGACGGCACCATCGACGGCGCCGTGGCGGCGCGCAGCCCGCGCGTGCGGGCCGAGGGGCGCACCTTCTCCTACCTGCTCCACGACGGCGAGCCGGAGATCCGCATCCTTCAGACCGACGTGCGCGCGATCCAGCTCGCCAAGGCCGCGCTCTACGCCGGCGCGCGCCTGCTCATGGACCGGCTGGGGATCGAGGCCGTGGACCGCATCGTGCTGGCCGGGGCCTTCGGCAGCCACATCGACGTGAAGTACGCCATGGTGCTGGGCATGATCCCGGACTGCGATCTGGCCAAGGTCGGCTCGGCGGGCAACGCCGCGGGCACGGGCGCGCGCATCGCGCTGCTCAACCAGCGCGCGCGAGACGAGATCGCGCGCGTGATCCGGCGCGTGGAGAAGATCGAGACCGCGGTCGAGCCGCGCTTCCAGGAGCACTTCGTCGAGGCCATGGGCATTCCGCACACGACCGCGCCCTACCCGCACTTGGCCGCGGCGGTCGCGCTGCCGGCGCCCAAGGCGCGCAACGTCGGATCCGATTGCGGTGACCCGGCGACCAACCGCCGGCGCCGGCGCAGATCTTGACGCCCTGAACACACACGAACCGGCGGAGCGAATTTCCATGGACACCGTCGCCTTCATCCGCATGGCGGACGGCACGCGCGAGGAGTATGCGTTCCTCGGGGGTCTCTGGACCGAGCACCATCGGAAAACCCTGGCCGACAACGTGCTCGGCCTGCTCGGGCGGATGCGCGGGCCCTCGCTCGGCTACAAGATCGACCGCTATCGGCACTCGCTGCAGACCGCAACCCGGGCCCTGCGCGACGAGGCCGACGAGGAGACGGTCGTGTGCGCGCTGTTGCACGACATCGGCGACGTTCTCGCGCCGGGCAACCACAGCGAGCTCGCCGCCGCGGTGCTGCGCCCCTACGTGAGCGAGCGCAACCACTGGGTGGTGAAGCACCACGGGATCTTCCAGGGTTACTACTTCTGGCATCACCTCGGGCGCGACCGCAACGCGCGCGAGCGCTACCGCGGCCACCCCTGCTTCGCGGCGTGCGCGGAGTTCTGCGAGCGCTGGGACCAGACCTCGTTCGACCCGGACTACGACACGCTGCCGCTTTCGGCCTTCGAGCCGATGGTGCGCCGCGTCCTCGCGCGCGAACCGCGCGGGTTCGATTGACGGGCCGGCAAGCATTCATCGCCGCAACCAGATGAGGGGGGAACTCAGGCATGGGCGACAACATTCGGCTGACCGCGGCGGACGGGCACGAGCTCGGGGCCTACCGGGCCCGGCCGGGCGGCGCCGCGCGCGGCGGCGTGGTCGTGATTCAGGAGATCTTCGGCGTCAACGGCCACATCCGGGATGTCTGCGACCGCTATGCGCAGGCCGGCTATCTGGCGGTGGCGCCGGCGATCTTCGACCGGACCGAGCGCGACATAGAGCTCGACTACACGCCGGACGACATGACCCGCGGCCGTGAGATCCGCGCCGGGATCGACATGGCCGACGTGATCAAGGACGTGGCCGCCGCCGCCGGGGCCGCGGCCGAGGCGGGCAAGGTGGGGATCGTGGGCTACTGCTGGGGCGGGCTGATCGTCTACGTCGCGGCCTGCCGTCTGGGCGACAAGTTGGCCTGCGGCTCAGGCTATTACGGCGCGAACATCAAGAATTACTTGAACGAGACGCCAGCGATCCCGCTGATGCTGCACTTCGGCACGCTCGACGCCTCGATCCCGCTCGCGGAGGTGGATGCGATCCGCACGGCGCACCCGGAGGTGATCGTGCACGTCTACGGGGGCGCCGACCACGGCTTCAATTGCGACCGGCGCGCCCAGTACAACCCCGCGGCGGCCAAGCTGGCGAACGAACGCACGCTGGCGTTCTTCGCCCAGCACCTGGGGTGAGCGGCGCCGCCGGCAGCGCTCAAAGACCGTTGAAATGACCGAATTGCCCACCGGACCTGGTCCACATGGGTCTCATCGGAGCCGCGCGACTGCGCGATCGGTACCGCGCCCAAATCAAGCGTCCGTCCGAGCCCCGCGAAGCGGAGGCCCGTTCCGGTACCCAGGCACCTCACGCGATCTTCGCGGTCAGGCCGCCGTCGACAACGAGCTCGGCGGCGGTTACGTACTTGGCCTCGTCGGAGGCCAGGAACAGCGCGGCATGGGCCACGTCCCAGGCATCGCCCATGCGGCCCATGGGGCACTGGGCGTCGCGGATTTCCTTCATCTTGTCGACGTCGCCCGCGGCGTAGGCGCCCTTCAGGGGCTCGACGAACATGGGCGTGTCCATCAGGCCGGGCAGGATGACGTTGGCGCGCACGCCCTTGGCCGCGTACTGCAGGGCCACCGCCTTGGTGAACTGGATCACCCCCGCCTTGCTCGCCGCGTAGGAGATGTAGGGCACGCCGAGCCAGCGGATGGCCGCGACCGAGGCGATGTTGACGATCGCGCCGCCGCCCTGGCGCTCCATCACCGGCAGGACCGCCTTGCAGGTCAGGAACATCGACTTGATGTTGGTCGCCATGACCCGGTCCCAGCTCTGCTCGCTCGCCTCGACCGGGCCGCCGACCTCGACGATGCCGACGTTGTTGTGCAGCACGTCGATGCGGCCCCACAGCTCGAGGCAGCGCCGGGTCAGGCCCTCGACCTCGTCGGCCCGGGTCGCGTCGGCGCGCTCCACGGCCGCCTCGCCGCCCTCGCCCGCGATGATGCCGGCGGTCTCCGCGGCCGCGGCTTCGTTGATGTCGACGCACAGCACCTTGGCGCCTTCGCGCGCGAACAGCACCGCGGCCGCCTTGCCGTTGCCCCAGCCGGGCCCGACCGCGCCGGCCCCGATCACGATCGCCACCTTGTCCTTCAGACGTTCGCCCATGACGGCCTCCCGTTGGCTTGTCGTGCCGGCCAGTATGCCGCCAAGGCGCGCGCCCGACCATCCGGTACGCGCCGCGCTGCGCCGTTGCGACCGCGGGTCAAATGAGGGACAAAAGGGTGCGGCCCTTCGACGGCCGCGCCACTGCGGGCGTGGCGGAACCGGTAGACGCAACGGACTTAAAATCCGTTTCCCCGAAAGGGAGTGGGGGTTCGAGTCCCCCCGCCCGCACCATCATGCAGGAGAAAAAGATATTTCAGGACACGAAATCCGGTTCTCCGAAAGGGGATGGGGGTTTGAGCCCGGCAAGGGAATCAACGCGCATCGGCTGAAAGAAGTACCTGTCGTTATTGGACTTGGGATTGTCCGGGCTGGACGTGTACAGTGGCCTTGGCTGGCTCCAATTCGGACGGTCAAGGATTCGATGAGCATGAAGTACAAAGTGGTCCTCAAACGATCCGACGAGGGTTATAGCGTCAGCTGTCCGGGTTTACCTGGATGCTGGTCCCAAGGTGTGACCGAGGCCGAGGCCATCAGCAACATCCGTGATGCCATCGCGGAATATCAGGCTGCCGTAACCGCAACACTTGTTGGCGAAGATGTCCGGGAAGTCGAAGTGGCCGATTAGCGATGCCCAAGGTTCCGGGCGTGAACCATCGCCGCGCCATTCGTGCCCTCGAAAGGGTCGGCTTTCGGGTCGTTCGTGAAGGCCGCAAGCACGTGGTGATGTCCGACGGGAACCGGTTTCTCACCATCCCGCGCAACGATCCCGTAAACGCCTATACCATGGGCGGGATCGTGACCGACGCGGGGCTCGACGTCGAGGAGTTCAAGAAGCTGCTCTAAGCGCCCCTGTTGCGGAATGGGCAGACGGGAAGGGCTTGAACGGCTGATACGTATGCGGTTGCTTAGGTTGCGGGCGTGGCGGAACCGGCAGACGCAAGGGACTTGAGCCGAACTTGAGTGCGCCCGCGGAAACGCGGGACGTGAAATTGCTGCCGGCAATAGCCCATGATCCGCCAGGCCTTGAAGACGTTGTTCAGCTCGCCGGCCAACTGCGGCATCGAGAGCTTGCGCCGTGCTACCTTCTGATCCGTGGTCATGTCCTTCTCCTGATCGACTCGGATGGCTGCAAATTCACCCTAACCCCGATCGGGAGCGGCATGGCCACCGCCGGCCCGCTGGCCTCTCGATGGGTCGCGCGCCGGCGGGGCCGACTGTCAGGTGATTACCGCCTCAGCACAACCAAAGGACCTAAAATCCGTTTCCCCGAAAGGGAGTGGGGGTTCGAGTCCCCCCGCCCGCACCAGCCTCCGCGCACATGATTTGCGTTTCAGCCCATTTTGAGACATGGCCCTTAGACGCCTGACTTTGCCCATGTTTCTTGCAGCTACCATGCTCGATGCTTGTGCCGGTGGCGGCGGCACGTCCACGCCCGATCCCCCCGCGCCGCCGTGGGTGGCGGAAGTGGGGCGGGACCATCCGCTGGCCGGGCGGATCTGGCGGCCGGCGCAGGCGCGCTTCGTCGAGCCCGGGGCGCTCGTGGAGGCGCTGGCGGGGGCGCGCTACGTGCTCCTGGGCGAGAAGCACGACAACGCCGACCACCACCGCCTCCAGGCCTGGCTGCTCGCGCGCCTGATCGCGCGCGGGCGCGCGCCGGCGGTCGCCTTCGAGATGTTCGCGAGCGACCAGCAACCGGCGCTCGAGGCTTACCTCGCCGCGCACCCCGGGGACGCCGCCGGCCTGGGCGCGGCGGTGGGCTGGGACAAGACCGGCTGGCCCGACTGGGCCCGGTACCGGCCGATCGCCCAGGCCGCGCTGGACGCCGACGCGCCCATCCTGGCGGCCAACCTGTCGCGCGCGACCATCCAATCGGTCGCCAAGGAGGGGGTCGCCGCGCTCGGCGCCGCGCGGGTGCGCGCGCTCGGCCTCGAGCGGGCGATGCCGGCGGCGCTGGCCGCGCGCATGCACGCGCAGATCGTCGCGAGCCACTGCGACCAGCTGCCCGAATCCATGATCGGCCCGATGACGACCGTGATGAGGGCGCGCGACGCCCACATGGCCGGCGTGCTGATCCGCGGGGCCCGGATGGCGGGACGCGACGGGGCGGTGCTGATCACCGGCAAGGGTCACGCGCGCACCGACTACGGGGTGCCATTCCACCTGCGCCGCCTGGCGCCCGGAGAGGCCGCGGCGAGCCTCGCGCTGGTCGAGGTCGCCGAGGACGAGGCCGACCCGGCGGCCTACGCGGCGCGGTTCGGCGCCCAGGCGCTACCGTTCGACTTCGTCTGGTTCACCGCGCGCGCGCAGCGGAAGGAGCCTTGCGAAGAGTTCGCCGAGCAATTGCGCCGCGCCAAGGAGCGCCACCTGCGGGAGCGGGAGGCCGAGTAGGGCCACGGCGCCTGCATTCGTTCGTGTCGCGCGGAAGTGTGCTATGGTTACCCCCATGGAGTTGCGCGCGCAGATCCCCAAGCCGCCGCGGGAGCCGCCGCCCGAACCGATCCGCACGCCCAACGGCGAAGATGCCGACGAGCCCGAGGAGCGGCCGCCGGTTCCGCCGCCGCGCCCGCCCTACGAGATCCCGCCGGAGCCGCCGCCGGCGGCCGAGTGACGCCGCGTCGGGCCCCGGCCTTGGCCTTGGCCGCCGACATCTGATAAAACGGCGCGCCGTCCGGCGGGAGGAGCGAGTTCGGTCACGAAACAGGGGACCGGGGGGAGCGGGGTTCAGGTGCTGCACGCGGTGAGCCTAGGGCTGGTCCTGTTCGGGACCTGGCTTCTGCTGTCCGGGTTCTTCGAGACCCTGTTGCTCGTCCTCGGCGTCGTCTCCTGCCTGCTCGTCGTCCTGATCGCGCACCGCATGGACGTGGTCGACCGCGAGGGCCACCCGATCCATTTGGGCTGGCGCGCCGTCGTGTATTGGGCGTGGCTGGCCCGGGAAATCGTCAAGGCGAACATCGACGTCGCCCGGCGAATCCTCGATCCGAAGCTGCCCATCCACCCGGTGCTGGTCCAGGTCAAGGCCGGCCAACGCAGCGAGCTTGGCCAGGTCATCTACGCCAACTCGATCACGCTCACCCCCGGCACCGTGTCGATGCGGATTTCCGAGGGCACCATCCTGGTCCATGCCATCGCCGAGGCGCCGGCGCGCGACCTGGAAGCCGGCGCGATGGACCGGCGCGTCAGCGCCATGGAGGGCGGCCCCGCCCCGCCCCCGCCGCCGGGCGCCGGCTGATGTTCTTCGCGGCGACCGCGGCGATCCTGGTGACCATGGGCATGGCGCTGGCCCGCGCGCTGCTCGGGCCGACGATCTACGACCGGGTCCTGGCGGTGAACATGTTCGGCACCAAGACGGTGCTGCTGATCGCGGTGCTCGGGTTCCTGACCGGGCGCCCCGACTTCCTCGACATCAGCCTGGTCTATGCGCTGATCAACTTCATCGGCACGATCGCGGTGCTCAAGCTGCTCAAGTACGGCGACCTCGGCACTTCGGGCGCGGACGGGAAAGCGGAGCGGTGATCGACATCCTGCTCGACGCCGTGAGCTGGGTCCTGCTCGTGGCCGGCTCGATCTTCGCCATGATCGGCGGGCTCGGCGTCCTGCGCCTGCCCGACGTCTACGCACGGATGCACGCGGCCGGCATCACCGACACCCTGGGCGCCGCCCTGATCCTCACCGGCCTCATGGTCCAGGGCGGCCTCAGCCAGGTCACGGTCAAGCTGATCCTGATCCTGGTGTTCCTGCTGTACACCAGCCCGACCTCGACCTACGCGCTGGCCAACGCAGCCCTCAGCCGGGGCCTCAGGCCCGTGCTCGGCGAGAAGGGGGAGGGTCCGTCATCGTAGCGTTCGTCGACATCGTGCTGCTGTCCTTCCTCGCGGTCATGGCGATCGGCATCCTGCAACTGCGCAACCTGTTCGCCGTGGTCATGCTGAGCGGGATCTACAGCCTGCTCTCGGCCGGCCTGTTCGTCACGCTGGATGCCGTGGACGTCGCCTTCACCGAGGCCGCCGTGGGCGGCGGGATCGCCACCATGCTGATGCTGGCCACGCTCGCGCTCACCACGGACACGGAGAAGACCCCCGAGGGCAACGTGCGCGTGCTGCCGCTGCTCACCGTGGTGGCGACCGGGGCGCTGCTCATTTACGGCACGCTCGACATGCCGCGCTACGGCGACCCGCAGGCGCCCATCCAGCACCACGTCGCGCCGCGCTACATCGAGGAAGCGCCGCAGGCGACGGGCATCCCCAACATCGTCACCTCGGTCCTGGCCAGCTACCGGGGCTACGACACGATGGGCGAGCTCACCGTGATCTTCACCGCCGGCGTCGGGGTCATACTCATTCTCGGCGTCGGCGGCCGCCGGCGCGACGACTGAAGGGCCGCGGCCATGGTCAGGCGGCATCTGATCCTGCGGATCACGACCAAGCTGCTGATGCCGTTCATCCTGCTGTTCGCGCTCTACGTGCAGTTCCACGGCGACTTCGGGCCCGGCGGCGGGTTCCAGGCGGGCGTGATCTTCGGCGCCGGTTTCAACCTCTACGCCATGATCTACGGCGTGGACAACGCGCGCCGGGTCGCGCCCCCGGCCGTGATCCGGGCGCTCATCGCCGCCGGCCTGCTGCTTTACGTCGGGGTCGGGTACGCGGGCATGTTCCTGGGCGGCAAGTTCCTCGACTACAACGTGCTCGCCGACGACCCGGTGCAGGGCCAGCACCTCGGCATCACCCTGGTCGAGCTCGGCGTCGGCACGACCGTGGCCGCGACCATGATCACGATCTTCTTCACCTTCGTCGCGCGCCGGCGGCGATAAGCTATGGACGTGCCGGGCCTGTACAACTACTGGATCGTCATCGTGCTGATGATGACCGGCTTCTACGTCGTCATCTCGCGCGGCAACCTGGTCAAGAAGATCGTCGGTCTCAACATCTTCCAGACCTCGGTGTTCATCCTCTACATCAGCATGGGCAAGGTGGAGGGCGGCACCGCGCCGATCGTCATCGAGGGCGCCCAGGCCTACGCCAACCCGCTGCCCCACGTGCTCATCCTGACCGCCATCGTGGTCGGCATTTCGACCACGGCGCTCGGCCTGGCGCTGATCGTGCGCATCAAGGAGGCCTACGGCACGGTGGAGGAGGACGAGATCAACCAGCAGGAGGCGCCCGAGTGATCGCCGCCAACCTGCCCGCCTTGCAGATCGTGGTGCCGCTCGTGGCCGCGCCGGCCTGCCTCCTGCTGCGCCGCGGCGCGCTGGCCTGGGCGCTGGCGCTCGCGGTGAGCTGGGCCGCGCTCGTCATCGCGGCGCTGTTGCTGCACCAGGTCGTGCGCGCCGGGCCGCTGTCCTACGAGATGGGCGACTGGGCGGCGCCCTGGGGCATCGAGTACCGCATCGACGCGCTCAACGCTTTCGTGCTCCTGATCGTGGCCGGGGTGGGCGCCGTCGTGATGCCCTACGCGCGGCGCAGCGTGGCGCACGAGTTGCCCGAATCGCAGCACGGCGCGTTCTACACCGCGATGCTTCTGTGCCTGACCGGCCTGCTCGGCGTCACGATCACCGGCGACGCCTTCAACCTCTTCGTGTTTCTCGAGATCTCGTCGCTGTCGTCCTACGTGCTGATCGCGCTCGGGCGCGACCGGCGGGCGCTCACCGCGTCCTTCCAGTACCTGGTGATGGGCACCATCGGGGCGACCTTCATCGTGATCGGGATCGGCCTGCTCTACATGGTGACCGGCACGCTGAACATCGCGGATCTCGCCGCGCGCGTGCCGCCGATGGCCGGCCACCGGACGGTGCTCGCCGCCTTCGCCTTCCTGACGATCGGCGCCAGCCTCAAGCTCGCCCTGTTCCCGTTGCACTTCTGGCTGCCCAACGCCTACGCCTACGCGCCCTCGGCGGTCACCGGCTTCCTCGCGGCCACCGCGACCAAGGTCTCGGTCTACGTCCTGATCCGGTTCTTTTTCACCGTGTTCGGGACCGAGTACTCGTTCCAGTCGCTCACGCTCGAGAACGTGCTCATGCCGCTCGCCGTGGTCGCGGTGCTGGTGTGCTCGACCGTGGCCATTTTCCAGAACGACGTGAAGCGCATGCTGGCCTATTCGAGCATCGCGCAGATCGGTTACATGATCCTGGGTATCAGCTTCGCCTCGGCGACCGGACTGACCGCGGGCATCGTCCACCTGTTCAATCACGCGATCACGAAGGGCGGGCTGTTCCTCGTGCTCGGCTGCGTGTTCCTGCGCGTGGGCTCGGTGCGCATCGAGGCGCTGAGCGGCCTGGGCCGTCGCATGCCGCTCACGATGTTCGCCTTCGTGATCGGCGGCTTGAGCCTGATCGGCCTGCCGCTGAGCGCGGGCTTCATCAGCAAGTGGTATCTCGTGCAGGCGGCCCTGGAGCGGGACTCCTGGTTCCTTGCGGCCGTCGTCCTGGCCGGCTCGCTGCTGGCCCTGCTCTACGTCTGGCGCGTGGTCGAGGTCGCCTACCTGCGCCCCGCGCCGGAGGGCGGCGAATCCGCCGCAGCGCGCGAGGCCCCGCTGTCCATGCTCGTGCCGACCTGGATCCTGATCGGCGCCAGCGTCTACTTCGGCATCGACACCTCGCTCACGCTCGGCGTCGCCCGCGAGGCCGCCCGGTTCCTGCTCGGGGGGGGCGGGTGAGTCCGTCGCAGGCGATCCTGCTCGCGATCCTGGTCCCGCTCGCCGCGGCGGCCCTGATCGCGCTCTGCGGCCGCCGCGCGAACCTGCGCGAGGCCGTGACCCTGGCGAGCGCCGGCCTGCTGTTCCTGAGCGTCGCCTCGCTCGTGCCGGAGGTCGCGGCGGGCGGGCGCCCGGAGGCGACGCTGATCGAGATGCTGCCCGGCCTGCCGTTGCGCTTCGTGGTCGAGCCGCTCGGCATGCTGTTCGGGCTCGTCGCCTCGGGCCTGTGGATCGTCACCTCGGCCTATTCGATCGGCTACATGCGCGGCAACGAAGAGGGCCACCAGACGCGCTACTACGCCTGCTTCGCGCTCGCGCTGGCCAGCACGATGGGAGTGGCGTTCGCCGGCAACATGATGACGCTGTTCGTCTTCTACGAGGCGCTGACGCTGACCACCTACCCGCTGGTCACGCACAAGGGGACCGAGGAGGCGATGCGCGCCGGGCGCACCTACCTCGGTCTCTTGCTCTCGACTTCGATCGGTCTGCAGCTCCTGGCCATCCTGTGGACCTGGCAGGCGGCCGGGACGCTCGACTTCACGCCGGGCGGCATCCTGGCCGGCAAGGTCTCCGAGCCGGTCGTCGGCGTGCTCCTGCTGCTTTACATGTACGGCATCGGCAAGACGGCGCTCATGCCGTTCCACCGCTGGCTGCCGGCGGCCATGGTCGCGCCGACCCCGGTCAGCGCGCTGCTGCACGCGGTCGCCGTGGTCAAGGCGGGCGTGTTCACCGCCATGAAGGTGGTGATCTACATCTTCGGCCTCGATCTCCTGCGCACGACGGGGCACGGCGAGTGGCTGGGCTACGTCGCCGCCGCGACGATGCTGCTCGCCTCGCTGGTCGCGCTGACCAAGGACAACCTGAAGGCGCGGCTCGCCTACTCCACGGTGAGCCAGCTCGCCTACGTCGTGCTCGGCGCGGCGCTGGCCAACGGTTGGAGCGTGATCGGCGGCAGCATGCACATCGCCATGCACGCGATGGGCAAGATCACCCTGTTCTTCTGCGCCGGGGCGATCTACACCGCCACGCACAAGACCGAGATCAGCGAGATGGCCGGCCTGGGCCGGACCATGCCGTTCACCTTCGGCGCGTTCCTGATCGGCGCGCTTAGCGTCATCGGTCTGCCGCCGCTCGGCGGGTCGTGGAGCAAGTGGTACCTGATGCTGGGCGCGGCGGAGGCCGATCAGCTCGTGATGATCGTCGTGCTGATGATCAGCTCGCTCCTGAACGTCGCCTATCTGATGCCCATCGTGGCGCGGGGCTTCTTCCTGCCTGGACCAGCCGGCGGGCCGCGGCCGGCCTCGGTCGGCGCGGCGGCGGCGGAGGCCACGGGCATCCGGGAGGCGCCCCTGTTCTGCGTGGTGCCGCTGTGCCTGACCGCGGCGGGCTGCCTCGCCCTGTTCTTCTTCGCCGACCCTCTGTACCGGCTGCTCGAGCCGATCGCCATGCCTTGAGGACGCGAACGTGACACCCGAACGAAATCACGGCGACGGCCGGCACTGGCTGTACCGGCCGCGGACGCTGAGCCGCCTGTTCCGGGGCCTGGTTCTGGTCTGCGCCGCGCTCGGCCTCGCCGACCTCGTCTACGCCCGGCACGGGGTCTTCTCGTTCGAGGAGTTGCCGGCCGGCTATGGCGTTTACGGCTTCGTCTGTTTCGTGGGGATCATCTTCGCCGGCAGGGGCTTGCGGAAGCTGATCATGCGCGACGAGGACTATTATGATCGCTAGCCTCTCGCCCGGGTTGGTCCTGATCGCCGGCGCGCTGCTCGTCCCGCTGCTGGCGGGGCGCCTGCGCAACATTTACATGCTGGCGCTGCCGGTGCTTGGGGCCGCCCAGCTCTTCATGCTCGACCACGGGTCATTTGGCCAGGTCGAGATCTTCGATTACACGTTGACCCTCGTGCGGGTCGACAAGCTCAGCGTCGTCTTCGGCACGATCTTCCTGCTCGCCAGCTTCTACAACGTCATCTACGCCATGCACGAGCGCGACGCCATGCAGGAGGTGTCGGCGCTCGTCTACGCGGGGTCGGCGACCGCGGCGGTGTTCGCCGGCGATCTGATCACGCTGTTCATCTTCTGGGAGCTGACCGCGATCTCGTCGGTGTTCCTGATCTGGGCGCGCCGGACCCGCGCGGCCTACCAAGCCGGCATGCGCTACCTGATCATCCAGGTCGGCTCCGGCGTGATCCTGCTCGCCGGCGTGATCCTGCGCGCCGAACAGACCGGCTCCATCGGCTTCGATCATTTGGGCCTCACCGATCTGGCCACGACGCTGATCTTCCTCGCCTTCGGCATCAAGTCCGCCTTCCCGCTGCTGCACAACTGGTTGCAGGACGCCTACCCCGAGGCCACCGTCACGGGCACGGTGGTGCTCTCCGCGTTCACGACCAAGCTCGCGGTCTACGCGCTCGCGCGCGGCTACGCCGGCACCGAGATCCTGGTTTACATCGGCGCGATCATGACCGCCTTCCCGGTCTTCTTCGCGGTGATCGAGAACGACCTGCGCCGGGTGCTCGCGTTCAGCCTGAACAACCAGGTCGGCTTCATGGTGGCCGGCATCGGGGTCGGCACGCCGCTCGCGCTGAACGGCGCCGTGTCGCACGCCTTCGTGCACGTCATCTACAAGTCGCTGCTGTTCATGAGCATGGGCGCGGTGCTCCATCGGGTGGGCACGATCAAGGCGTCCGAGCTCGGTGGCCTGTTCCGCTCGATGCCGCTGACCACGGCGTTCTGCATCGTGGGCGCGGCCTCGATCTCCGCCTTCCCGCTGTTCAGCGGCTTCGTGACCAAGTCGCTCACGCTGTCCGGTGCCGCGGAGATGGGTTACGTGATCTCTTGGCTTGTCCTCGTGTTCGCCTCGGCCGGCGTGCTCGAGCACTCGGGGATCAAGATCCCGTACTTCGCCTTCTTCGCCCACGACCGGGGCCTGCGCTGCAAGGAGGCGCCGGCCAACATGCTGGTGGCCATGGGGATCGCCGCCTTCCTGTGCATCGCGATCGGGATCTACCCCGACCCGCTCTACGCCATGCTGCCCTACCCGGTGGACTTCGAGCCCTACACCACGAGCCATGTGCTCTCGCAGCTCCAGCTCCTGGTCTTCGCGATGCTCGCCTGGGCGATCCTGATCCGCACCGGGCTCTATCCGCAGGAGCTGCCGTCAATCAACCTCAACACGGACTGGGTGTACCGGAAGGGCCTGCCCGTGGTCGTGCGCCGGGTGATGGACGTCGGCGGCGCCGCGCGCAAGGTCGCGCTCGCAGGCGCCGAGCGACGGCTCGCGCGCTTCATCACGCAGGTCTACCGGCACCACGGCCCGGAGGGCATCATGGCGCGCACCTGGCCGACCGGGAACACGGTGCTGTGGGTGGCGGTGCTGCTCGGGGCCTACCTGTTCCTCTATTACGTGTGAGGACCGGGCCGAACGCGCATGTTGTTCCACTCGCAAGCCTTTCTGCTGGTATTCCTGCCGCTGGTCCTGGCCGCCTACTACCTCTTCGGCGAGAATCGGACGGTGCGAAGCTGGGCGTTGATCCTGGCCTCGCTCGTTTTCTACGGCTACTGGGACGTTCGCTTCGTTCCCCTGCTGGTCGGCTCGGTCTGCGCCAACTGGATCTTCGCGCGAGCCTTCGGACGGAATCCGCGGGCCTTCGTCATCATCGCGGGCGTGGCCCTCAACCTCTTCGCGATCGGTCTTTTCAAGTACTTCGATTTCTTCGCGGACAGCATTGCGGCGTTCACCGGTTGGCAGCACGCGCCGTGGAACGTGATCCTCCCGCTCGGGATAAGCTTCTTCACCTTTCAACAGATATCCTACCTGGTCGATCTGCGTCGCAGCGGCGCGCCGGTCTATTCCTTCGCCGACTACGCGCTCTACGTGACCTTTTTCCCGCAGCTCATCGCCGGGCCGATCGTTCGCCACGACGAAGTCATCTTCCAGTACGACGCCTCGCCACTGCGCGACGGCCTGTACGAGCGCGTATCGCGCGGGCTCGTGCTGTTCGTCGCGGGCCTGTTCAAGAAGGTCGTGCTGGCGGATAACCTGGCGCTCATCGCCGATCCTCTCTTCGCCGCCGCAGCCGGCGGACAGGCGTTGACCCTGGGCGAGGGCTGGGCCGCCGCGGGGGCCTTCGGACTGCAGATCTATTTCGATTTCTCCGGCTATTCCGACATGGCGATCGGCTTGGGGCTGATGTTCGGCCTGAAATTGCCGTTCAATTTCAACGCACCCTATGTCGCCACGTCGATACGCGACTTCTGGCGACGATGGCATATCACGCTGTCCCGCTTTCTGCGCGACTACCTCTACGTTCCGCTTGGCGGGAGCCAATTCGGCCTTGCGCGCCAAGTCGCCGCGCTGCTCGTCACGATGCTGCTGGGCGGCCTCTGGCACGGCGCGGGGTGGACGTTCGTCGGATGGGGCGGGCTGCACGGCCTGGCCCTTGCCGTCAATCACGCGTGGCGCCGGGCCGGTCCGAGGATACCGGCCGCGGTGGGCTGGATCGTGACCATGTCGTTCGTTTTTCTCGCATGGGTCCTGTTCCGGGCCGAGACCTTCGCGGCCGCTGCCGACATGTGGCTGTCGATCGCCGGCGGCAACGGCTGGTCGCTGTCCGTCCAGGGCGTCGAGCGCCCGTGGATCATCGGCGTCGCCGCGGCGATGGCCATGCTGGGACCGACCAGCCAAGGGATCGCGCTGGAGCGGCTGGTCCCGCGCCGCGCGGTGGCCGTGACGGTGGCCGCCGCCTTGGTGTTCATGACGCTCAAGGTCGGCGGCGGCGACAACGCCGAGTTCATCTACTTCCAGTTCTGAGCGATGGGGCCCCGGATGGGCTGGCGTGGTTTCTTGAGAACGGCGCTCTGGACGGCGTGCGGCCTCGGTCTCGCCCTGTATGCCGCGGTCCTGATCGTGGACCCCTACGATTCGCTGTGGTTCTCGCCCCCGTTCGACCGCGCGCCGATAACATCGAACCAACGCTTTTCCTACCCGGCGCTCGCGCGCAAACAGCGGTTCGACAGCCTCGTCATCGGCACGTCGACGACCCGCCTGCTGCGCCCGACCAAGCTGAACGAAACGCTGGGCGGAACCTTCGCCAATCTATCGCTGAATAGCGGTACCGCTTACGAGCAGAGCCAAGTGCTCAAACTCTTCGCGCGCCATCACGCGGACGCGCGAACGGTCATCTTCGGCATCGACGTTGTCTGGTGCCAAATTGGCGAAACCGACCGGAAGTTCACGGCCCGCCCCTTTCCACCGTGGCTGTATGACGAGAATCCCTGGAACGACCTGTGGCACGTATTCAACCTGCCCACGCTCGAGCAGGCGGGCCGCCAGCTCGGTTTTCTCTTGGGATTGCGTCGCACGAAGTACGACCGGGACGGCTATGCGAACTTCTTGCCCTCGAAGGCAGACTACGACCTCGCGCGGGTGCGCCGCGAAATCTACGGCAACGGCGCGCCCCGCCGCCGGGCGCCGGTGGTGCCGCCGGTCTCGCCGAGTGCGGCCGAACGGGCGGCTTGGCGATTTCCCGCCCATTCGCTCATGACGGAAATGCTCTCTGCCCTCCCGGAGCGGACCCTGAAAGTGCTCGTCTTCGTCCCGTACCACCACTTCAACCAGCCCGCGCCGGGTTCGCGGAAAGCGGCGCGGTGGCGGGAATGCAAGAGACGCTTGACCAGAATCGCCTCGGGCTTCACGAACACCCACGTTCTCGACTTCATGATTCCTTCAAGGATCACGTTAAGAGACGAAAACTATTGGGACGTGCTGCACTACACAGTCGAGGTTGCGGACCGGCTCGGCGAACTCATCGCAACGGGTGTCCGGGAGAAATGCCGTATCGCGGGATTCATGGACTACCTGAGGCCGGAGCCCGGGCCGGGCACCCCCGGCGCAGACCTTACCCTGTGTCCAAGCGCCCGAGGTACTGCGCGACAAAGTCGAAGGCGACGAGATCCTTGTAGGCCTCGGTCAGGCGCTTCGTCACCGGGCCGGGCGGCGCGCCGGCCGCGAGCGTGCGCCCGTTGATCGTGCGCACGCCGCACAGGCACAGGCTGGTCGAGGTGAGGAACGCCTCGTCGCTCGTGTAGGCATCGTAGAGGTCGATGTCCGCTTCCTCCACGGGGATGCCGGCCCGTCCGGCCAGCTCGATGACCGTGCGCCGACTCACCCCCGGCAGGACGTAGCGCGCCTTTGGGGTGAGCAGCCGGCCGTCGCGGACGAGGAAGATGTTGCTGCCTATGCCCTCGCACAGGTTGCCGTTGACGTCGAGCACGATCGCCCAGGCCCCCGGGTCTCGGGCCTTGGCCTCCCGGTCGGCCAGCACCAGATTCAGGTAGTTCTGGGTCTTGACCCGCGGCGGCAGGGCGTCCGGCGGCACGCGGCGCAGCGACGGGACCACGACGTCGATGCCGTCGCGGAACAGGGGCGCGCGCGCCTTGAGCGGCAGCGGCGTGCACTCGACGATCACGGTCGGCTCGTGGGTGGCGGTCAGGTCGCCGTCGATCGCCTTGACCCCGCGGGACACCCGCTGGGTGAGCCAGTAGTCGTCGTCGGCATCGATGAGATGCAGGTTGCGCGCGAGGATCTCCTCGGTGATCGCGATCATCTCGGCGGGATTGAGCCCCGGATCGACGCCGACGAAGCGCAGCGAGCGGAACAGGCGCTCGACGTGCTGCTCGAGGCGGAAGGGCTTGTGCCGGAACGTGCGGGAGGTGTCGAACACCGCGTCGCCGTACAGAAACCCGGTGTCGCGGAACGAGAGCAGGACCCGGCTCTCCGGCACGATCGCGCCGTTGAAGTATGCGACCCTCTCGTTGCCCAGCCCCGTCATGGACCGCCATCCTCCTTCGTGCCGGCGCCGCGCCGATGCGCTCCGATTCGTCGCATCGGGCCGCAGCCCTGGCAAGGTCCGACTTGCGCGCCCGGCCGGCGCTCACGCGCGGCTTACGGGTTTTTGACTTGAAACGCACCGGGGGGCGACGCACCTAACCGGCAACGCGCCGACGCAACGCCGGAGGACACAGCCGATGACCGTAGTTCCCGCGATCCGATGGATCGCCGGCGCATTCGCCGCCTTGGCGGTGGCGGTCCCGCTCTCGGGTCCCGCCCCCGGCGCGCAACCGGCCACGGTCATCGAACTGACCCAGGTGGCGTGTCAGTTCCTCGAGTCGGAGAACGGCGTCAATCACCACTTCGTGACCAAGCGCAAGGCCGACTGCGACAGGATCAACGCCCGGACCGGCGCCGAGCGCCTGGCCCAGGCGAAGGTCCTCGAGCTCAAGCCCGGAAAGTACGTCTTCCGGGTCACCAACAAGGACGTGCCCTACGACCTCGGCTTCTGGCTGCGCGAGCGCGACTACAACTGGAAGAACCCGCTGCACAAGCTGACCAAAATCAGCGTCTCCGGCGGCGGGTTGAAGCCGGGCACGACCAAGGATTACGAGGTCGAGCTCAAGCCGGGCGAATATCTCTACTCCTGTCCGCTCAACACGACGCCGGACTACCGTCTCGTCGTGACGCGGTGAGCGCCCTCGCGCGCCGCTCCCGGGGCGGCGTTCGCGGCCGCGCGACCGCGGGAGCCTGGCCGCTTCCGTACCGCGGGCCGGACCCGGCGCTCAGGACGCCGAGGTCCGTGGCGCGGGGTCGGCTGGGTCCCAGCGTCCCGTCCCGCCCAGCTTCGCGATCATCCGATCGAGCTCCTCGGCCGCCGCCTCCAGCCGGTCCGCCTCGGTCGAGCGCAGCACCAGGCGCGTGCCGAAGCGCCCCTGCCGGTTGAAGGGATAGCTGCCCATCTCGACCTCCGGAAAGGCGTCCTGAAGCGCGCCGAGGTCCTTGGCGATCACGCCCTCGGGCAGCTCGACCGTGAGCGAGCGCGAAAGCAGCGGCTTGCCGCCGACCAGGCGGTGGACCACGCCTTCGAACATCGTCTGCATGATCGCCGGGATGCCGGCCATGACGAAGACGTTGCCCATCTGAAAGCCGGGTGCCGTGCTCACCGGGTTTTCGATGAGCCGGGCCCCTTCGGGCGTGTTGGCCATGCGCAGGCGCGCCTCGTTGAGCTCGCCGGGCCGATAGTTCGCCTCCAACAGGGCCCGCGCCTGCGGGTTCTGGATCAGCGGCACCCCGAAAGCCTTGGCCACGCAGGCCGCGGTGATGTCGTCGTGGGTGGGGCCTATGCCGCCGGTCGTGAAGACGTACGTGAAGCGCGGGCGCACCTGGTTCAGCGCCTCGACGATCGCGGCCTCGACGTCGGGGATGACCCGGGCCTCCATGAGCCGGACCCCGATCTCGTCCAGCCGCCGGCCCAGATAGGCCAGATTGGCGTCCTGCGTGCGCCCGGAGAGGATCTCGTTGCCGATGATCAGCAGGCAGGCGGTCACGGGCTGGTCCGGCATGGCGCGCCTCGACACCGGGCGGGGGCTACCTGCGGCTGTAGCCCTTGGCTACCATGCAGTTGGTGAACAGGATCGGGCGCCTGTTGGTGCGTTCGAACTCGCGCATGCGCCCGCGCAGTTCGGTGATGCCGAGACCGCTGGGGAAGGTCTCGAACGCCGCGCTGCTGTCGCTTTCGATGCGCACGTCGTGGGCGATCTGGGCCTGCGCGTAACTGTAACAGGACTCGACGTCGGCGCGGTACCGCGCGCTGGTCACGCCCGGCTTGACCCACTCCGAACCTTCCGGCCCGCGCAGCACGACCCCCTCCTCCTGCGGGACCGGTGCGCCCGCCTCGGGTTGGGCCTGCACCGGGGACGGCGGCGGACCGGGCCTGGGCGAAGGGGCGCAGGCTCCGAGCGCCAAGCCGGCAACCGAGGCGAGCAGAAGGGCTTTAGCAATGGTCATGGGCGGGGGATCCTCGGGCTTGGAGACCGTGGCCGGTCGGAGGTCGCGGGTCCCCCATAACCTGCGTCTGCGCTTCCGAAGATGCAAGCCCGAAGCCGCCGGTCCCGCTGCGGGCGGTTGAACGGGTCGGGAGCGGCCCTTACCTTGGCGCCATGAAATTCTCGGAGCCGCTGATTCGCGGCCGCCTGGTGCGGCGCTACAAGCGCTTCCTCGCCGAGGTCGAGCTGGGCGGCGGCGAGGTCGTGGTCGCCCACTGCGCCAACCCGGGCTCCATGCTCGGCCTGGCGGAGCCCGGCATCGAGGTCTGGCTGTCGCGCGCGCACGGCCCGGCGCGCAAGCTGAAATATTCGTGGGAGCTGAGCGCCGCCGACGGCCATCTGGTGGGGATCAACACCGGCCTTCCGAACCCGCTGGTCGAGGAGGGGATACGCGCCGGACGGGTGCCCGAGCTCGCCGGTTACGCCGGCCTGCGGCGCGAGGTGCGCTACGGCCGCAACAGCCGCATCGACATCCTGCTGGAAGGTCACGGGCGGCCGCCGTGCTACCTCGAGGTCAAGAACGTCCACCTCAAACGCGGGCCGCAGGCGGCCGAGTTTCCCGACTCGGTGACCAAGCGCGGCGTCAAGCACCTCGCCGAGCTGGGCGACATGGCGGATTCCGGGGCCCGCGCGGTCATGCTGTTCCTGGTCCAGCGCGCCGACTGCACGCGCGTCGAGATCGCCGCCGACATCGACCCGGCCTACGACCGGGCCTTGCGCGCGGCGCTCGGCCGCGGGGTCGAGACGCTGTGTTACAGTTGCAAGGTCAGTCGGAAGGCCATTGAACTGGACCGCCGCTTGCCCCTCGCGCTATAGGGTGCGGGCCGCGTCGCGATCGCAGGACCAACGATATGGGGCACGGGCAGCCCGCAGAGAACCTGGAAGCCGAAGTCCACCGCATCGTGATCCACGACGCCGCGGACTTCGAGGGCATGCGCAGAGCCGGGCGGCTGGCCGCCGAAACCCTGGATTTCATTACGCCGCACGTGGTCCCCGGCGTGACCACCGAGGCGCTCGACCGCCTGTCCCACGACTTCATCGTCGGCCGCGGCGCGGTGCCGGCGCCGCTCAACTACCGCGGCTTCCCGAAGTCGATCTGCACCTCGGTCAACCACGTTGTCTGCCACGGCATCCCGAGCGACAAGAAGACGCTGCGCCACGGCGACATCATGAACATCGACGTGACGGTCATCCTCGACGGCTGGCACGGCGACACCAGCCGGATGTTCTGTATCGGCAAGCCCAGCCTCAAGGCCCGCCGCCTGGTCGACGTGACCTACGAGGCGATGATGCGCGGCATCCAGGCGGTGCGCCCGGGCGCCACGCTCGGCGACATCGGCCACGCGATCCAGAGCTACGCCGAGCGGCACCGCTTCTCGGTGGTCCGGGACTTCTGCGGCCACGGCCTGGGGCGCGTGTTCCACACCGCGCCCAGCGTCCTGCACTACGGCCGGCCGGGCCACGGCACGGTGCTGCGCGAGGGCATGTTCTTCACCATCGAGCCGATGATCAACGCCGGCCGCTACGAGGTGAAGGTCCTCGAGGACGGCTGGACCGCGGTGACGCGCGACAGGTCGCTCTCGGCGCAGTTCGAGCATTCCGTCGGGGTGACCGCCGAAGGCCATGAAATCTTCACGCTCTCGCCCAGGGGCTGGCATCGCCCGCCGTACCGGGGCTGAGGACGGCCCGGCGCGCGCCGAGCCGGCCATGGGCAAGGACACGCCGCACTACCACGGCCACCGCGCGCGCCTGCGCCGCCGGCTCCTCGACAAGGGCGGCGAGTCGCTCGCCGACTACGAGGTCCTGGAGTTCCTGCTGTTCGGCGCCAAGCCGCGCGGCGATACCAAGCCGCTGGCCAAGGCGCTTCTCGCCCGTTTCGGCAGCCTGGCCGGCGTGCTCACCGCCACGGCGCGCGAGCTCGCCACCGTCTCCGGCATGGGTCAGGCCTCGATCGCCATCCTCAAGATCGTGCCCGAGGCGGCCCGGCGCCTGGCCTTCGAGGAAATTTCCGAGCGCCCGGTGATCGGCTCGTGGGACCAGTTGCTCACCTATTGCCGGATCACCATGGGGCGGGAGAAGGTCGAGCAGTTCCGCCTGCTCTTCCTCGACGCCAAGAACCGCCTGATCGCCGACGAGATGCAACAGCGCGGCACGGTCGATCACACGCCGGTCTACCCGCGCGAGGTGATCAAGCGGGCGCTGGAACTCGGCGCCTCGGCGCTCATCCTGGTCCACAACCATCCCTCCGGCGACCCGACGCCGTCCAAGGCCGACATCGAGATGACGCGCGAGGTGCAGGCCGCCGCCGCCAAGCTCGGCATCGCGGTGCACGACCACATCGTCATCGGCCGCGCCGGCCACAACAGCTTCAAGTCGCTGGGGTTGTTGTGAGGGGCGATGCCGTGCGGCGCTCGGGCGCTGGAAATCCAACCACGAGGACACGAAGGCTCGAAGTGAGCACCAAGAGTCCGGCCCAAGAAGAATGGTCAAATTTCAATGGGTCGACAGGAATCCTCTGCGTCTGTCTTGTCACCCTCGGGCCTGACCCGAGGGTCCATGCAGGAGCGAGACCGCGACCTCGATGGATTGCCGGGTCAATCCTCGGGTCAAGCCCGAG
>JBHHZJ010000011.1:0-54652 GCA_046758005.1 Kiloniellaceae bacterium
CGAGAACGCGTTCTACGGCGAATACCTGGTCAACGCCCAGGGCGAGGACGTGGTCTCCGGCATCCGCACGCCGCAGCACCTCACGATCCAGGGCAAGGAGGCGAACCGCTCTTCCCTTCCGGCCATGGAGGAGGTCATGCCCGCGGTCTTCGCCGAACTCCTGGAGGTGCGTGCGGCGCTCGAGCGCCACTACCGCGACATGCAGGACATCGAGTTCACGGTCCAGCGCGGCAAGCTCTACATGCTCCAGACGCGCATCGGCAAGCGCACGGCGAACGCCGCCATCCGCATCGCGGTCGAGATGGTCCGGGAGGGCTTGATCGGCGAGGCCGAGGCAGTCGCGCGGATCGATCCCGGGTCGCTCGACCAGCTCCTGCATCCGAACCTCGACCCGGCCGCGCCGCGCAGGGTGATCGCGCGCGGCCTGCCGGCCTCGCCCGGGGCGGCCTCGGGCAAGATCGTCCTCACCGCCGACGCCGCCGAGGACCGGGCCGGCGCAGGCGAGGCCATCATCCTGTGCCGGGTCGAGACCTCGCCCGAGGACATTCACGGCATGCACGCCGCGCGCGGGATTCTCACCACCCGCGGCGGCATGACCAGCCACGCCGCCGTCGTCGCCCGCGGCATGGGCCGGCCCTGCGTGGCCGGCGCGGGCGAGCTGCGCATCGACTACAAGTCCGGCGTGATGCGGGTCGGCAAGCACGAGCTGAAGGAGGGCGACGTCATCACCATCGACGGCGCCACCGGCGAGGTCATGCTGGGCGAGGTGCCGACCATCCAGCCGGAACTGTCCGGCGACTTCGGCACCCTCATGGACTGGGCCGACGAGGCGCGCACCCTGGGCGTTCGGGCCAATGCGGAGACCCCGCTCGACGTTCGGACCGCGCGCCGCTTCGGCGCCGAGGGCATCGGCCTGTGCCGCACCGAGCACATGTTTTTCGACGCCGGACGCATCGTCGCCGTGCGCGAGATGATTCTCGCCGACGGCGCCGAGGAGCGGCGCAAGGCGCTCGACAAGATCCTGCCCATGCAGCGCCGGGACTTCGTCGAGATCTTCCAGCTCATGAAGGGGCTGCCGATCACGATCCGCCTGCTCGACCCGCCGCTCAACGAGTTCCTGCCGCACGGCGAGGGCGCGATGGCCGAGGTCGCCGAGGCCGCCGGGGTGCCCGTCGAGCACGTGCGTTCGCGCAAGCTAAAGCTCGACGAGTCGAACCCGATGCTCGGCCACCGGGGTTGCCGGCTCGGCATCACGTATCCGGAGATCTACGAGATGCAGGCGCGCGCGATCTTCGAGGCGGCGGCCCAGGTCTACAAGGAGACCGGCGAGACGGTCGACCCGGAGATCATGATACCCCTGGTCGCGATTCGCCGGGAGTTCGACATCCTCAAGGAGCTGATCGACGCCGTGGCGCGGGAGGTCATGGCCGACCAAGGCCTGAAGCTCGCGTACCTGGTCGGCACCATGATCGAGTTGCCGCGCGCCTGTCTGCTCGCTGGCGACATCGCCGAGACGGCCGAATTCTTCAGCTTCGGCACCAACGACCTGACCCAGACGACGTACGGCCTGTCGCGCGACGACGCGGCCAGCTTCCTCGGCGCCTACGAGCAGCGCGGGATCATCGGCCGCGACCCGTTCATCACCATCGACGCCGAGGGCGTCGGCGAGCTCGTGCGCATCGGCGCGCAGCGCGGCCGCAAGGCCCGCCCCGACCTCAAGCTCGGCATCTGCGGCGAGCACGGCGGCGACCCAGACTCGATCCACTTCTGCCAGGGCGTCGGCCTCGACTACGTCTCCTGCTCGCCCTACCGGGTGCCCATCGCCCGCCTGGCCGCCGCCCAGGCCGCGCTCGCCGGCCAGGCGGCCGGCAAGAAGCGCGGCGCGAGCCGCGCCGTTTGACGCGTTGGCCGCGGCGCGTGTTATACCAGCGAGCGGATGAAGGCATCCACTCGCCGGTATTTCGTCCTTTGTTTGCGCGCCGCCGCCCAGGGCCAACCCGGCGCGCGGATACCGATGAGCGCCCGAGTCATCTCGTGCGCTCATCGGTATTACGCCTCCGCGCGCTCGACGATGACGTTGAAGCGGAAGGGAGACTCCAGGCCGCCGGCCTGAACCCGATTGGCGCCGAAACGCAGGTCGGCGATGTCGGACTGCTCGAAGTGGCCGATTCGCCTGCCGTTGACGAGCGTGCCCAGGTGGCTTTCCAGGTCGCGCACGACGAGGCGGCCGTCCCGTCCCTCGATCGCGAACTGCAAGGGCGATATCTGATCGCCGCCAAGCGCCTGCAGCGTCAGATCCAGCTTGGTCGCGGTGGTGGCTTCGTCGGGCAGGAGGTGGCGTCCGACGTGGAAGGGCAGGTCCGCGACCACGACGCCTTCGCTGCCGATCTGCGAGCGCATTTCCGGCGAGGCCGGAAGCAGCCGGATCCGCCTCACCTCGTCGTGGCGGGCGCCCTCGGTATAGATCCGGTGCGCCATGAGCTGGCTGTAGGCGTGCAGCAGGCGCTCGCAAAGCAGTCGCAGCAGCGGCAGGGCGAGCGGATTGTCGCGTCCGAAAATCGACAGGAACGTATCTTTGGGTATGACGATCAGGGTGACCGACCCGAGGGCGCGCACCGTGGTCGAGCGGGGCTGGTTTCGGATGACGCTGGTCTCGCCGAAGATCGCGCCGTTGCCGAGGACGGCCAGGCGCACCTCCTCGTCCCCGACCTCGCGCAGAACCTCGACCTCGCCCTCGGTGATGACGAACACCGCCGCCCCGGGCTCGCCTTCCCGGTAGATGACATGGCCGGCCACGAAACGCTCTTCGCTCAACGGATTCATCGTGAAGATATTGGCCTGCCAATACTTTACGTACTGCTAACGGCCGCGGCCGCTCCCGGCCCCCGCGCCGGCGGGCGCCGCGAATCCGCCCTTGACCCGCCGCCGCGGGCTCGGCCAACTGCGCGGCCATGAGCGCGCGAGGCGGACCCGCATCCCTGGCGGATATCGAGGGCGGCGGCAAGGCGGCGCTGGCCCGCGCCCTGGCCGAGCTGGAGCGGGCCCCGGATGCGCCGGACTCGCTCGCCCTGCTCGACGCCGCCTTCGCCGCGCCCAGGGCCCAGGTCGTCGGCGTGACCGGCCCGCCGGGAGTCGGCAAGTCGACCCTGCTCGGCCGCCTGATCGCGCGCTATCGCGCGGCCGGGCGCACGGTCGGGGTGATCGCGGTGGACCCGTCGTCCAGGCGCTCCGGCGGGGCGCTGCTGGGCGACCGGGTGCGGCTGCTCACCGATCCCACGGACGAGGGCGTGTTCGTGCGCTCCATGGCCGCGCGCGACCGCCTGGGCGGCCTGGCCGACGCGACCATGGCGGCGATGGTGGTGATGCGCGCCCTCTACGAGCGCGTGCTGATCGAGACCGTCGGCGTGGGCCAGTCGGAGACCGACGTGGCCGGCGCGGCCGACACCGTCGTGTTCTGCGTTCAGCCGGCCTCGGGCGATTCGCTGCAGTTCATGAAGGCGGGCATCGTGGAAATCCCGCACATCGCGGTGGTCACCAAGGCCGACATGGGCGCCCCGGCGCGCCGCGCGCTCTCCGACCTCAAGGGCGCCGTCTCGCTGGCCGGGCAGGGGCACGGCGGCGAGGACTGGCGGGTCGAGAGCCTGAGCGTGGCGGCGGCGAGCGGGCAGGGGCTCGACGACCTCCTCGACGCCTTGGAGCGGCGCGCCGCCTGGCTCGCGGAGGCCGGGCGCCTGGCGGCCCAACGTCGCGCCCAGGCCGAGGCGTGGCTGCACGAGGCGCTGCGCGCGCGCGTCGGGCGTACCGGCGTGCAACGGGTCCGGACGCTCGGCCTGGACCTCGCCCTGCCGCCCGGGGCTTCGCCCTTCTCGCGCTTGGCCGCGCTGTCGGCCAAGGTATCCCGATGACCGTTCGATCGGCCGGTCGGATCAGAAACGCGCCCAGTCGGGCTTGCGCGCGGTCAGCCGCGCCTGCCCGGCCGTGAGCGCGCCGGGTGCCGCGCGTTCCAGGTGCTCCAGCCGCAATAGGGCCAGGCCCACGTCGCCCGCGACCGAGCGCATGATCCCCGCTTCCTTGCCGCCCAGCATGACCGGCGTTCCCGCCGCCGGCGGCGGACCGTCGATCTCCACCGGCAGCAGGCGCTTCTTGACGAGGCCGCGGAACTTGGTGCGCGCGGTCAGCTCCTGCCCGACGAAGCAGCCCTTTTTCCAGTCGACGCCGCCCAATTCGTCGAAGCCGTTCTCCAACAGCGGCGAGCGCTCCACCTCCAGGTCGCGGCTGCCGTCGGGCACCCCGAGCGAGATGCGCAGGCGGTCGTAGTCGCCCGGCCGGGCGGGGGCGAAGCCGACCGCGCTCAGGGCCGCCTCGGCGCCCTGCCTGGGCAGGACGGCGCGCGCGCCCAGCGCCGGCAGGCGCGGATCGACGTAGACCAGACCGCCCGCAAACCGCGCCGCGCGCCCGGGCTCGCCCGGCAGCCCCAGCGCGGCGAGCGTGTCCGCGCCGAACAGCGCCGCCACGGCGTAGCGCTCGGCCGCGTCCTCGATCGTCACCCTGGAGCGCAGCTTGTAGATGCCGAGGCGGCGCCTCAGGTCGTCGCGCCGGCCGGCCTCGCAGTCGATCAGGACGGCGTCCTCCTCCGGCGCGGCGGTCAGGAAGAGCTCGTGCAGGAACTTGCCCTGCGGCGTCAGGAATGCGGACCAGAGCGCGCGCTGCGGCGTCAGTTTCTCGATGTCGTTGGACATCATCCCTTGCAGGAAGCCGCGCGTATCCGGCCCGCCCGCCCGCAGCACGGCGCGCGAGTCCAGGATCAAGGCCAGGCGCCCCGTCATGCCCGCGATTCTCCCTCGATGATGGTGGGGACTAGAAGGTGGCGACGGGCGCGGCGCTTGGCAAGGGCGGCGCCCGGTCCTTGGCAGGCCGGGCGGGCGGCCATATAACCCGCGCCGGAGGGATCATGCGCCTGTTGTACATCACCGCGACCCGGGTCGGCGACGCCGTGCTCTCGACCGGGCTGCTCCAGCACTTGATCGACCGGCACCCCGGTCTCCGGGTGACCGTCGCCGCGGGCCGGCTCGCCGCGCCCCTGTTCGAGGCCGTGCCGGGGTTGGAGCGGACCGCGGCGATCGACAAGCGGCCGCTCAAGCTGCACTGGCTCGACCTCTGGCGCACGGCCGTCCTCCACCGCTGGGACCTGGTGGTGGACCTGCGCGCCTCGATGATCGCCTACCTCCTGCCGGCGCGGCAACGCTCGGTCATCGGTCCCCGGACGCATGGGTGCCACCGGGTCGAGGAGCTGGCGGCGCTGCTCGGCCTCGATCCGCCGCCGGCGCCGACCGTGTGGCTCGCCCCGCGGCACGAGGCGGCCGCCGAGCGGTTGATTCCGCCGGGCGGTCCCGTGCTGGCGATGGGACCGGCGGCGAACTGGATCGGCAAGCAGTGGCGCGCCGCGCGCTTCGCCGAGCTCGCCCGGCGGCTGACCGGGCCGGGCGGCGCGCTCGCCGGCGCGCGGGTCGCGCTGCTGGCGGCCGCGCACGAGCGCGCGCAGGCCGAGCCGGTGATCGGCGCGCTGCCCGCGGACCGGGTGATCGACCTGGTCGGGGCGGTCGATCTGCCGACCGCGGCCGCCTGCATCCGCCGCTGCCGCCTCTTCCTCGGCAACGACTCCGGGTTGATGCATCTGGCCGCGGCGGCGGGCGCTCCCACGCTGGGCCTGTTCGGGCCCAGCCCGGAATCGCGGTACCGGCCCTGGGGCCCGCGCGCGGCCTACGTGCGCACTCCGGAATCCTGCGCCGAGCTCGTGGCGCGCGGCCCCGGTGGCGGCGAGGCGCCGGACACGCTCATGGACGGGCTTTCGGTGTCGGCCGTGACCGCGGCGGCCGAAGCGCTGCTAGGCCGGACCCAGGAATAGCGCGGCAGGCGCCTGCGGTCGATTCCGCTCAGGCATCCGTCTCGATTGCGCCGAGCGCCGCGAGCACCGAATCGACCGGCAGGTCGGACAGGTGCGGCCGCTGCAAGGCGTGCACGTGGGGCCACGGCGGCTTCGACTTGATCGGGTGCGACTCCCGGGAGAACAGGACGACGACCGGGCATCCGGCGGCGGCGATCAGATGGATCGGGCCGGTGTCGTTGCCGAGCGCCACACGGGCGCCGCGCGCCAGCGTGACGATCTCCGCCAGGTCGGTCCGGCCGCCGAGATCGCGGCATTCTGCGCAGCCCTCGGCGATGCGGCGCAGTTCGGCCCGCTCGGCGGGGCCGCCGATCAGGACCGGCGCGATCCCGCGGCCGGCAAGTGCCCGGGCGACCTCGGCATAGCGTTCGGCCGGCCAGCGCTTGGCCGGGCGGTGCGGCGCGCTGCCCGGTACCAGCAGCGCGTAAGAGCGGGGCAGGGCGAAGCGGCCGACGTCGGCGTCGATGAACGACAGGTCGGGGGGGCCCACGCGCCGGATCCCGGCGAGCGCGAGCTGCGCGGCCTCGCGCTCGGCGATATGGAGAACGCGGTCGGGCGGCGGCTGGTAGCGGTGCGTGCAGCCCGCCACGGTGCCGATCCATTCCGGCTTTCCGGCGAGGCGGAAATACAAACCGGTCCGTTGCGAGCGCTGCAGGTCGTAGACCCGGTCGAAACCGGCGCGGCGCAGACGCCGGGCGAGCGCGAGCCAGGTTGCGATCTTCCACCAGCGCGGGCGCGGATCGACCCAGACCTCGTCGAAACAGCCCGACGCCTCGGCCAGCCCCACGTAGGGCGCGGTCGTCAGCAGCGTGATCCGCGCGCCTTGGTGATGGGCGCGGATCGCCTGGAAGGATCCGATCGAAAGCACGAAGTCGCCGAGCGCGGACAGCTTGATCACCAGGATCTTCGGCACGGAACCTCGCTACATCGGGGCTCGGGTCGGGACCGGTCGATTCGACCTACTACAGGCGCGGCCTTTGCGTTACAAGGCGGTGCGTCGAGGGCGGCGCGAGGACTTGCGGGCGAGCGGACCGTGGCATGCGTGTCATGCAGGTGATGGCGGGGGGCGCGCACGGCGGCGCCGAGACCTTCTTCGTGGACTTGGTCTGCGCCCTGCACCGCGCGGGGCTTGCCCAGCGCGCCGTGATTCGCCGCAACCCGGAGCGCTCCGGCATCCTGCGCGCATCGGGCGTCGGGGTCGCGGAACTGCGCTTCGGCGGCGCGGTCGATTTCCTGACCAAGCCCGCCCTGCGCCGGGAGATCGCAAGCTTCCGGCCCGACATCGTGCAGACCTGGATGGTGCGGGCCACCAAGGCCTGCCCCGGCGGATCTTTCATCCACGTCGGCTGGCTCGGCGGCTACTACAAGCCCGCCCGCTTTCGCGCCTGCGACCAGGTGGTCGGGGTGACGCCGGACATCGCCCGGCACATGCGCGACGCGGGCTGGCCGGCGCGGCGGGCCCATTACCTGCCCACCTTCGCGGTCGCCGAGCCGGCCGCGCCGCGGCGCCGCGCCGAGTACGGCACCCCGGACGACGTGCCGCTGCTGCTCGCCCTCGGCCGCCTGCACGTCAAGAAGGCTTTCGACGTCCTGTTGAAGGCGCTGTGCGCGGCGCCGCGCGCCTGGCTCTGGATCGCCGGGGAGGGCGAGCTGCGCGCGCAGCTCGAGCGGCTCGCCCGCGAGCTCGGCGTGGCGCAGCGCGTCCGCTTCCTCGGTTGGCGCCACGACCGCGAGGCCCTGCTCGCGACCGCGGACATCTGCGTCTTTCCCTCGCGCTACGAGCCCTTCGGCACCGTGACCGTCGAGGCCTGGGCGAGCGGGACGCCGCTGGTCGCCGCCGCCAGCGCGGGGCCGGCGAGCATGATCCGGGACGGCGAGGACGGCCTGCTCGTGCCGGTGGACGACGCGGAGGCCCTGGCCGCGGCCATCAATCGCCTGATCGCCGAGCCGGACCTCGGCGAACGCTTGGCCGAAGCCGGGCGGCGGCGCTATGAGGCCGAGTTCACGGAAGCGGCGTGCGTGCGCCGCTACATCGCGTTCTACGAGAGCCTGACGGCGCAGCGCCCCGCCGCCGCGGCGATGACCGCGGCCGGGGTCTGATGGCCGGGCGCTTCGACCTCCTGGTCAAGGGCGGCACCGCCGTGACGCTTGCCGGCGTCGGGAGCGCCGATATCGGTGTCGCCGACGGGCGCGTGGCCGCGATCGGCGCGCTCGACCGCGGGGCCGCGGGCGAGGTGTTGGACGCGCGCGGCCTGCACGTGTTGCCGGGCGCGATCGACACCCAGGTCCATTTCCGCGAGCCCGGCCTGGAACACAAGGAAGACCTTGGCACCGGCACCGCGGCCGCGGCGCTGGGCGGCGTCGCGGCCGTGTTCGACATGCCGAACACCGCGCCCTCCACGCTCTCGGCCGCGAACCTGGAGGACAAGCTCGCCCGCGCCGAAGGCCGCGCCTGGGTCGATCACGCCTTCTTCGTCGGCGCGGCGGCGGAGAACGTCGACGACCTGGCCGAACTGGAGCGCCGGCCCGGCTGCTGCGGGGTCAAGGTGTTCATGGGCTCCTCGACCGGCAGCCTGCTGGTCGAGGACGACGAGACCCTGCTCCAGGTGCTGCGCGCCGGCAATCGCCGGGTCGCCGTGCACGCCGAGGACGAGACGCGCCTGCGCGAACGCCTCGTGCTCGTGCGCGGCGGCGCCGACGTGGCCCTGCACCCGGAATGGCGCGACGCCGAGGCGGCGCGTCTGGCGACCGCGCGCCTGATGGTGCTCGCCCGGCGCGCCGGGCGCCGCGTTCATGTCCTGCACGTCAGCACGGCCGAGGAGGTCCCGATCCTGGCGCGCAACAAGGACCTCGCCACCGTCGAGGTCACGCCGCAGCACCTGACGCTGGCCGCGCCCGACTGCTACGAGCGCCTCGGCGCGCGCGCCCAGATGAACCCGCCGATCCGCGAGCCCCGCCACCGCGAGGCGCTGTGGCGGGCGGTGGACGCGGGAATCGTCGACGTGATCGGCTCCGACCACGCCCCGCACACCCTGGAGGAGAAGGCGCGGCCCTATCCGACCTCGCCGTCCGGCATGCCGGGTGTGCAGACCCTGGTCCCGATCCTGCTCGATCGCCTCAGCGCCGGGCGGCTCGGCATCGAGCGCTTGGCGGACCTGATCAGCGCCGGGCCGGCGCGCGTCTACGGGATCGCCGGCAAGGGCCGGATCGCGGTCGGCTACGACGCGGACTTCACGATCGTGGATCTCGAGGCGCGGCGCGAGATCACGCGCGACTGGCTGGCCTCGAAATGCGGCTGGTCGTCGTTCGAGGGCATGAGCGTGACCGGTTGGCCCAAGGCCACCGTCGTGCGCGGCCGCGTCGTGATGCGCGAGGACGAGCTGCTCGGCGCGCCGGCCGGTCGGCCCGTGCGATTCCTGGAGGCGCTGCCGCGCGAGTGAAGGGTTGCGGCCCTAGTGCAGGGTGAGCGGGCCGTCGTCAAAGTGCCATTCGGCCGGCCGGATGATGCCGACGTAGCCGATGCGCACCGAATGCACCGTGCCTTCGAGCTCGCGCTCCCAGAAGCAGAGGAACTCGTTGAGCTTGGGGAAGTCGGGCACCCGGTCGAGCGACTGCCACAGATAGCTCTGGAGCAGGTTGGGGTAATCCGGCATGCGGTAGATGATCTCCGCCGTCGTCAGGCGATAGTCTTGAACCGTATCCTCGGTCTCGTCCATCGGAGCCCCTCCTGCGGATCGTGGGCCCGGCCGTCGAAACGGCGCCCAGACGACAAGGTCGCGGAAATTTTCTGCAAATCCGTTAAGATCCGGGGCTTGGTTAACGAAGGTAAACGCCTTGGTTGACGGGGGAACTCCCGGACCGGCCTCGGGCTCGGTCCGGAACGCGGAACGCGGGGACTTGGAGGCGATGACGGGGATGGTTCGGGTGCTTGGTGCGGTCGGCGTGGCGATGCTCCTCGGTGCCTGCGCGTCGCTCGAGCCCGGCGATCCTTTTCCCGGCTGGTCGGCGCCCTATTCGACGGCCGCGCCGGCCGCGCGCTACTGCTACCGCACGCTCGCGGAAGTCGATTGCCATGCGCAGCCGCTGCCCGGCGAGGCGAACCGGCAGGTCGGGTACTTCGACGCGCCGGTGGGCTACTGAAGCCCTCGGCTCCATTCGCCTTGCGGTTGTAGGTGTCGGCGATCCGGACCCGGTCGTCAGACGACCTGGAAGCCGTGCGCGTAAGGGTCGCGCTCGTCGATGAAGATGGTGTTGAAGCCGGTGATCCGCGCCCAGCCCTCGATCGAGGGCACGATCGCCTCGTGGTTGCCGACCTTGGTGGCGGCTTCGACCCGGCCGCGGAACAGCGAGCCGATGATGCTCTCGTGCACGAACTCCTCGCCCACCCCGAGCTTGCCCTTGGCGACGAGCTGGGCCATGCGCGCCGAGGTCCCGGTGCCGCACGGGCTGCGGTCGATCGCCTTGTCGCCGTAGAACACCGCGTTGCGGGCGTGCGCCTGCCCGTGGCGCGGCCGGCCGGTCCACAGGATGTGGCTGACGCCGCGGATCGTCCCGTCCTCCGGGTGGACGACCTCGATCGCCTCGTTGAGATTTCGGCGCAGCACGGGCGACATACGCACGAGGTCGGCGGCGGAGAAGTCGGCCAGGTCGCGGTAATTCTCCTGCGGCTCGACGATGGCGTAGAAGTTGCCGCCGTAGGCGATGTCGGCGCTGAGCTGGCCGAGGTCCGGGCACTCGGCGGTCACCCCTTCGGCCGCCAGATAGGCGCCCACGTTGCGGATGCGCACCGCCTCGACGAAGCCGTTGTCCATGCGGTAGCGCGCCTCGACCGGGCCGGCCGGCGTGTCGAGGTGCAGCACGCCGTCCTCCCTCGGCTGCGCCAGGCCGCGCTCGAGCGCGAAGGTCACCGTGCCGATCGTGCCGTGCCCGCACATGGGCAGGCAGCCGCTGGTTTCGATGAACAGGACCGCCACGTCGGAATCGGCCCGCGTCGGCGGATAGAGGATCGCGCCCGACATCATGTCGTGGCCGCGCGGCTCGAACATCAGCGCCGTGCGGATCCAGTCGTAGCGCGCAAGGAAGTCCTGGCGCCGCTCGCTCATCGTGCCGCCGCGCAAGGGCGGGCCGCCGCCGGCGACCAGGCGCACCGGGTTGCCGCAGGTGTGGCCGTCGATGCAGAAAAAGGTGTTCGGCTTGAGGGGCATGTTCCGCCTGCTCCGACCGGTCGCGGGAGTCTATCCGAATCGCCCGATCCATGCCATGGCCCGCCTGGACATGGCCGGTCCTTCTCGTGAAACCCGTGACAATGCGAGCCCGGATCGGGCAACCTAGCCGGCTCTGTGGACGGCCCGCGCCGCGCATCCGACCGCATCGGGGAGATCATGGCTCTCGGCTTCATCGGCACCGGCAACATCGCCGCGGCGGTGGTGAGCGGCCTGTGCGCCTCGGACCGGCCACCGGCGCGCGTGCTGCTCTCGCCGCGCAACGCAGACAAGGCGGCGGCGCTGGCCGCCGCGTTCGCCCAAGTCGCGGTCGCCGATGACAACCAGGCCGTGATCGACGGCAGCGATACGGTCGTGCTCGCCGTGCGCCCGCAAGTCGCGCGGGAGGTGCTGGCGCCGCTCGCGTTCCGCGCCGAGCAGGAGGTCGTCAGCCTGCTCGCGCTCACGCCGCTGGAGACGGCGCGGGAAATGGTCGCCCCGGCGCGCCGCGTCGTGCGCGCCCTGCCGCTGCCGTCGTGCGCGCGCCGGCTGGGTCCCGTCGTCGTCTACCCGGCGGAGCCGGCGGCCATGGACCTGTTCGCGCGCGTCGGCGCCGTTCTCGCCGCCGGGGACGAGCGCGAGTTCAACGTGCTCTGGAGCCTGACCGCGTTGATCGCGCCCTACTTCGCGCTGATCGCGGAGGGGGCCGGCTGGGCGGCGAATGCGGGCGTCGCGCCGGCCACCGCCGGGACCTACCTGACCGCCATGTTCCACGCCCTGTCGGTCCTGGCCGCCGAGGTGCGCGACGGGGATTTCGACCCGCTGATCCGCGAGGCCGCGACACCGGGCGGGCTCAACGAGCAGGCGCTCGGCGCGATCCGCGCGGCCGGCGGCTACGCGGCGTTCCTCGCCGCGCTCGACTCGATCCTGGCGCGCCTGGGCGAGGACGTGCCTGCGCGCGCCGCGGCGAAGGAGGGCGGAGCGTGAGCGACGGCGCAATTCTGCGGCCGGGCGCGGTGGCGCTCGTGGCCGGGGCGAGCGCCGGCATCGGCGCGGCGACCGCGGCGGCCCTGGCGGAGGCGGGCGCCCGGGTGATCTGCGCGGCCCGCGACAAGCGGCGTCTCGACGACATGGCGGCGCGGCTGGACCAGGGCGCGCACGCGCTCGAGCTGGACGTGACCGACCCGGCCTCGACGGCGAGCCTGGTCGAGCGCCTGCCCGGGGACCTGCGCGCGATCGACATGCTGGTCGCCTGCGCCGGGCACGACCTCGGCGGCCGGCGGCGCTTCGACAGGGGCGACGTCGCCGACTGGGCGGGCATCGTCGAGACCAACGTGACCGGCATGATCCGGGTCTGCCACGCGGTCGTTCCGGGCATGCTCGCGCGCGGGCGCGGCCACGTCGTCACGCTCGGTTCGACCGCGGGTCTGAGGACCTATCCCGGCGGCACGATCTACGGCGCCACGAAGTTCGCCGTGCGCGCCTTCACCGAGGCCTTGCGCGCCGACTACAAGGATACGGACCTGCGGGTCACCGAGATCCTGCCCGGCCTGACGCGCACGGAGTTCGCCGCGCGCCGCCTGCGCGGCGACGCGGCCAAGGGAGCGGCCTATTACGACGGCTTTCCGGGAAGCCTGGAGGCCGAGGACATCGCGCGCGCCATCGTCTTCGCGCTGAGCCAGCCGGCGCGCGTCACGGTGGCGCAGATGGTCGTCGTGCCGACCCGGGAACCCTGACCGCCCCGCAGACGAGGAGAGAACGCTCATGACCCTCGCATTGGATGCCGCCGCGTGCCTGCCCGAGGACGGCGACGCCGGGACGCTGGTCGGGCGCGCCTGGGTGCCGGGACGGCACCCGGGGCCGTCGGTCGTCGTGATCGAGGACGGCCAGGTCTTCGACGTCTCGGCCGCCGCGCCGACCATCGCCCACCTGCTCGACGCGGAGGCGCCGGTCGCGCTGCTGCGCGCGGCCGGGCGGAACGCGCCGCTCGGCGCCGTGGACGCGCTACTCGCCAACACCCCGCGGCGGGGGCGCGACGAGATCCGGCCGTGGTTGCTCGCGCCGTGCGACCTGCAGGCGCTCAAGGCCGCCGGCGTCACCTTCGTGGCCAGCCTGCTCGAGCGCGTCATCGAGGAGCGCGCCAAGGGCGACCCCGCCAGGTCCGAGGACATCCGGCGCAGCCTGTCCGAGACCGCCGGCATCGACCTTGCGGCGGTGCGGCCCGCCTCGGCCGAGGCCGAGCGCCTGAAGGCGGCGCTGATCGAGCGCGGCCTGTGGTCGCAGTACCTGGAGGTCGGCATCGGCCCCTACGCCGAGGTGTTCACCAAGGCCCAGCCCATGTCGGCGGTCGGCACCGGCGCCGACATCGGCCTGCACCCGGACTCGACGTGGAACAACCCGGAGCCGGAGGTCGTGCTGGTGGTCGATCCCAGGGGGCGCATCGTCGGCGCGACGCTCGGCAACGACGTCAACCTGCGCGACTTCGAGGGGCGCAGCGCGCTCCTGCTCGGGCGGGCGAAGGACAACAACGCCTCGTGCGCGCTCGGCCCCTTCATCCGCTTGTTCGACGAAACCTTCGGCCTCGACGACGTGCGCCGGGCCGAGGTCAGGCTGACCATCGAGGGGCCGGACGGCTACCGGCTGGAGGCGGCCAGCTCGATGCGCGAGATCAGCCGCGACGTGACCGAGCTGGTCGCGCAGACGATCAACGAGAACCATCAATACCCGGACGGGCTGCTGCTGTTCACCGGGACCATGTACGTCCCCGTGCAGGACCGTGACCGGCCGGGCGAGGGCTTCACCCACAAGACCGGCGACATCGTGCGCATCGCCTCGGACAAGCTCGGCTGCCTGGTCAACCGGGTGGACTGGAGCAACCGCCTCCCGCCGTGGGACTTCGGCGCGCGCGAGCTGATGCGCAGCCTCGCCGGCCGCGGCCTGCTTTGATCGGCCGGCGCGCGGCCTTGGCGCTGGTATCGGTCGGCGCCCTTCATCGCCGGTTAACACTTATCGGTCGAGAATCTCCCTCGTAATGAAACCGGGGCGTCAGGCGCGCCGCGACGCCGGTGTCAGGACGACGGCTGGCCATGACCCGATACGGGCCGAGAATCGAGAGGATTTCGGAGCGGCAGTTCCGGGACTTCGCCAAGCGCTTCGCCACGTCCCCGGAGATCGGGCCGATCCGCACGTCGCTCGACGCCGATGCCCCCGGCGAGCCCGGCGTCGAGCGCGTGCTCGTCGGTCTGTGGGGCTGCGACCGGCTGTGCGCGGTAGCGTGTCTCCACGTTTACGAGGGCCGCGCCGATGCGGCGTGCCAAGTGGTCAAGCTCGACTCGGTCATCGCCGACACCGACCTCCGGCGCCGCGGGCTGGCCGGGCTGTTGCTGGCGCAATCGTTCAAGGATCTGGTTGCGCACGGGCCGGGAAACGTCTCGCGGATCTACGCCCATTCGGTCCATCCCGCGACCGTCCGCCTGCTCCGGCGCCTCGGGTTCAGCGATCCGCCGATGGTCGGCGCGCCCATTTCCGACATCGGCGTCGAGACCGAGGCGCGCGACGCGTTCCTGAAGGCCTGCGAGGAACCGATCAGGGGCCGCATGGACCAGATGCGCCTTCAATGCGAGCTGTGCCGAAACGCGGACAAGCGCGCCCGGCCCTGGTGCCTGCCGAGCGGCGAATCGCGAAAGTTCTGAGCGCGCGACGCACGAGGCGCCATGACCACGATCCTTTTCTCGCACCCGGCGTGCCTGGAGCACGAGACGGGTCCCGATCATCCGGAATCCGCCGCGCGGCTGAGGGCCGTCCTGGACAGGCTCGCCGAGCCCGCATTCGCAGGCCTGGAGCGCGGAGACGCGCCCCCCGCCGAACGGGCGCAGCTTTCCCGGGTTCACGACATCGCCTACATCTCGCAGGTCTACGCCTCGATGCCCGCCAAGGGCGAGGCGCACCTATCGCCGGACACCATCCTTTCGCCCGGCTCGTTGAACGCGAGCCTGCGCGCGGCCGGAGCGGTCTGCGCCGCCGTCGATGCGGTCGCGACCGGCGCAGCGCGGAACGCCTTCTGCGCGGTGCGACCGCCCGGTCACCATGCGGCGGCTGCCAACACGATGGGCTTCTGCGTCTTCAACAACGTGGCCGTCGGGGTGGAACAGGCGCGCCACGTCCATGGGTTCGGGCGGGTGGCGGTCGTGGACTTCGACGTGCACCACGGCAACGGGACCGAAGCGATCTACCGCACCGAGCGCGATGTGATGGTCGCCTCGATTCACCAATCGCTCATCTTTCCGGGATCCGGCGCCAGCACCGAGGTCGGCGTGGGCAACATCGTGAACGTGCCGCTCCCGCGCAACACCTCGGCGGCCGATTTCCGCCTCGCCTTCGCGCAGAGGATCGTCCCGCCGCTCAGGGCGTTCGATCCGGATTTTCTCTTCGTCTCGGCCGGGTTCGACGCCGATGTCCGCGACCCGCTCGCCGACCAGCACCTCATGAACCCCGATTTCACGTGGCTGACCGAGCAACTCATGGCGGTGGCGGGCGCCCATTGCGGCGGCAGGCTGGTCTCGGTGCTGGAAGGCGGCTACAACCCGGAGGCCCTGGCCCCCGCCTGCGCGGCGCACGTGTCCGCGCTGATGCGGCGGTAACCCGGGTCGGGATCACCGCGTTGCCGGAGAAAACGACAGCCCGGCGGCTCGACCAAGGCGCGGGCCACGGACACTGCGGGATGCCTCCAAGCCGCCGCTGGGGGCCCGGGCGCGGGTGTGCCCATGGTCGCCGTCGGCCGCCGAATCCCGGCCCGAGCGGGCCGGCCGAGGGCTCTATGTGTGCCGCCTGGCGAGCTCGGGGAGCGCCGCGTAGAGGCTATCCAGGAAAGCCGCCGCCTTCTCCCTGGTCGGGAAGCGGGCAAGTGTGGCGCGGCCGCGCCGACCTCGCTCGTCGATCAGCATGGCAACCGCGGCCCAGTCGTTCTCCTCGTCCCCGAACTCGAGCACGACCGACAGACGTTGCGCCGAGTCGAACATTGCAAAGTCCTCCCTTGGCTCACGATTCACCGGCTCGGGTGCGGCCCGGACCGGCCGTGGCCAACCCGGTGGCTGCGACCGTGCGCCGCCGTTACAGTTTAGACCATAAGAGCGCGCCGGGGCAGACACGGTCGCCGCTTGGGCGCGCCGGAGCGCGAGAGGAAGGCCGCGGTGTCCGATCGTACGAGTTGTAGGAGGGCCGGCGCCTTGGGTTTGAGCGTAGGGGCGCGGTGGGCGTGCGCCGCCGGAGCGCTTCTCGCTGCGCTGATCCCGCCGCCGCCGGCGGCCATGGCGCAACAGGACCGGGTGGCGGTGATCGCCGCCGGCGACATCGCGGACTGTCGCACCTCGGGGGCGGAACATACCGCCGGCCTGCTCGACGACCTGGACGGCGTCATCCTCGCGCTCGGCGACCTGGCCTACGACCGGGGATCCGCGGAGGAGTTCCACCGCTGCTACGGGCCCACGTGGGGCCGGCACAAGGCGCGGACCCGGCCGGCCCCGGGCAACCACGAGTACGAAACGCCGCAGGCGGCGGGATACTTCGCCTATTGGGGCGCGCGCGCCGGGAAAGCGGGCCAAGGGTTCTACAGCTTCGACCTCGGCGCCTGGCACATTGTGGCGCTCAACAGCAACATCGCCGCCGCGCCCGGTTCGGCGCAGGAGCTGTGGCTGCGTCGCGACCTGGCGGCCACGGGCGCGCGCTGCATCCTGGCGTTCTGGCACCATCCGGTCTTCAGCTCCGGTCCGCACGGGGATATCCCGACCATGCGGGCGCTGGTCCGCCGCCTCCACGAGGCCGGAGCCAGCGTCGTCCTGGCCGGGCACGATCACCTCTACGAGCGATTCGCGCCGCAGGACCCGGACGGCCGGCTCGACGCGCGAGGCGGCATCCGGGCCTTCACCGTCGGAACCGGCGGCGCCCGCCTGTACCACTTCCGGCAGGCCCGGCCGAACAGCGAGTTCCGTTACCGGGGAAGCTGGGGCCTCCTGCGTCTCGCGCTCGAACCGGACGGGTATGCCTGGGAGTTCCTCGCCGTCGACGGGCGCCGCATCGACGCCGGGCGCGCGGCGTGCGTCGCGCGCAATGCGGGACACGGTGAGGACGCCCGAGGCCGCGACCCGGACGCTCTGGCGCTGACTCGGCGCACGCATTAGACTCCTAGCCAGGTCCGGCGCGTGCCCACGGCCGCCGACAGCGGGCGGGCTGCGGGGCGGCCAAGCGGGGAGGACCCGGTGCACAGGGCGGAGTTGGCGAAGACCAGGCTGTCCGACGTGGCCAAGCTCGCGGGCGTATCCGCCGCGACGGTCTCGCGCGCGATCAACTCGCCGGAGAAGGTCAGTGCGGCGCTGCGCCAGCGCGTGACCGCGGCGGTGGATCAGCTTCACTACGTGCCGCACGGCGCGGCGCGGGCGCTGGCCTCGCGCCGCTCGCGCACGATCGGGGCGGTGGTCCCCACACTCGACATCGCGATCTTTGCCGCCGGCGTCGCGGCCCTGCAAAACCGCCTGCACGCCTCCGGCTACACGCTCCTCGTGGCCAACGCCGAGTACGACCTGGCCAAGGAGGCCCAGCAGGTCCGCGCCCTCCTGGAGCGCGGCGTCGACGGCCTGGTCCTGGTCGGCGGGCTGCACCTGCCGGAGGTCTACAACCTGCTGCAGAAGAACCGGGTCCCCTTCGTCAACACTTATAACTTCGGGCCCGAGGCCGAGCACCCTTGCATCGGGATCAACCATTACCTGGCGGCGTACCGCGTGATCGAGTACCTGCTCGACCTGGGCCACCGGCGCTTCGGGATGATCACGAGCCCGGTCAGGAACAACGATCGGATCAAGGCCCGGCGCGACGGATTCCTCGACGCGTTGCGCGACCACGATCTGCCGCTACCGGCCGCGCGAGCGTTCGAGGTGCCCTACACCATCGCCGACGGCGGCACGGCGCTGCGCTCGCTGCTCGGGATCGGCGCGGGCGTCACCGCCGTGACGTGCACCGCCGACATGCTGGCCATCGGGGCGCTGCAGGAATGCCGCGCGCTCGGCGTGCGGGTTCCCGGCGAGGTTTCGGTGACCGGGTTCGACGACCTGGATCTGGCCATGCACCTAGACCCGCCGCTCACCACGGTGCGGATTCCGGCGGCCGAACTCGGCCGGCGGGCGGGCGACTATCTGCTCGCCCGGATCAACGGCCGGGCGGTGCCGCATCGGGTCGAGCTTTCGGCCCATCTGATCGTGCGCGGCTCGACCGGCCGGCCGGGCGGATAAAGGGGCCGCGCCGGCCTCACGAACCGCGGGCAAGCCCGATCGCGCCCTCCGTCGCCAGGCGCTCGATCTCGGCGTCCGTGTAGCCGAGCTCGCGCAGGATCGCCGCGCTCTGCGCGCCGAGCTCCTGCGGCGGCAGGCGCACCTCGGGCGCCGCGCCGTCGTAGCGTACCGGGTGGCCGACCAGCGTGACCGGCAGTCCGGCCGCACCCTCGACCGTGACGAAGTTGCCGTTGTGGCGCACCTGCGGGTCCTCCACCACGGCGTCGTAGTCGTTGACCGGGGCGTGCCAGATGCCGTGGCGGCCCAGGATCTCCTGCCATTCGGCGTCGGTCTTTCCGGCCAAGGCTGCGGCGACCTTGTCGGCAATCTCCTCGCGCCGCGCGAAGGTGTCGGCGTGGGAGACCGCGGCCAGCCCGGGCAGGTCCAGCGCCTCGGCGAGCGTCGCCATGTCGGCGAGCGAGATTGCCATCTCCCCGTCCCTGGTCCGGTAGATCCCGTAGGGCGCCGGGTAGTGCCAGCCGGCTATGTGCTTCGGCTGCCGCACCGTTTCCGGCCGCTCGCCGTTGAGATAGCAGACGAAGGATTCGAGCTGCAGGTCGATCGCGGCGGAGAGCAGGCTCACGTCGACCCGGCACCCCTTGCCGGTGCGGTTGCGGCCCACGAGGGCCGCCAGGATGCCCATGGCGAAGAGCGCCGCGCCGTGGTGGTCGGCCGCCGAGACCCCGACCGCCCGCGCGCCGCCCTCGACGGTCCCCGTGACCGCCATGAGGCCGGACATCGCCTGGATCAGCAGGTCCTGGCCGGGGCGCTCGGCATAGGGCCCGTCGGCGCCGAAGCCGGAGGCCGCGGCGTAGATCAGGCGCGGGTTGTCGGCCCTCAGCGCCTCGTAGCCCAGGCCCAGCTTGTCCATCACGCCGGGCCGGAAGTTCTCCGCCACGACGTCGGCCCCGGCGGCGAGCTCGCGCGCGATCGCGACCCCGGCGGGGGACTTCAGGTTGAGCGCGAGCGAACGCTTGTTGCGGTTGCCGGCAAGGAAGAGCGTGGTCTGGCCGCCGACCGACTTGTTGGCGCCGCCCCATTTGCGCTGGAACGCGCCGCCGATCGGCTCCACGGCGATCACGTCGGCGCCCAGATCGGCGAGCAACTGGATTCCGACCGGTCCCATGAGGAAGTGGTTGAAGCTGATGATCGTGACGCCGGCGAGTAGGTCCATCGCGCCTCATCCTCCTTGGGTCAAGGGCAGCCGCGCCGGCTGCGGGCGGAAGCGGCCGGGCAGCAGGAGGCCGCACAGGGCCTCGACGAAATAGAAGTCGCCGAACAGCACCGCGCTGTCGACCCCGTCATCGTGCGGCCTGGAGTAGCAGCCGTGTCTGAGCAGGCCGCGCGGCCTGTCGCCCCGCGCCAGGTAGTCCCGGCACAGGGATTCCAGGATCGCGGTCGCGTGCTCGGCCCAGGTCCGCCCGGCGGCCGCCTCGGGATGCAGCGCCGCCAGGTCGAGCAGGGCCGAGGCGACCACGGCCGCGGCCGAGGAGTCGCGCGGCGCCGCGGGAATCGCCGGGTCGTCGAAGTCCCAATAGGGCACGAGCGCGGCGTCGAGGCGGCCCAGGAAGTAGCGCGCCAGGAGTTCGGCCAGGTCCAGGTATTCGCGCTTGGCCGTCGCCCGGGCGGTCGCGACGTAGCCGTAAATCGCCCAGGCCTGGCCGCGCGACCAGCAGGACTCGTCGCCCGCGCCCTGGAAGGTGTAGCCGCGCACGCGCGCGCCGGTGACGGCGTCGTACTCGACGGCGTGATAGGTCGAGCCGTCGGGTCGGATGAAGGCCTCGCGGGTCATGCGCGCGTGGGCCTCGCCGGCCAGGCGAAAGCTGCCGTCGTCGGCGTGCTCGGCCGCCCAGTAGAGCAGCGGTAGGTTGGCCATGGTGTCGATGGCGGAGCTGCGTCGCCCGCGCGGGTCGGACAGCGGCCCCCAAGAGGAGACGTAGGCGCCGGCGCGCGTGGTCACCAGGCGGGCGCGCAGCCGCCCGGCGGCGCGCAGCGCCAGCGCGGCGAATTCGGGCGCTCCGGTGATGTGATGGAGCGGCAGGGCGCTGCTGGTGAAAATGAAGCCGATGTCGTGGGTGTTGGGGTCCTCGGCGCGCGGCGCGACCAGGCGCATGCGCTCGCGCGCCCAGGCGAGGAAGCGATCCTCGCCGCTGCGCAGGTAGGCGGCGAGCAAGAGGCCGATCCAGAAGCCGCAGAACCAGTTGCCGTGGCTCCAGGCCCCGCCCGCGTAGCCGGCGGACAGCGAGGCCGGCATGGTGCGCCACGTCCCGTCGGGACCGGTCATGGTGGGGAACTCGACGCCGATGGCCGCCTCGTCCTCGGCGAGCTTGCGCGGGATGAGGTCGAGCGCCTCGTCGAACAAGGCGCGCCGCTCCCTTGAAAGCGCTTTCAAGATCTCCATCGTACGGCCTTCGAGGTCCCTGTCGACCACCCGGTGCGTCGTTCCGTCCTGCGCCCCGGCCCGGCCGCGACCCTCTTGTCACGGCCTCCCCGGCTTGTCAATCCGTGGCCGGCGTGCCAAGAAATCGATTGCACCGCGCGAGAGGGAACGAACCATGGGCGAGCTGATACTTCGGGCGGCGCCCCGGCCCGGGGTCCTGCTGCTCACGCTCAACCGGCCGGACAAGCGCAACGCGCTGAGCGCGGCCTTGCTGATCGAGCTGGCGCAGGTTCTGGACGGCGCGGCGGCGGACGAGGCCGTGCGCTGCGCGGTCCTCGCGGGCGACGAGCGGGCGTTTTCCGCCGGCGCCGACATCACGGAGATGGTCGAGCGCGGCCTCGCCGCCATCGAGGACACGCGCCGGCAGCGCGCCTGGCGGGCCATCGAGACCTTCGCCAAGCCGCTGGTGGCGGCCGTGCAGGGCTTCGCCTTCGGCGGCGGGCACGAGCTCGCCATGCTCGCCGACATCGTGATCGCGGGGGAACACGCGCGCTTCGGCCAGCCGGAGATCAACATCGGCGTCATGCCGGGCGACGGCGGCACCCAGCGGATCACGCGCGTGGCGGGCAAGTCCCTGGCCATGAAGATGATCCTGACCGGCGAGCCGATCGACGCGGAGGCCGCCCTGCGCGCCGGGCTGGTGGCCGAGGTCGTGGCGCACGGGCGCGTGCTCGATCGCGCCCTGGAGATCGCCCAGGCCATCGCCGAGAAGCCGCCGATCACGCTCCGGCTGGCCAAGCAGGCGGTGCTGGCGGCCTACGACACGCCGCTTGCGGCGGGCCTGCGCGAGGAGCGGCAGGCGATCGCGCTCGCCTTCGGCACCGAGGACCGCGCGGAAGGCATGAAGGCGTTCCTGGAGAAACGCCCGCCGAAATTCAAGGGCCGATAAGCCCATTGAACCACAGAGACACCGGGGCACGGAGAACACTGAACCACTAAGGCACGAAGACGCGAGGCACGCTCAAAGACGTTCAAAGAAGAGAGATTTTTCCCGTGCTCTTTGAAGGTCAATCTATCGCCCGAAGGGGTGCAATTGCCTTTCGCGCCCTTCGTGTCTCCGTGTCTTCGCGGTAAGCCTTTCTCTCTGTCGTCTTTCTCTGTGTCTCTGCGCCTCTGTGGTTAGATTCCTTGCTCACGCCGCCAGGCCGAGGGCGCCTTCGGTGGTGACCCGGGCCTGCTCGACCGCGGTGCGCAGGCGGGCGAGCTCGGCCTCGCCGAGCTTCATCAGCGGCGGGCGCACGACCGCCTTGTCCAGGCGGCCGAGCGCGACCAGCACCTCCTTCATGCGGTTGTGCATGTCGAGGAAGGGCGGGGCGTAGAACGCCTGGACGAGCGGGTAGATGCGCGCGTTGAGCTCGCGCGCGCGAGCCAGATCGTTCGCCCGCACCGCCCGGAACAGGGCGACCTGCAGGTCGGCGATGACGCTGCCCGCGCCGGACAGCAGGCCGTTGCAGCCCATGACCAGCGAGCTCATGAGCCAGGCGCTGTGCGTCGAGAGCACGTTGACCGGCCGCGGCAGGGCCTGGAGCACGTTGACGTGGCGCTCGTGCAGCATGGGATCGTTGCACCAGTCCTTGATCGCCCGGATGTTCGGCACCTCCTCGGCCAGGCGCAGCAGGGTCTCCAACGGGTAGCCGAGCCCCGTGCCCATCGGGTACTGGAAGCAGATGATCGGCAGGTCGGCCGCTTCCGCGACCGCCTTGAAGTGGGCGAGCGCCATCTCCGGGCGCAGCTGCCCGCCCAGGGCGATGCTGTTGGGCGGGAAGACGAGCAGCGCCGAGGCCCCGCCGGCCGCCGCCATCCCGGCGATTCGCGCGGCCTGGGCGCTGCCGTCGGCGTAGACGCCGCCGACCACCGGCACGCTGTCGCCGACCTCGTCCATGGCGACGGCCAGCACCCGCTCCTGCTCCTCGAAGGTGCAGGCGTGCACCTCGGTCGAATGGGCGTTCACGGTGATCGCGGAAATCCCCTCGACCCCCGTCACGTCGCGCAGGTGCTTGCGCAGCGCCGCCTCGTCGATGGCGAAGTCCTCGTCGAACGGCAGCAGGCAGGCGGGAATCACGCCGCTTGGGATGAAATCCTTGAACCGGGGCATGGCGTTCCCTCCCGAAAAATGCGTGGCCCGGCGCCGCGCCGGCCACTACGCGCTTCGCGCTCGAGGGCCCGGCCGCAAGCGTCGATACGGAACGATTATCGGGCCGATTATTGGGCCAACCCGGAACCTTGACAAGATGGAGACAACGCAGGCCACGGTGCGGGCCACGGATGCGGCCGCGCCGAGCAACCGCCGCGGGCGCGCCGAGCAGGGGGCCGTTTCCTTGACTCGGCCTATGGCCTTCCGTAGCCTTTTATTTTGGAAGCGCTTTCGAGCGCGGCGGCGCCGCGGGGCGGGGCGAGACAGGGCAACGAACGTTCCGGCGCCGGGGCCGCCGTGGCGGCTCGAGCAAAGGCATTTCCAAAACGCACGCATCCGAAACGCACGCGGGCGCGGCTCGATCAGCGTGCGGGGTCGCCGCCTCGTGAACGATCAGGGAGGATCGCATGTCCAGACGTTTCGCCATGCCGTCGCGGGCTTTGGCCGGCCTGACGGCGCTCGTTGTCGCCGCGCTCGGCGGAATCGGCGCGCTCTCCGCCGCCGAGGAGCTCAAGATCGGCTACATGAAGCACGACATCCACGAAGCCAACGTGGCCATCATGGAGAAGTGGGCCAAGTCCAAGGGCGTGAAGCTCACCAAGATCCCCATGGCCTACAGCGTGTTCCAGGAAAAGGTCACCGCGACGCTCACCTCGGGCGGCGACCAGTTCGACGTCATCTGGCACAACGACGACTGGGGCCAGCTGTGGAAGAAATGGGTCGAGCCCCTCGACGACGTGCCGGGCATGGACAAGGTCGCCCAGAAGCCGCTCGAGGCCTTCCTCAACGACGACGGCAAGGTGACCGCCGTGCCGATGGTCCACACCGTGGGCGTGTTCTTCTACCGCACGGATCTCGTCTCCGAGGACGAGGTGCCGAAGACCTTCGACGAGCTCGTATCGGTCAGCAAGCGCCTGCAAAGCGAGGGCAAGGTCAAGTGGGGCTACGTCGGCGGCATGAAGATGAACCACACCTGGTTCGCCCAGTGGTGGTCGATGTGGAGCAACAACTGCGACATCTTCTACCCGATCTACGAGCGCGACAACGCGGTGCTCGAGAAGAACGGCTGGAAGCCGGCGATCGCCGACCCGTGCCATCGGGAGGTCATCGAGTTCTGGTGGGACGCCATGAACAAGCACAAGATCAGCCCGAGAGCCATGACCTCCTACGGGCGCGACGAGGCCAACGCCATCTTCATGGCCGGCGATGCCGCCTTCACGCTCGTCGACTCGACCCATTTCGGCAGCTTCAACAACCCGAAGAAGTCGAAGATCGCGGGCAAGGTCGGCATGGCCAGGTTCCCGATGGGTCCCCGGCGCAACACGCCCGTTGCTTGGAACGAGGTGTGGGGCTGGGCGATCCCGAAGGGCGTTCCGGAGGCGCGCAAGAAGCTGGCCAAGGAGATGCTGGGCGCCATGCTGACCGACATCGAGGGCCAGATCGAGCAGTGGGAGAAGACCGGCGGCCCGCCGCCCAACCGGGACGCCTGGGACGAGATCGCGGCCAAGGACCCGGTGTTCAAGCAGCTCAAGCACGCGGTCTTCGACGTCAAGCCGCCGATGCACGCGGCCTACTACTTCCCGAACTGGCCGGCCGTGCACAAGGCCTACTCGGACGTCTCGATCAAGGCCTTGAGCGGCGCAAGGGAGGACATCCCGAAGGTGCTCGAGGAGGGCGTGGCGCTGGTCCACAACGCCGCGGTCCAATAGACCGGGCGCCTCGCGATGGGCGATGCCGCGGATAGCGACGCCGGGACCCCGGGGCGGCCCGGCGCCCCGGGGAAGCCCTGGGCGCTGCGCCTGGGGGAGAAGGAGCGCTTCATGCTCCTTCTCGTCGCCCCGGCGGTCAGCGTCCTGTTCCTGTTCCAGATCGTCCCCATCGCCATCGGCGCCAACGCCAGCTTCCGCAGCTGGGCGCTCTACGACCCGCAGAAGACCTGGGTCGGGCTGAAGCATTACATCTACGTGCTTTCCGACCCGGTCTTCATGACCGTGGTCCTGCCCAACACCTTCCTCTTCATGTTCCTGTCGGTGGCGATCGCGCTCGCCCTGGGCCTGGCGCTCGCGCACCTGCTCAACCGCGATTTCACCGGGCAGCGCGTGGTCCAGACCGTGGTCCTGCTGCCGCTCATGGTCGCGCCGGTGATCGCCTCGACCATGATGCGCTGGATCTTCAACGACCAGTTCGGCATCGTCGCGGCGGTGATCGAGGGCCTTGGCTTCGAGCCGATCGCGTGGCTGGCCGAGCGCTGGCCGAGCTTCTTCATCATCCTGTTCACCGACGTGTGGATCTGGACCCCGTGGTTCACGATCATCCTGCTCGCCGCGCTGAAGAGCCTGCCGCGCGAGCCCTTCGAGGCGGCGGCGATCGACGCGGCCGGCAAGTGGCGGGTCTTCACCCACATCACCCTGCCGATGATCCGCCCGGTCATGCTGGTGTGCATCGTGATCCGTTCGATCGACGCCTTCCGCACCTTCGATCAGGTCTGGGTCATCACCGCCGGCGGACCGGCCAGGCAGACGGAGATGTTCAGCGTCTACGCCTACATCGAGGCGTTCGAGAACCTCAACTTCGGGCGCGGCTCGGCGGCGGCGGTGACCGGCGGCCTGATCATCCTTGTGGTCGGCATGCTCATGTACAAGGCGCTGAGCCGCCTGATGGAGGTGTCGCGGTGACCGCGACCGCCGCGCGGCTGGGCGGCGGCCCCGCGCGGCGGGGCTTCTTCGACGCGCTGGCGCCGGGCGGCAAGCGGGCGCTGTTCCTGCTCTCGCTCGGCGCGGTCCTGTTCCTCTTCGCCTTCCCCGTGTTCTGGCTGATGCTGACCTCGCTCAAGCCGGGCTGGGAGGTGTTCTACGTCCATCGCGGCACCGAGTTCACCTGGTCCAACTACGTCGACGTGCTGGAGGAGGAGATCGTCATCCGCGCCTTCATCAACAGCCTGGTCATCGCCACCTTGGCGACCGTGCTGTCGCTCGCGGTGACGGTGACCAGCGGCTACATGCTGTCGCGCTTCAAGGGGCCGATCGCGAACGCCTGGTTCGGCACGATCTACCTGTTCCGCTGCATCCCTTACATCTCCTGGGTGCTGCCGCTCTACTTCGTGACCCAGTGGCTCGGCATCTTCGACACCTATCTCGGCCTGCTGCTGCCCCATATCGCCGTGCACATCTGCTTCTTCTCCTGGATCATGAAGGGATTCTTCGACGGCATCGACCCGTCGATGGAGTACGCGGCGCTGATCGACGGCTGCACCCGCTGGGGCGCGTTCCGGCGCGTCGCGCTGCCTGCCGCGATTCCGGGGATCGCGGCGCTGGCCATCCTGTGTTGGCTGTGGACCTGGAACGAATTCCTCTTCGCCCTCATCCTGACCAGCCACAACACGCCGATGATCACCGTGGTCATGGCGCAGTTCGTGCACGAGCTCGGCACCGAGTGGCACCTGATGAGCGCGACCGCGGTCATGGCCATGGGGCCGGCGCTGATCATCACGCTCTTCGGGCAGAAGTACGTGATCCGGGGATTGAGGGTCTGAGCGGCCGGTCGCCGGATCGGATCACGAGGTGTGGCGGGTTGGACGAGGCTCTGGAAACGCGATCATGGCGGAAGTGCGTTTGACCAAACTCAACAAGAGCTACGGGACGGTCCATGCCGTCAAGGACGTCACCCTGACCGTCGCCGACGAGGAGTTCGTCGTCCTCGTCGGGCCGTCCGGCTGCGGCAAGTCGACCACGCTGCGCATGATCGCCGGCCTCGAGGAGATCACCGGCGGCACCATCTCGATCGGCGGGCACGTGGTCAACGACCTGCCGCCAAAGGACCGCGATCTCGCAATGGTGTTCCAGAACTACGCGCTCTACCAGCACATGACGGTGTACGACAACCTGGCCTTCGGCCTGCGCAACCGCAAGGTGCCGGAGGACCAGATCCGCCGCGAGGTCGAGTTCGCCGCCGGCATCCTGGGCATCACCGAGCTGTTGAAGCGCAAGCCGCGCCAGCTTTCCGGCGGCCAGCAGCAGCGCGTCGCGCTCGGCCGCTGCATCGTGCGGCACCCGCAGGTGTTCCTGTTCGACGAGCCGTTGTCCAACCTCGACGCCAAGCTGCGCGCCAACATGCGCATCGAATTGAAGCGCCTGCGCGAGCGGGTGCCGACGACCTCGATCTACGTCACCCACGACCAGGTCGAGGCGATGACGCTGGGCGACCGCGTGGTCGTGATGCGCGACGGCTGGGTGCAGCAGGTCGGCACGCCGCTGGAGATCTACAACGAGCCGCGGAACCTGTTCGTCGCCGGGTTCATGGGCTCGCCGCCGATGAACTTCATCGACGTGACCATGCGCCAGGCCAATGGCGCGCTTTACGCCGAGGCCAAGGACTTCCGCGTGCGCGTCCCGGCCGCGCGCGACGCGGCGCTGGAGCGCTACGCCGACCGGCCGGTCGTCCTCGGCATCAGGCCCGAGCACATCGGCCTTGGCGAACCGGCCCCCGAACTGGAAAGCGGCTTCGAGGGCGCCATCGAGGTCACCGAGCAGCTCGGCTCCGAGCTCCTGGTCGGCGTCGGAGCCGCCGGCACCTCGCTCATGATCTCGCGCATCGAGCCGCAAAGCGGCCTCAGGCCTCACGAAACCGTCCGCCTCTCGCTCAACCCGGCGCGCCTGCATTTTTTCGACCGGGACAGCGAGGCGGCGATCGTGTGACAGCGGCGCGCGCCGCGGGAAGGATTCGACAGGACGATGAGCCAGTTTTACGTCAATCTCGGCGATTCGGTGACGTTCTCCAAGACCGTGGGGGAGAGCGACGTCTACCTGTTCGCCGGCATCACCGGGGACTTCTCCGGCAACCACGTCAACGAGGAGTACATGAAGCGCTCGGCCTACGGCCGGCGGATCGTCCACGGCGCGCTGCTCGTCGGCTTCATGTCGACCACCTCGAGCCTGATGATCGCCGAGCTGGAGCGCAAGAACATCGACGAAACGCCGGTCTCGCTCGGCTACGACCGCGTGCGCTTCCTCAAGCCGGTGTTCATCAGCGACACCGTGACGCTCACCTACACGATCGCCGAGTTGGACCCGGAGAAGCGGCGCACGCGCGCCAAGGTCGAGGCCGTGAACCAGAACGGCGATCTCGTCGCCGTCGCCGAGCACATCATGGCATGGGTCCGCAAGCCGTAACGGCCGCCCCGCCGCGCAGCAAGCTGTTCACGCCCGGCCTCATCGGCGGAGTCGAGGTCCCGAACCGCGTGGTGATGCCGTCCATGACCACGCGCCTGGCGGACGCGGAAGGCCACGTCACCGACGCCACGATCGCTTACTTCGCGGCGCGGGCGCGCGGCGGCGTCGGCCTGATCACGGTCGAGATGGCCGCCCCCGAAAAGGCCGGCAAGCACCGCCACAACGAGCTCGGAATATGCCACGACCGATTTCTGCCGGGGCTCGCCCGCCTGGTCGCGGCGCTGCACGATGCCGGCAGCAAGGTCTCGATTCAGCTCGGCCACGGCGGCGGGCACACCCGCAAGGACATCTCGGGCGAGGAGCCCATTGCCCCCTCGGCGATCGAGCACTCGGTCTTCGAGGCGACCCACGCCGTCGTGGTGCCGCGGGAGATGAGCCGCGCGCGCATCGCCCGCACGGTCCAAGCCCACGTCGCCGCGGCGCGCCGCGCGCGCGAGGCCGGCTTCGACGCGATCGAACTGCACGCCGCGCACGGCTACCTGATCTCGCAGTTCCTCTGCCCCGCGGAGAACCGGCGCACCGACGCGTACGGCGGGACGCTCGAGAACCGCGCGCGCTTCGGCCTCGACATCCTGCGCCGCATCAAGGCCGAGGTGCCGGGGCTCGCCGTCATCTTCCGCATGAACGCCGACGACTTCATGGCCAACGGCATGCCGTTCGCCGAGGCGCGGCGGGTGGCGAAGTGGGCCGCCGAGGCCGGGGCCGACGCGCTGCACGTCTCGGGCGGGCACTACCGCTCCTGGCCGCAACGCGAGATCATGGTCCCGCCCATGGCCTATCCCGAGGCGACGTTCCTGGACTACGCCGCCAGGGTGAAGGCGGAGGCGAGTGTTCCGGTGATCGCGGTGGGACGCCTCGGGGACCCGGCCACCGCGATGGCGGCGGTCGATTCGGGCAAGGCCGATTTCGTCGCGCTCGGGCGCGCCCTGCTGGCCGATCCGGACTGGGTGAGCAAGGTGCGGGCGGGCCGCGCGGTGCGCCGCTGCCTGGCGTGCAACACCTGCATCAACGAGATGCGCGGCGGCGCGACGATCTCCTGCCTGGTCAATCCGGTGACCGGGCGCGAGTTGGAGTTCGCCGCGCCTCGTCCGCCCAAGGACGAGGCCGTCTGCGTGGTCGGCGCGGGGCCGGCCGGGCTGTGCTATGCCTACCACGCCGCCGACCACAACGCGGTGACGGTGTTCGAGCGCGCCGCCGGGCCGGGCGGCGCCTTCAACCACGCGGGCAAGGCGCCCCGGTTCCAGGAGGTGGAGGCGCGCGAGGCGCCGCTGCGCGCCTTCGTCGCCGAGCTGGAGCGGGGTTGCCGCGAGAAAGGCGTCGCGTTCCACTACAATGTCGACGTGACCCGGGAGGCCGGGCGGCTGGACCCCTTCGAGCGCGTCGTCTTTGCCACCGGCGCCGCCTACCGCTACGGCCTGGGCGCGCTCGTGCCGCGGCTGCTGGAGGCCGGCTGGGGCCGCAGCGCGCCGGTCCGGCGCGCTTTCGCCGCGCCGTCCATGCGAGACTGGTTCTATTACCGGGCCCGGCGCGCCACCGGGACCGAGCTGGCGGGCCTGGCCCGCCCGGGGCAGAAGGTCTTGGTGATCGGCGACGCCGCCCGCGTCGGCAAGGGCAGGGAGGCGATCGCGGACGCGGTGCGCGCCGCGCTTTTCGATCCCCTCGCGCGCCGGCCGGAGGCGCGGCCGGGCCCGGCCCGGGCAAGCGCGGTGCGCCGCAGCGGGACCCGGCGATCGGGATTGAGACAAGGGATGGAACGACAGGAATGACGAGAATCGAATCGGTTTCGAGTTGCGTGGTCCGCGTGCCGCTCGACAAGGTCACCTCCTTCGCCACCCGCACCGTGAGCGAGCGCCACTACCTCCTGGTCAACGTGCGCGGCGACGACGGCGGCGAGGGCATCGGCTTCTGCTACCTGGGCAACCGGGCGGGCGCGCTCGGCGCCCTGGCGGTGCGCGAGCTGCTCGCCCCGGTGCTGCTCGGCCAGGACCCCCAGCGGGTCGAGGGCCTGTGGGCCGAGATGTACGGGGAGTCGGTGCTGCACGGCCGGGCCGGCACGGTCATGCGCGCGCTGAGCGCCCTCGACATCGCGCTGTGGGACCGCAACGCCCGCGCCGCCGGCCTGCCGCTCGCCCGGTACCTCGGCGGCGGCGCGCGCGACACCGTGCCGGCCTACGCCAGCGGCGGTTATTATCTCGAGGGCAAGAGCCACAAGAGCCTCGGCGAGGAGTTGGCCGGCTACGCCGCGCAGGGCTTCGCGGCGGTCAAGATGAAGGTCGGCCGCCTGTCGCCCAAGGAGGAGGAGGACCGCATCGCCGCCGCGCGCGAGGCGCTCGATCCGGAGGTCCTGCTCCTGCTCGACGCCAACAACGCCTGGCCGGACCTGCCCACGGCGCTGCGCTACATGGAGCGCTACGAGTCCTACGACCCCTACTGGATCGAGGAGCCGTTCGGCGTCGACGACATCGACAACCACGCCCGCCTGGCCGAGCACACGCCGGTCACCGTCGCCACGGGCGAGATCGAGGCCGGGCGCTGGCGCTTCCTGGAAATTCTGGAGAAGGGTGCGGCCGGCATCCTGCAGCCCGACGCGGCCGTGTGCGGCGGCATCACCGAGTTCCGCCGGATCGCCCAGACCGCGGCCAGCTTCGGCGTGCCGCTGTGTCCGCACTGGTTCCACGACCTGCACGTCCACCTGGTCGCGGCCATCCCGAACGGCCAGTTCGTCGAGTACTTCCCCGACGACCAGGTGCTCAACTTCCGCCGCCTGCTCGACCGCCAGCTCGAGCTGCGCAACGGCGCGCTGGTCGTGCCGACGGATCCGGGCCTCGGCTTCGACTTCGATAACAAGGCGGTCGAGACGTATACCCTGGTGCCCTGGGCGGAGACGAAATAGGGAGGCGGGAGCGCCATGCAACGGGTCCTGATCACCGGCGCCGCCGGACGGATCGGCAGCGTCCTGCGCGCGGGGCTGCGCGGGGCCTACCCCGCGCTGCGCCTGTCCGACATCGCGCCCCTCGGCGCGGCCGAGGCCGGCGAGGAGCTGTGTCCGGCGGACCTGCGCGACTTCGCCGCGGTCGAGCGGACGATGGCGGGCGTCGACGCCGTCGTGCACTTGGGCGGCGTGCCGGAGGAGGACGCCTGGGAACCGATCCACGAGGTCAACATCGTGGGTTGCTACCACGTCTTCGAGGCGGCGCGCCGCCACGGCGTCAAGCGCGTGGTCTTCGCCAGTTCGAACCACGTCATCGGCTACTACCGGCGCGCGCGGCGCATCGGCCCGGACGCGCCGCCGCGGCCGGACGGCCGCTACGGCGTGAGCAAGCTGTTCGGCGAGGGCCTGGGCCGCCTCTACGCCGACAAGCACGGCATCGGCTGCGTCGCCTTGCGCATCGGCTCGTTCCAGCCCGAGCCCAAGAACGTGCGCATGCTGAGCACCTGGATCAGCCACCGCGACACCGTGCAGCTCGTGCGCCGCGCGCTCGACGCGCCGGACGTGCACTTCGAGGTCGTGTACGGCGTCTCGGCGAACGCGCGGGCCTGGTGGGACAACCCGGGCGCGGCGCGCATCGGCTACGAGCCGCGGGACGACGCCGAGGACTTCGCCGGCGAGATCCTGGCGCAGCAGTCGCCCGAGGACGAGCCGGAGACCGAGCGCCTGTTCCACGGCGGCCCGTTCTGCGCCATGGAGTTCACGGGCGATACGTCGGACATCGAGTGAAAATACATGGTCCATTAGGACCACGAAGGCGCGAAGACACGAAGAACTCACAAAGCAGCATGTCCTTGGTGTCGTCTTTGTGTCTTAGCGTCTTCGTGGTAATGGCAAGTAGTTCCGTCGGTGCCGTGGGGACGGACGCGGATCTGATCGTCGTCCCCGGCGGGGTGTTCGTCATGGGCGATTCGCAGGGCGAGCCGGACGAAACGCCGACGAGGGTCGAGGTCGCCCCGTTCCGCCTCATGCGCCACGAGGTCACGAATGCGCAGTTCGCCGCCTTCGTGGCCGCGAGCGGGCGGCGCACGGACCCCGAGAGGTCCGGCTTCGGCTACGTCTGGACCGGGCGCTGGCGCCGCGTCGCCGGGGCCGACTGGCGCCATCCCGAAGGGCCGGACGGCGGCATCGCGGACAAGGCCGGCCACCCGGTCGTGCAGGTCTCGGCGCGCGACGCGGCGGCCTTCTGCGCCTTCTACGGCCTGCGCCTGCCGAGCGAGGCGGAGTGGGAGTTCGCCGCGCGCGGTGCCGACGGCCGGCGCTATCCCTGGGGCGACGCGCCGCCGGAGGATGAGGGGCCGCGGCGGGCCAACTTCGGCACCGTGGCCTGCTGCGCGCCGGATGCGGCGGACGGCTACGCCACGACCGCGCCGGTCGGCAGCTTCCCCTCCGGCGCCTCACCCTTCGGCGTGCTCGACATGGCCGGCAACGTCTGGGAGTGGACGGCGGACCGTTTTCCCGGCCGGCCGGACGAGGTGGCCCTGCGCGGCGGCGGCTGGGGCAACAACCCCTACTGCCTGCGCGCCGCCTACCGCCACGGCAACCCGCCGGACATCGGCCTCGACATGGTCGGGTTCCGCTGCGCCGCGGACGCGCAGTAGGGTCGTGCGCCCTCAGGCCGTCCACCCGCCGTCGATGACGACCGCGGTGCCGGTCATATAGGCGGACTCGTCGGAGGCCAGGTAGACGCACAGCGCCGCGACCTCCTCGGGCGTGCCGAGGCGGCCCATGGGCTGGCGCGCGATGAAGTCGCGCCGCGCCGCTTGCGGGTCGGGGAAGGCCCGGATGCGTTCTTCGAGCGACGGGGTGGCCACGGTCGCCGGGCAGACCGCGTTGCAGCGGATGCCGCGGCCGATGAAGTCGCGCGCGATCGACTTGGTGAGCCCGATCACCGCCCCCTTGGTCACGCCGTAGACGAAGCGGTCGGGCGCGGCCATCAGGCTCGAGACGATCGAGGACATGTTGATGATGTTGCCGTGGCCGGCCTCCAGCATGGCCGGCAGGAACGCCTTGATCGTGCGATACATGGAGCGCACGTTGAGGGTCACGGCGAAGTCGAAGTCCTCCTCGGCGCACTCGAGGATGGTGCCGTGGTGCACGTGGCCGGCGCAGTTGAACAGCACGTCGATCGCGCCGAGCTCGGCGGCGAGCGCGGCGATGGCCCGCGGGTCGGTCACGTCGAGCACGCGCGTCGTCAAGCTCGCCTCCGACCCGAGGCGAGACAGCGCCTCGGCGTTGACGTCGGTGGCGATCACGTGCGCGCCCTCGGCGGCGAAGGCGCGGGCGGTCGCCCGGCCGATGCCCTGGCCGGCGGCGGTGATCAGCGCCCTCTTGCCCGACAGCCGTGCCATGCGCCGCGCCTCCCGCTCACTGCGCGGTCATGCCGCCGTCGACCGTGAGCATCGTTCCGGTGACGAAGCTCGACTCGTCGCAGGCCAGGTAAAGTATCGCATGGGCTATCTCCTCCGGGCGGCCGAGACGGTTCATGGCCTGGCGCGACTCCATCGCGCGGCGCAACGCCGCGGGGTCGCCGCTGGCCCGGTAGATCGGGTCGAAGTAGGGCGTGTCGACCGTCCCGGGCGCCACGCAGTTGACCCGGATGCCGTCCTCCACGTGGTCGAGGGCGAGCGCGCGGGTGAGCGCGGCCACCGCGCCCTTGGAGGCCACGTAGGCGGCGCGGTCGCGCAGTCCCACCGTGGCCGAGGTCGAGGCGGTGTTGACGATCGCGCCGCCGCCCTGGCGGCGCATGACGGGGATCGCGTGCTTGCAGCCGAGGTACACCCCCTTGACGTTGACCGCCATCAGCCGGTCCCAGTCGGCCTCCTCGGTGTCGAGCACGGTGCCCACCAGGCCGTAGCCCGCGTTGTTCACCAGCACGTCGAGCCGGCCGAAGGATTCGAGCGCGCGCTCGACCATGGCCTCGACCTGGGCGCCGTCGGCCACGTCGACCGCGACCGCCTCGGCGGCCGCTCCCAGCGCCCGCGCCACCTCGGCCGTGGCGCGCGCCGCCGCGCCGTCGATGTCGGCGACGGCGAGCTTCGCGCCCTCGCGGGCGAACAGCAGAACGGTCGCCCGGCCGATGCCGGAGCCGGCGCCCGTGACCACGCACACCCGGTCCCTCAGGCGCATGCCGGCGTCATTGCGCGGCGCGCGCGTCTTGCCCCGGGCGCGCGAGGAACCCGAGCACGATGCGACGGAAGTCCTCCGGCGCGGTCACCGGGAAGAAGTGGCCCCCCTGGGGCAGAATCACGGTCTCCGCCCGGGGGATGAGCCGGCCGAGCTCCTCGCTGTAATAGGCCGGCGTGACGATGTCGTCGCGCGCGCCGATCACCAGGGTCGGCGCGGCGATGCGCGGCAGGTCGGCGCGCCGGTCGAAGCGCAGGATCGCCGTGATCCGGCTCAGCATGACCTCGGGCGGCGGGAAGCCCCCGGCCCCGGCGGCCTCCTCGGCCTCGATCTCCGCCTCGCGGTCGCGGGTCCAGGACGGCGGCCGCATGAACAGGGCGTTCGCGCGGATATAAGCCCCGGGCCCGCTCGCGCGCAGGATCTCGCCGCGCACCTCGAACAGGCGCCGGAAGTAGGCGTCCGCCGCGGTCCAGGTGGCGGACAGCACCAGGCGGTCGATCCGCTCCGGCCGGTCGAGGGCCAGCGTCTGCCCGATCGCCCCGCCCGTGGAATGTCCGACCAGGTGCGCCCGCTCCAGTGCGAGGCCGTCCATGAGCTGGATCACGTCGCCGGCCATCTGATCGACCGAATACGCGATCCGCGAGCGGCTGCTGCGGCCGGTGCCGCGGTGGTCGTGCAGCACGACCGTGAAGCGCTCGGCCAGCGCCGGGACGTGGTCGGCCCAGAACGAGGCGACGCCGTTCAGCCCGCTGACCAGGAGCAGCGCCGGGCCCTGGCCGTGGACCTCGTAATAGAGAGAGTCCCCGTCCGACAGCGTCAGGTGCGCCATGATGCGCCGCGCCCGCCTCGCGCCCCACTCAGGCGCCGTCTCGCGGCGGCCTGGCGTCGAGCCCGGCGAAGACCGTGCGCGCCTCGATCTCCTCGACGTCCGCGGGCCGGGGGAAGGGCGCGGGCGCCGGCTCGCCGGGGCGGCGCGGCCGGCCGATCGCCGCGAAGAAGTCCTCCAGCCCGCCCGGCATCAGGACCCAGAGCATTTTGAGGTCGGTCGCGCCGTCGTTGACGATGGTGTGCCGGTTCCACGGGCCCAGATAGACGCTCGTGCCGGGCCGGACCGGGTGGGACTCGCCGTTGACCACGGCCTTGCCCGTGCCCTCGAAGAAGAACAGCAGCTCCTCGTGGGCGTCGTGCTGGTGCTCGCGGATGTGGCAGCCGGGGGCGATCACCTGGACGCCCGAGGAGAAGCCCTTGATCGTGGGCGAATCGCGCCGGGACACCCGGACCTCGGCGTAGCCGTTGGCCGGGACCGGCTGCCAGAAGCTTTCGCCCTCGTCGGGTTGGCGGACGACCACGGCGCCCCGTTCGGCTCGATCCATTTCGCGACCTCCAGGCGCTGCTCAATGGCCAATGCGATCGAAACGAAATGCTAATGGACGGGCCAAGCCCCTGTAAAGCGAAGCTCCGCCGCGCCTCGAGCCTGGTGGCCCGACGGTTTCGTTTGTGCTACGTGCCGGCGGGGTCGGCGCGGGGCACGATCCGGTGTGGGTGGGAGCTTGAATTGGCGGCAATGGAACGAGACACCCCCTTCACCCTGCGGGCCGACGGCCGCCGCCTGCGCGCCCGGTGGGTGGCCGGGCCCGGCGGCCCGGGGGCGCCCGCGCTCGTTTTCCTGCACGAGGGCCTGGGCGGCATCGCGCAGTGGAAGGGGTTTCCCGCGGACCTGTGCCGCGCGGCCGGGCGGCCCGGTCTTGCCTACGAGCGTTGGGGCTTCGGTGGCTCCGAACGCTTGGTCCTGCCGCGGCCCAAGGACTACCTCGCGATCGAGGCCGAACGGGCGCTGCCCGACGTGCTCGCCGCCTGCGGGATCGAACGGCCGATCCTGGTCGGGCACAGCGACGGCGGCTCGATCGCGCTGCTCTACGCCGCCGCCCACCCGGCGCGGGTCGCGGCCTGCATCACCGTGGCCGCGCACGTGTTCGTCGAGGACGTGACGCTCGCCGGCATCCGGGGCGTGGTCGCGCGCTGGGAGAAGGGCGACCTGCGGGCGCGCCTGGCCAGGTATCACGGCGCGAATACGGACGCGATGTTCCGCGGCTGGGCGGAGACCTGGCTGCGGCCCGACTTCCGGGACTGGAACATCGAAGACCGGCTTGGCGCGGTCACGTGCCCGGTGCTGGCCGTCCAGGGCGAGCACGACGAGCACGGCAGCCTGGCGCAGGTCGAGGCGATCGCGCGCGGAGTCTCCGGGCCGGTGGAGACGTTCATCGTGCCCGCCTGCGGCCACAGCCCGCACCTCGAGGCGCGCGCGGCCGTGCGCGAACGCATGGCCGCCTTCATCGCGGCGCTGGGCTGACCGCCGGGGCGGGGCCGCCCCTATCCCGACGCCGGCGGCGCGGCGTCGTTGAGCCGCCAATCGTAGGCGTGGCCGCCGATCCCGGTCACGCGCTCCAGCGCGGTGCGCAGACCGGCCTTTGCGTAACGGCGCAGGTGGGCAAGCACGCCCGCGTCGGTGGCGCCGAAATCCTCTTGGAACCAGACGTAGATGCTGGAGACGATCAGCTTGCCGTTCTCGAGCCGCGCGCCGCGCGCGTGGTTGACGTAGGCGCGCGCCGCCGCCTCGAGCAGGGCCTCGGTGTTGGCGGCGGTGAAGGCCGTGGCCGGCAGGTCGGGACAGCCGATCGAGGCGCAGTTCACCGCGTAGTGGATGCGCGGGTCGCGCCAGATCGGGCGCAGGATGCGGTGCTCGATGTCGTTGAGGCTGACCGCCTCGCCCTCGATCTCGACCAGCTTCTTGTCCCACGGACCGATCGCGAACAGGCCGGGCGAGATGTCGATGTCGCGGATGCTCTCGACCGGATAGTGATCGAGGACGACCCGGACCGTGAGCGCGTTGTACAGGTTGATCCACAACGCGCGCTGCTCGGCGCGGTTCAGGGCGCTGACCTCGGTCGCGACGAGACCGGCGAGGTAGGCGTCGAGCGCGGCCCGGTCTTCCGGCGTGACGCGGCGGTAGGCGAAGCGGTTGACGCCGTCCCCGCCGCGCGCGACGTAGGTCTTCAGCAGCCGGTCCCAGGGCGCGTGATCGACCGTGACGCGCGAGGCCGGGTCGTGCGCCAGCCAGCGCTCCCACAGCTTGGCGCGCGGGGCGAACATCGCCTCGATCGATACCAGTCCGGCGAGCGGCACGAACACGACGGCGGCGAGCAAGAGCCTCGCGGCGAGCCGCGGGGCGCGGGATGGGCGGGCGGTCTCGTCGCGCCGGGTGGTCATGGCGGGTCAGAAGCGCTGCGCCTGCGGCGTCGGCGGCATCGGCCGCTCCCGCCGGCGCTCGGAATCGTAGAGCCGGGCCAGGCGCTCGGGCGGGACGCCGAGGTGGTAGAGCGCGTGGATCTTGAGCCAGCCCCACACGATCGCAACCGGATGCCGCCCCGCGAAGCGGCGCGAGGAGGTGACCAGCGGCGGGTCCTCGATGCACACGGTCTTGCCGGCGCGCTCCAGACGGCGCGTGAAGTCGTAGTCCTCCATGAGCGCGATCGGCCGGATTCCGCCGAGCGCCCGGCAGGTCTGCGCGCGCACGAAGATCGCCGAATCGCCGTAATAGAAGCCGCGCCGCCGCGCCCAGGCGTACGCGCCGGTCAGCCAACGGTCGAAGTCCGTGCCGCCGTCGAACAGCAGGCGGAAATTGCCGCCGACGACCTCCGGCGAGTTCTCGAGGCACGCCTCGACCGCCGCCAGCCCGCCCTCGGGAAAGACGCAGTCGGCGTGCAGGAACAGGATGACCCGGCCCCGTGCCGCCCGCGCGCCCGCCGCCAGCTGCCGGCCGCGTCCGGCCGCGGCGTGGAGCAGCCTCGCCCCGTGCGCGACGGCCACGGCCGGGGTTGCGTCGCGGCTGCCGCCGTCGACCACGATGATCTCGCAGGCGACTCCCTGCCCGCGCAGGCCGGACAGCAGGCGCGGCAGGCGGTCGGCCTCGTTCAGGGTCGGGACGATGATCGAGATCATGGCAGGGCCTGTCGTGCTTCCCCGGCGCGCGGCCGCGCGCCGCAACGTCCGCGCGCCCGCATCCTGAATATACCCGCGTCCCAGTATACGGGTAGGCTGGAGGCCGGCGCATTCACACTTGCGCGACCGGGCGCGAGGATTCGCTTCGCCGGAACGTGTATCGTAGGCGGTCTCCGCGGCGCGCGCGGCGCCGCTGATTGGCGAACGAAGCTTGGGAGGCGCGGGTGAAGATCACGAGGATCGCGGCCTACCGGGTCGAGCTGCCGCTCCACGAGGGCAGCTACAACTGGTCGGGCGGCAAGTCGGTGGCGGTCTTCGACAGCACGGTGGTGCGCGTCGAGACCGATGCGGGCCTGGTCGGCCACGGCGAGGTCTGCCCGCTCGGCCCGTTCTACCTGCCGTCGTACGCGGCCGGCGCGCGCGCCGGAATCCGCGAGCTGGCGCCCGACCTGCTCGGCCTCGACCCGCGCGCGCTGGGCGCGCTCGACCGGCGCATGGACGCCCTGCTCAAGGGGCACCCCTACGTCAAGTCGGCGATCGACATGGCCTGCTGGGACATCCTGGGCCAGGCGGCGGGCCTGCCCGTGTGCACCCTGCTGGGCGGGCGGTCCGGCGCGGACGTCGCGCTCTACCGGGCGATCTCCCAGGAGGCGCCGGAGGCCATGGCCGGCAAGGTCGCGGGCTACCGGGCCGAGGGCTACCGGCGCTTCCAGCTCAAGGTCGGCGGCGACCCGGACATCGACATCGCCCGCATCCGCGCGGTCGCGGAGAAGCTGCAGCCGGGCGACGTCCTGGTGGCCGACGCCAACACCGGCTGGCTGCCGCACCAGGCGATGCGCGTGGTGCGCGCCGTGCGCGACCTCGACGTCTACATCGAGCAGCCGTGCCTCAGCTACGAGGAATGCCTGTCCGTGCGCCGGCGCACCGACCACCCCTTCGTCCTCGACGAGTCGGTGGACGATGTGGCCATGCTGCTGCGCGCCCACGCCGACCGGGCGATGGACGTGGTCAACATCAAGATCAACAAGCTGGGCGGGCTGACCAAGGCGCGCCAGGCCCGCGACCTGTGCGTGTCCATGGGCATCGCCATGACCATCGAGGACTCCTGGGGCGGCGACATCGTCACCGCCGCGATCGCGCATCTGGCGCATTCCACGCCGGAGCGGTTCCGTTTCACCGCGACCGACTTCAACAGCTACGTGAGCGTCTCCATCGCCGAGGGCGCGCCGCGGCGCAAGGAGGGCCGCATGGCCGCCCCGGAGGCGCCCGGCCTCGGGATTCGCCCGCGCATGGAGGTCCTCGGCGCGCCGGTGATCGACGTGGCGTGAAAATGGCCGCTTGCGGTTCAGACTAAGCTGGACTAAGTTCGAATTATGAAGACGGTCAATATTCACGAGGCCAAAACCCACCTGTCGCGCCTGGTCGATGAGGCGGCGAGCGGCGAGGAGATCGTCATCGCCAGAAGTGGCAAGCCGGTGGCCCGGTTGATTCGGTTGGAACAGCCGAGCCGAACGCGCAAGCCGGGACGCCTCAAGGGCAAGATCTGGATCGCCGACGATTTCGACGCGCCTTTGCCGCCCGACCTGGCAAGAGATTTCGGTATCGACAAGTGAATCTGTTGCTCGATACCCATGTTCTGGTGTGGTGGTTTCAGGCTAATCCGCGTCTCGGTCCAAAGGCCGGGACATGCATCGCCGACCCCGAGAATTTCGTCTGGGTGAGCGCGGCTTCGGTCTGGGAGATCGCGATCAAGAGCGCCATAGGGCGAGCGGGGTTCGACGATATGCTCGCAAGACATCTGCCCGACGCAATCGCCGAGGACGGATTTCGGCCCTTGTCCATATCCGTCGACCATGCAGCCATGGTCCCGAGTCTGCCCGATCATCACCGTGATCCGTTCGATCGAATTCTGGTTGCCCAGGCGCTGGCGGAAGGCTTGCAGATCGTGACGGCCGACAGGGCCATCGCCGCCTACCCGGTCTCCACCCTCGCCGCGGACAGGTGACGGGCGGGACGAGTTCCTACGGCACCTTGCGCCGGAACTGGCGCGGGCGATCGTAGCGCATTGCGGTCGGGCGCGATCTGTAGATATGCTTTGCCCGCCGTATTTTTCGGCCGGGCGGGCGGCATGGCGCCGCAGGAACGAGGCCCGGCCGTCGCAAAGGTTTCGAGTATGGGGGACGGCAACCGACAGCAACGACATCGACAGGGAGATCAGCGATGACCCAGGCGCACGCCCGGGCGGCTTGCGGCGTCACGGCCGCGGTCGCGACCTTGTTCTATCTCGCCCCGCTGCACGCGGGTTCGGTGACCAGCGAGGACCTGTTAAACGCGCACAACAACGCGGCCGAGTGGCTCATGTACGGCCGCGACTACGCCAATCAACGCTTCAGCCCGCTTGCCGAGATCACGCCCGGAAACGTCGGCCGTTTGCGCCCGGTCTGGGCGTTCTCGACCGGCGGCAAGCTGGGCGGGCTGGAGGCGACGCCGCTGATGCGCGACGGGGTGCTCTATATCTCGGCGGACTATTCGCGGGTCTTCGCGGTGGACGCGCGCAGCGGCACGGCGCTGTGGTCCTACGAGCCCAAGTACGAGGAGGGGCTGGAGGCCATGCTGTGCTGCGGGCCGGTCAACCGCGGTCTGGCCATCAAGGGCGACCTCGTCTACGTCAACACGTTGGACGCCCGCCTGGTCGCGCTCAACCGTGCCGACGGCTCGGTGGCCTGGGAGCGGACGATCGACGACTGGAAAAAGGCCTACACCGCGACCGGGGCGCCGCTGGTCGTCAAGGACAAGGTGATCGTGGGCATCGCCGGCGCCGAGTACGGCGTACGAGGCTACATCAAGGCCTACAAGGCCGACACCGGCGAGCACCTGTGGACCAGCTACGCGATCCCCGGGCCCGGAGAGCCGGGCAACGACACCTGGCCGGGCGACACCTGGAAGACCGGTGGGGCGAGCACCTGGCAGACCGGCGCCTACGATGCCGCGACCAACACCCTGTTCTGGGGCACCGGAAACCCCGGGCCGTGGAACTCGGACCTGCGCAAGGGCGACAACCTGTGGAGCTCGTCCCTGATCGCGGTGGATGCGGATACCGGCAAGTTCAAATGGGGGTATCAGTACACGCCCAACGACGCCTGGGACTACGACGGCAACAACGCGCCCATTCTCATTGACGTGTCGATCGACGGCAAACCGGTCAAGGCGGCGGTGCAGTCGAACCGCAACGGCTTCTTCTACGTGCTGGACCGCACCAACGGCCAATTCATCTACGCCGTGCCGACCATCGACGACATCAACTGGACCACGGGCCTCGATCCCAAGACCGGGCGCCCCAGCGTCAACGAGGCCATGCGCCCGCTCAGCGGCGGCAAGACGATCCAGCCGATCGTGCCCGGCCTCGAAGGCGGCACCAACTGGTTCCCGATGGCCTACAACCCGGACCTCGGCTACGTGTTCTTCAACACCAACCACTGGGCCATGTCGATGACGGCGTGGAAGCCCGAGGACGTCGTGTACAAGGAGGGCGACCTGTACATGGGCGTGGACTTCCAGATGTTCCGCCTCGACAAGAAGATCGGCTACACCAAGGCCTTCGACGTGGCGAACCGGAAGTTCGTCTGGGAGACCTCGAGCCCCCTGCCGCTGTTCGCCGGCGTGCTGGCGACCAAGAGCGGGCTGGTGTTCACCGGCGACGAGCTCGGCTACCTGCTGGCGCTCGACGCCAGGACCGGCGAGGTCTTGTGGAAGTTCCAGACCGGCTCGGGCGTCAACGCCTCGCCGATTACCTACGAGCTCGACGGCACCCAGTACGTGGCCGTGCTCTCCGGCCTCGGCGGCGACCCCAGCTTCTATTACTCGGGCCCCAAGGGGGGCATGCTGTGGGTCTTCGCCATCGAGGGCAAGGTTCAGGAGACCGAGCGCGTGAACCCGGTGCCGATCGAAGGGGCGCTGCCGACCTACGCGCAGTGACGCTCGGCCGGATGCCGGCGGCGACCGCCGCGCGGCGATGACCGCCGTGCGCCGGCGGGCGTGGCTGGCGGCCGGGTTGCTCGCCGCGGGGCTTGGCTTTTCGGCCGCCGCCGACCGCGCGGCGGCCGAGGAGGCCGCCGTCAACCCCTTCCTGGGCGACCCTCAGGCGATCGCCGAGGGCCGGCGGGTCTATCGCACGCGCTGCGTCATCTGCCACGGCCGCTCGGGCGGGCGCGGGCCGAACCTTTTTGCCACGCGGCTGAGCGACGAGCAGTTCCTGGAGACGGTCATCAACGGCCGCAAGGGCACCCAGATGCCGGCGTTCGGCTACAGGATGTCGCCCGACGACGTTTGGATGGTCCACGCCTTCGTCAAGTCGACCGATCGCTATTGAGGCGCCGCGCCGGCTCGGCGTAGCAACGCGTACGTGCCGGGCGCGTCGGTGAGCGTTCCAGGGCAAATCCGGGCGACGCGGACTCAGCACCCCTCACCCAGCTCCGGGTATGTCGGGGCGTCCGCCGCGCCAACCCGGCACAACCCTCTGCCCCCCTTGCGGGGAGAGAGGAGGGTGGGGGGTGCTTCCAATCAATCTGGAACCGTTCTAGTCTTCGGCCCGCTTGCGGCCGGTCACCATGGCCCGGACCAGGTTCTCCCGGTGGGCGAGGCTGGTCAGAACCACGCCGCCGACGTGAAACACGACGAGCACGAGCGTCAGGTTGGCCAAGGTCTCGTGCAGCCCTTCCCAGAATTCCCCGCCCGCGCCGTCGCGGCTGCCGCGCCTTCCCTCGTCCCGTTCCTCGCCCTTGTCCTCGTCTTCGCCGACGCGCACGAGCAGCCTCGGCCTGGCCGCGGGCGCAACCTCGCCTGGCGCGGACACGGCGGCGAGCGGTCCGGCATTCTCCTCGGCGGCGTAGAGCTCGAGACCGGTCCAGACGGTCGCCAGCAAACCGACCAGAAGCGCCACCGCCATCGCGCCGCCGGCCGGGCTGTGGCCCAAGTGGCGCTTGGCCCGGAAGGCGGCCAGAGCGACGAGGTAGGCCCGGACCTTGGCCGGCCGGTAGACCAGGTCGCTGAACCGGGCGTACCTGGGGCCGACGAAGCCCCACAGGATACGCATCACGACGAACACGCCGACGGTGTAGCCGGCCCAGACGTGCAGGGTCAGGAGATCATCCTCGGTGAACGTGGCGACGAAGAAGAAAACGACGACCGTCCAATGGAACGTGCGCACGAACGGGTCCCACACCCGGACCATCCCCGTGTTCTCATCGGCCCGTGGCGTTCTTGCCGTCCTTTCGGTCATGGAAATCCTCCCGGTGGCGCCGGCCCCGTCGCCGGCGCGGCAAAAGTACTTCATTTCAGCATGTTGCGGTGCATTCCCGGTTGAGCGGCCCTGCGCGGCCTTGTGCCGATCGAAGCGCCCGCATATCACCGCGCGCGTCCGCGCGCCGTGATTTGGATCAAGACGTCCCATCCCCGGACGGCGCGGACGCCGCGGCATGGAATGCGGCGGTCCGGGGCCGCTCGACCGGGCGATGGCCGGGCTCGGTGGACATATCGTGCCGTTCCTCGCTTTCGGGCCGCCCTCGGGGACGTTGCGGCCCGCGCCCGACCCGGGCCGAGGCCGAATTTAAAGTTCGGTTCAGGTTCGAGTCGGCAGAATGGCCCCAAGGAGTGGTGGCGGCCGATGGAGGCGGGGGTCCCGTTTCGCCCGCGGCGGCCGCGCACCGCGTCGAGGAAATGACCCGAATCCGCCGGACGCACTTTCGCCGCTACGCGTGCGCCGCGGCGCTGGGCGCAAGCCTGGCGCTGAGCGCCGCCGCGCGTGCGGCGGAGGAGGACGAGCAGAGCGTGCGCCAGGCCATCGAGGCCGGCCAGATTACGCCGCTGCAGGATCTGATGGCGCGGATTCGACGGGAGTTTCCCGGCCGAATCCTGAAAATGGCGTTGCAGCGCGAGAGGTTCGGCAACAGGCCGCTGTGGGTCTACGAGGCCAAGGTTTTGACGCCGGAGGGCAACGTGCTGAAGCTGGTCTACGACGCCCGAACCACGGAACTGCTCGCCTTGAAAGGACGGCACGGGGAGGACTGGCGCGTGGATGAGGAGGACTAGGGGAGGCCAGGCCCATGCGGGTTCTCGTCGTCGAGGATGATCGCCATGTCGCGCGCCAGGTCGAGTCGAGGCTGCGCCAGGCCGGATGTGCGGTCGACGTCGCCCACGACGGCGAGGAGGGCCGGTTCCTCGGCGAGACCGAGCCGTACGACGCGGTCGTCCTCGATCTTGGCCTGCCGGTCGTCGACGGACTGAGCGTCCTGCGCCATTGGCGCGAGGCCGGACGGAAGATGCCCGTCCTCATCCTGACCGCGCGCGACACCTGGCGGGAGAAGGTGATGGGCCTGCGCGCGGGCGCCGACGATTACCTGGCCAAGCCCTTCGAGCTGGAGGAAATGCTGGCGCGCATCGAGGCGCTGATCCGCCGCGCCGCGGGCCACGCGCGGCCCGTGCTCGTGTGCGGACCGGTCACGCTGGACACGGCGACGGGCCGCGTCGCCCTGGCCGGGGATCCGGTCGAGCTCACGGCGCTGGAGTTCAGAACGCTGTCCTACCTCATGCACCATCAGGGCAGGATCGTCTCCAAGACCGAGCTGACCGAGCACATCTACGCGCAGGACTTCGACCGCGATTCGAACGTCATCGAGGTGCTGATCAACCGCCTGCGCAAGAAGCTCGGCGCCGGTCTGATCAAGACGCACCGGGGACAAGGCTATCAACTGACCGACCCGGAACATGCGCCGTAGGACCCTGACATTCCGGCTCGCCGCGACGTCGATCGTCTGGGTCGCGGCGTCGCTTCTGGCGGCCGGAGTGCTGCTCGTCTTCCTGTTTCGCGACCACATCGAACGCCGGTTCGACCGGCAGCTCCGCGCCCACCTCGAGGAGCTGGTCGCGGCCAGCGAGATCGCGCCGAGCGGCGCGCTGGAGCTCACCTGGACGCCCTCCGACCCGCGCTTCAGGTTGCCGTATTCCGGATGGTACTGGCAGATCGCCGACGGCGCGGGTATCGCGGGGCGCTCCCAATCCCTGTGGCGCGACGGCCTCGACCTGACGGGCCCGACGACGGGCGGCGGGGCGCGCATCCAGCTGTTGACCGGCCCCGAGGGCGAGGCGCTGCGCGCGGTCGTCCAGCACATAACCCTTCCCGAATCGGAGGCCCGGTACACGTTCGCCGTCGCCGGGCCGGTGAGCGACGTCCAGGCCGACGTCGACCGTTTCGCCACGCAGTTGTCGGTTACGCTTGGCGCGCTCGGCATCGGCCTGCTCGGCGCCGTGCTGGTCCAGGTCCGCTTCGGATTGCGCCCGCTGCGGGCGATGCGGCGGGCGCTGGCGGACATACGCGCGGGCCGGGCGCCGCACCTGCCCGAGACCTTTCCGGAGGAGCTGCAGCCGGTCGTGACCGAGCTCAACGCGCTCCTCGACCACGACGCGGCGATGCTGGAGCGGGCGCGCACGCAGGCGGGCAACCTGGCGCACGCGCTCAAGAACCCGCTGACCGTGATCCGCAACGAGGCGCGCGGGATTGCGGGCGAACCCGGCCGGATCCTGCGCGACCAGGCCGCGCTCGTCGGCGAGCGCATCGACCGCTATCTCTCGCGCGCCCGCGCCGCCGGGTCGAGCGCCGTCCTGGGCGCCCGGACGCCGCTCGCGGCCACGCTCGAAGACCTCCGCTTTACTCTCGGCCTGCTGTACGAAGGCCGCGGCCTCGCGCTCACCGTGTCCGGGGCCGAGGGCCTGGTCTTTCGCGGCGATCCGCGCGACCTGGAGGAGATGGCCGGCAACCTGATGGACAACGCGTGCAAGTGGGCCCGCGGCCAGGTTTGCGTGACCGCCGGACGCAAGGGCGAGCGCTTGCGCATCGCCATCGAGGACGATGGCCCCGGGATCCCGGACGAACGGCTGGCCGAGGTGCTGGACCGCGGACGCCGGCTCGACGAGGCGGCGCCGGGCAGCGGGCTCGGCGTCGCGATCGTCCGCGACCTGGTGGAGCTCTACCGCGGCGCGCTGACCATCGGGGCCTCGCCGCTGGGCGGCGTGCGCGCCGAGCTCGACCTGCCGGCCGCCGAGTGAGGCCGGCGGCGGAGGGGACCCCCCGCCGCGGTCTACGACGCGCCGCGGCCGTGCAAGGATTTCCGATCCGGCGCGTTCGATCCTGCTGCCCCGCCGCTCAGGCGGTGCTAGAGTGAGACGGGACGAAAACGCGAGGAGGCACGAAGGCCATGGCGGTGAATTGGAGCGGCGTCTATCCGGCGACCACGACGCAGTTCAAGGCCGACCAGTCGCTCGACCTGGAGGCGACGGCGAGCCACGTGGGCACCTTGATCGAGGCCGGCGTGCACGGCCTGGTCATGCTCGGCACCGTGGGCGAGAACACCGCGCTCGACGCGCAGGAGAAGCGCGACGTGCTCAAGGCCACCGTGGAGGCCGCGCAGGGCCGGGTGCCGGTGCTCTCGGGCGTGGCCGAGTGTTCGACGGCGATGGCCTGCCGCTTCGCCGAGGACGCGCAGAGGATCGGCATCGACGGCCTGATGGTCCTGCCCGGCATGGTCTACAGGTCCGACCCGCGCGAGACGATCGCCCACTTCAAGACCGTCGCGCGCGCGAGCGACCTGCCGATCATGGTCTACAACAACCCGGTCTCCTACGGCGTCGACGTCTCGCCCGGGATGTTCGCCGAGCTGGCCGAGGAGCGGACCATCGTCGCCCTCAAGGAGTCCTCGGACGACCCGCGGCGCCTCACCGACATCGTCAACGTGTGCGGCGAGCGCTTCATCCTGTTCTGCGGCGTGGACGACCTGGCGCTCGAGGCGGCCCTGCTCGGCGCGGCCGGCTGGGTCGCCGGCCTGGTCAACGCCTTCCCGCACGAGACCATGCGCCTGTGGTCGCTGGCCGCCGCCGGGCGCTGGGAGGAGGCGCGAACGCTCTACCGCTGGTTCATGCCGGTGCTGCATCTCGATTGCCACGTCAAGCTGGTCCAGTACATCAAGCTGGCCCAGGCGATGGCCGGGCTGGGGACGGAGACCGTCCGCGCCCCGCGCCTGACGCTCGAGGGCGCGGAACGCCGGCGGGTCGCCGACATCGTGCAGCGGGCGCTGGATTCCCGGCCCAAGCTCGCGGCGGAATAGCGGGGCGCGCGGTCCGGCGTTCGGGGCGCGTTCCCAGCGGGGTCGTCACCGAGGGATCGGGGGGTGCAATGATCTTCCGCCAGCTTTTCGACAGCGTGTCCTGCACCTACACGTACCTGATCGCCAGCCGGCGCGGCGGCGAGGCGCTGATCCTCGATCCCGTCCTCGAAAAGGTCGAGCGCTACCTGCAACTGCTCGGCGAGCTCGACCTCAGGCTGGTCAAGGCGATCGACACCCACGTCCACGCCGACCACATCACCGGCCTCGGCGCGCTGCGCGACCGGACGCGCTGCATCACCGTGATGGGCGAGCAGAGCGGGGTCGACGTGGTCTCGGTGCGCGTCGCCGACGGCGACCGGGTCGACATCGAGGGCCTCGGCCTGCAGGCGATCCACACGCCGGGCCACACCGACGATTCCTACAGCTTCCTGATGGGCGACCGGGTGTTCACCGGCGACACCCTGCTCATCCGCGGCACCGGGCGGACCGACTTCCAGAACGGCGACCCGGCCGCGGAGTACGATTCGCTCTTCAACAAGCTGCTCAGGCTGCCCGACGAGACGCTGGTCTACCCGGCGCACGACTACAAGGGCGATACGGTAAGCACCATCGGCGAGGAGAAGGCCTTCAACCCGCGCCTGCAGGTGGGCTCGGTGCGGGAATACGTGGACATCATGAACAACCTGGACCTGCCCAATCCGAAGATGATGGACGTCGCGGTGCCGGCCAACCTGCAGGTCGGGCTGGCGCAGGACGAGGTCGAGGCGCGCGGCTGGTCGCTGACCTGCGAGGAGGCCATGGGGCTCGTCGGCCACGCCGACATCGTGCTCGTCGACCTGCGCGACAGGTCCGAGCGCGAACGCCACGGCGAGATCGCCGGCTCGGTGCACGCGCCCTACCCGGATCTCGAACGGAACGTGAGGCCCGGCGGCCTGCTCCACGAGCTCGCGGTGGCCACCGGCAAGCGGCTGGTGTTCTACTGCGCCTACGGCGAGCGCTCGGCCATGGCGGTGCAGGCCGCGCAGGAGGCGGGGCTCAACAACGCCTGCCACGTCAAGGGCGGGCTGGACGCCTGGAAGAAGGTCGGCGGTCCGGTCGAGGGGGCGGAGAGCTAAAGGTCCGACTCGAAATGAAGTGTTTCTGATCGATGGCTTGGCCTGACGGCCGTCTCCAACTGTCATTGCCGGGCGTGACCCGGCAATCCATCGAGGTCGCAGTCTCGCTGATGGATGGACCCTCGCGTCAAGCGCGAGGGTGACAAGAAAAGAAGGAAATGACTCCTGCCAACGCTTTGAACATAAATGTTCCATTTCGGGCCGGACGCTAAGGCGAAATCGGCCGCTCTTCGGTTCGGCTGCGATTCGCGGGCCGTCCCGCACCTCCTCATCGACCGGGGCTCGGCCGCGGCACGGGCACGGGTGCGCCTGGCCTTCGATATGGTCAAAGGCTGAGCGGCAACCCGCCGTTCACTTGTGCCTTCCCAGGAGCCTGGGTATGTTCTTCCTAGAAGGAAGAAAGGAAGAAAAATGTCGCTCAACATCAAGTCCGCTGAGGCCGACCGGTTGGCGCGCGAGCTTTCCCGGCTAACCGGCGAAACGATCACGGACGCGGTCACCCGTGCGCTGGAGGAAAGACTGGAGCGGCGGCAGCGCGAAGGCGACGCCGCGAAGCGTGCCGCGCGGGCGGCTGCGATCGACGCGATCTGCCGCCGCGCCGCCGGACTTCCCGTGCTCGACACGCGCTCCTCCGACGAGATTCTCGGCTATGACGAGCGCGGTGTCTGGTCCTGATGGTCATCGATACCTCGGCCGCTGTCGCGATCCTCACGAACGTGCCCGACGAGGCCCGCTACCGCGAGGCGATCAAGGCGACGTTCGATCTCCGGATGTCGGCGCTCAACGTGTTCGAATGTCGGGTCGTGCTCGGCGTGAAAGGGGGTGACGCGCTGGCCATGGCCTTCGATCTTCTTCTCGCCGAAGCGGGCGTTGAGATCCGTCCGTTCGACGCCGATCAGGCGCGCTTGGCTTACGAGGCCTACCGCCGCCATGGCAGGGGATCGGGCCACGGCGCGGGGCTGAACCTCGGCGATTGCGCGGCTTATGCGCTTGCGCGCTCGCTCGACGCGCCACTGCTTTACAAGGGCGGAGATTTCGCAAAGACGGACGTGGCAGCGGCGGTATGAAAGGGGATTGCGGGGGCTCACAGGCGCCTGCGCGTTTGGTATGACGATGCTAACGTCCGCTTGACCGAGCACAACGCGAGAGGCCGGCGCATGCACGATCTCGTCATCCGCAACGCCCTGTTGATCGACGGCACGCGCGCGCCGGGCCGGCACGGGGACCTGGCGGTCCGGGGCGGCCTGATCGCGGGGACCGGTTCGGACCTCGGCCCGGGCCGCGAGGAGATCGATGCCGACGGCCTGGCGCTCATGCCCGGCATCATCGACACCCACACCCACTACGATGCCCAGATCACCTGGGACCCGGGGCTGACGCCGTCGCCGAGCCTGGGGGTGACCACGGTCGTGATCGGCAACTGCGGCTTCACCATCGCGCCGTGCAAGCCGGGCGACCGGGATCTGACCATGCGCAACCTGACCCACGTGGAGGGCATGTCGCTGGAGGTCCTGCGCCGCGGAATCCGCTGGGACTTCGAGACCTTCCCGGACTACCTCGACATGCTCGGGCGCGCCGGCGCGGTGCTCAACGTCGCGGCCTTCGTCGGCCATTCCTCGGTGCGCACCTGGGTCATGGGCGCCGAGGCGACCGAGCGCGCGGCGAGCGAGGCCGAGATCGCCGAAATGCGCCGCCTCGTGCTCGAGGCGCTGGGCGCCGGCGCGGTCGGCTTCGCCACCTCCACGGCGGGTCAGCACAACGGCGAGGGCGGCGTGCCCATGCCCTCGCGCCTGGCCGACGAGGCCGAAATGCGCGCGCTCACGGGCGCGCTCGGCGAGGCCCGGCGCGGCATCTTCATGCTGACCAAGGGCCGGGAGACGACGATCCCGTTCCTGGAGAGCCTGGCGGCGGCGAACGGCCGGCCGATCATGGTCGCGGCGCTGCTGCACAACAGCACGTGCCCGGAGCAGACGTTCGACGACCTGCGCGGGATCGGCGCGGCGCAGGCGCGCGGCCGGCGTCTGTTCGGCCAGGTGTCCTGCTGCCCGCTGACCAACGAGTTCACCCTGTGGTCGCCCTATCCCTTCGAGGGCCTCAAGGCCTGGCTGCCGGCGATGCAAGCCGAGGGCGAGGCGCTCAAGGGAGTCTACGCCGACCCGGCCTTCCGCGCCCGGGTCAAGGCGGAGCTGGCGCGCCCGGCCGGGGTGCGCCTGTTCAACGGCGAGTGGCACAAGCTCCGCCTGCTCGAGGCCGCGAAGCCCGGGAACCGCCGGCTCGAGGACCGCAGCGTGGCCGAACTGGCGCGCGCCGAGGGCGTGGATCCGCTCGACTGGATGCTCGACTTCAGCCTGTCGGAGGACCTGGACACCCTGTACGCCGCGGTGCTCCTGAACTCCGACGAGGAGGCGGTGGGCCGCCTGCTGCGCGACCCCTACGCCAGCATCGCGCTGTCGGACGCCGGGGCGCACCTGACCTTTTTCTGCGACGCCGGCTTCGGCCTGCACCTGCTCGGCCACTGGTCGCGCGACCTCGGCGTGTTGCCGCTGGAGGAGGCGGTCTGGCAGCTCACCGGCCGGCCGGCGGAGATTTTCGGCATCCAGGGCCGCGGCCGGCTCGAACCGGGAGGGGCGGCGGACCTGCTGCTGTTCGACCCGGCGGGGGTGGGGCGCGGCCCGGCCCGGCGCGTCCACGACCTGCCCGGCGGCGCGGCGCGCCTGACCACGCCGGGCGTGGGCGTGCACGGCGTCTGGGTCGGCGGGGTCAAGGTGGCCGACGAGAACGGCGCCATTGCCGAGTGCGGCCGCCCGGGGCGTTTGCTGCGGGAGTTTGCGCCGTAGAGGTAGTGTCGGACGACCGGCATCAGGTGTCAGGGATCAGGGATCAGGGATCAGGGGTCGGGGGACGCCTCGAATCCGATCCCTGATGCCTGTTTCCTGACCTCTGAAGCCACCCGGCCCTCCTCGACGCCGTGGCAGGAGACCCGCACCCCGCCGGTGGCGATCGGCCTCGGCGCCTCCGCCCGGCAGCGCTCGTTCGCGTGCGGGCAGCGCGGGTGGAAGGTGCAGCCCGAGGGCGGGTCGATCGGGTCCGGCACCTCGCCGGCCACGGGCTGGCGCGCGCGCCCGGTCATCGCCAGATCGGGTATCGCGTCCAGCAGCATGCGCGTGTAGGGGTGGCGCGGCGCGCGGAACAGCGTGCCCGCGTCGCCCCACTCGACCAGGCGGCCCAGATACATGACGCCGACGAGGTCGGCGAAGTTGTAGACCACCGCGAGGTCGTGGGAGATCAGCAGGTAGGTCAGGCCGAACTCGCGCTGCAGGTCCTTCATCAGGTTGAGGATCTGCGCCTGCACGGAGACATCGAGCGCCGAGGTCGGCTCGTCGCAGACGAGAAAGTCCGGGTTGCTGGCCAGCGCGCGGGCGATCGAGATGCGCTGGCGCTGCCCGCCCGAGAACTCGTGCGGGTACTTCTCGCCGTCCTCGGGCGCGAGCCCCACGTGGGTGAGCAGCTCGTCGACGCGGGCGCGGATCGCCTTGCGCTCGGTCAGGATGCGGTGCGCGACGATCGGCTCGGCGATGATCGCGGCGATGCGCCAGCGCGGGTTCAGGCTGGCGTAGGGGTCCTGGAAGATCATCTGCAGGCGGCGGCGCATGGGCATGGCCTCGCGCCAGGTCCGGAGGCCGGCCATGTCCACGCCGTCGAACAGGATCGAGCCCGCGCTCGGCCGGTACAGGCCCACCATGCAGCGCGCCACCGTCGATTTGCCGCAGCCCGACTCGCCGACCAGCGCGAAGGTCTTGCCGCGCGGGATGTTGAAGCTGATCCCGTCGACCGCCTTGAGGGTCAGCCGGGGCGTGCCCTCGATCAGGCGGTTGAGCAACGGCTTGGAGACGTCGAAGTACCGCGCCAGGTCGCGCACGCTGACCAGCGGCGCATCCTCGGCCCCGGTGCGCGGGCGCGCCGCCTCAGGCACGGGCCGCCACGGCGTGGTCGTACAGCCAGCACGCCGCCTGGGTGGAGCCCACCGGGATCAGCTCCGGACGCGCCTGCCGGCAGCGTCCGAAGGCCTTGGGACAGCGCGGATGGAAGGCGCAGCCGTGCGGGATGTCGGTCAGGCGCGGCATCGCGCCCTCGATCTGGACCAGCCGCTCCGTGCGGCGGCCGATGGTCGGGATCGAGCCCATCAGACCCGCGGTGTAGGGATGCTGGGGCCGGCGGATCACCTCGTCGACCGGGCCGATCTCGGCGATCCGGCCGGCGTACATCACCGCGACCCGGTCCGCCGTTTCGGCGATCACGCCCATGTCGTGCGTCACCAGCATCACCGCCGTGCCGTGCTCGCGGGAGAGTTGCCTGAGCAGCGAGATGATCTGCGCCTGCACGGAGACGTCGAGCGCCGTGGTCGGCTCGTCGGCGATAACGAGCCGCGGGTTGGCGCACAGCGCGAGCGCGATGACGACCCGCTGGCGCATGCCGCCGGAGAACTGATGCGGGTAACTGTCGATGCGCCGCTCCGCCGCCGGGATGCCGACCTCGGCGAGCAGCTCGATGGCGCGCCTGCGCGCCTGGGACGGCGACAGATCGGTGTGGGTCAGGATCGTCTCGACCAACTGCCGGCCGATGGTATAAAGCGGGTTCAGGCTGGTCAGCGGATCCTGGAAGATGGCGCCGATCTTCTTGCCCCGGATGCGGCGCATCTCCTCGTAGGACAGCGTGTCGATGCGCCGCCCGTCCAGCGTGATCCGACCGCCGGCGACCCGCCCGGGCGGGGCGAGCAGGCCGATGATCGACATGCCGGTGATCGACTTGCCCGCCCCGGACTCGCCGACCACGCCCAGGATCTCGCCCTCCCGGATCTGGAACGACACGTCGTCGATCGCCACCAAGCTGCCGCGCCGGGTCGGAAACTCGATGCGCAGGTTCTCGATGCTGAGCAGGGGTTCGGCCATCGATCCATGCCGGTTTGGCGGGGGCGCCGCCGCGCCGCCCGGCCGCCACGGCGCGACCGGCGCCGTGGCGAGACGGGGGATGAGACGGGGGCCGGCCCGCGCCGGGACGCGCTATTGTTGGCACGGACCCTCGGGCGTGCCAAGCCGGGGACCGCACGGCCGGGCGCATCTTCCGACCCTCATCCATGCGCAACGCAGGATGGGCGAGGCGGGCCAAGCCGCAGTGCGAACGAGCATCCGGAAGACGACCCACATAACGAGGAGCGAACGCATCGATATGTCTTGCGATCATTATTGGTTGACTTATGAGCGCCCAGGTTGATTTGAATGAATTCCGAAATCTACAGAAGTGCCGAGAGCGACATTACATGTTGTACGAATTGTATTAGATATGTTTCACGGCACAATCTGCGAAAACCGGATACAAGTTTGACAATGATTCGGGACGGGGCTTTCGGTTCGCGCAAATTTTATTTCCATCATTGCCGGTTTCCCCTGTATTGAGTTATTATTGAATTAATAAGATTTTAACCAATTATCGCGCCGACCGCGGACGATTTGGGGATCGGTCCCGGGCGGCGCGATGAACGAACGGACTTCATCGGACGCCCGTTCGGGCCATGGCGCGAACGTGTGGGGACGGCCGGCGAAGACGGGGAGGAAGACGGGGAGAAAGACGGGGAGAAGGCGTGGGCGTGGGGTTAGGTCATGGCCGCCAGGGTAGGCGACGGCGCGCCTGAGGCGGGCGCGCGACTTCCATCCATCGAGGCCAACGGCGTCTCCGTCATCGTGCCGGACGCGGAGCTTTTGTTCACCGCGGACTACAGCCGGATCGGCGACGACCTGCTGCTCACCGGCCAGGACGGCACGACCCTTCTGATCGAGGACTACTTCGCGCTCGATGCGGCGCCCCTGCTGCTGTCGCCGCTCGGGGCGATGATGTCGCCGGAGCTCGTGGCCGCCCTTGTCGGGCCGCGCGCGCCGGGGCAGGTCGCGCAGGCCGCGCCCTTCGAAGGCGCGCCGCCCATCGGCCAGGTCGAGCAGATCACGGGA
>JBHHZJ010000012.1:0-50227 GCA_046758005.1 Kiloniellaceae bacterium
GCAGCCCGAAGGGGATGAGAATGTTCGGGTTGCTCGGCTCTCGCTTGAAGCGCGGTCCGAGGGGAAGGAATATGCCCGCGATGGCGCGCCGCATGCCGCGGCTGAGACGCAGGAAGTCGTCCGCCTCGGCCGCACCGGCGAACAGCGGCTCGTCGCGCACCGCCCGGTCGAGCGCCTCGAGCGCGGCGAAGAAGCGCAGCAGGTTGCCGCCGGGGCCGACCATCAGGTTGATCAGCTCGTTCAGGTGGCGCAGTTGCAGGCTCAGGAACTCGTGGTCGCCGGCCTCCTGCGCGCCTTGGACCCGCTCGAGGGTGGTTAGAAACGCCTCGGTGAGCGCCTCCTGCTCGACGATAATGTTCGAAACGCGCAGCAGCGCGCGCTCGAACGCGCTGGCGCTGGAGAAAAATTCATACGGGATCGCCCCCAGCTCTGCGAACGCGGTGAAATTGGGGTCCGGCGGGTCGGCTTTCAGCCCCTTGTAATGGGACACCAGGTCGTTGCACTGCTCGATGGCGATGGCCGCAGCATTCGCGAGGCCGGCCGGCACCTGATTGAGCGCCTTGCCGAGTTGCACGAGGTCCTTGAACCCGCTGCAGAAACCCGGCACCTTTTCTATGGTGGTACCTCCCGAGGGCAACGGGATCGGTACGGGCGACTCGAAGCCGTCGAGCGCCAACAGAGACTTCTGGGCGGCGAGCTTGAGCGGGCTCAGGTCGATCTCGCCCGGGGCCTCGGGGATGAACACCTCGAACGCGAAGCCCGGTCCCGCGCCCAGGTGGATGTCGATGCCGGGTTGGAAGGTGCCGTCCTCGCACTGGTCCATGACGACGTCGTAGGTACCCTTCGGCAGGTTGCCGCGCGGCATCGTGATTGCGACGACCTCGTCCACAAAAGCTCCCAGGCTGGCGGTGCCGATGACCCGGTTCGGCGTGCCGAGCACGTCGTTCAGGGGGGCAAACGGACCGAGGAGCGGCTGGTTTTCGATGACGTAGAGGTCGGCGCTCGGAAAGAAGTCGAAGCGGTCCTCGCCGTCTCCGTTTGGTGGACACAGGTAGCTGGGGATGGACGGGACCGAGCCGGTCATCGCAATGGTCTGACCGGGGCCGAAGATGCGGTCGCCCTCGGCGAAGAACACGTCGCTGAGCTCCAGGAAGCCACCGGTCACGCCGCTCGCCTGCGCGAAGGCCGCGCGTCCGCCGGTGAATCCGCTGACCAGGATCGACAGCGCCAGTGCGCTTGCCCAACGCGCCACGGGCCCGGGCGGTCGACCCGCCCGACGAGCACAGCGTAGACTCCCAGACACGTCTCCCTCCCCTTGCGCGCAGCTTTAGTTCTATTTCTTTACATATACGCATACAGGTAATAACCACGCTCGTAAACGTTTTTGTTCAAATAATTGAATTAACTACCTTGCCAGCAAGCCTTGGAAAACTCTTGGCATTGTCGGGGCGGTGGACTTACCGGGTCATGCGCCGACCCTCGATGAACTCCGACTCCGTTCGGGAGTACGCTTGTTCGATGCCTTTTGCGACTTTCCGGCGCGGCGCGGGAAACGCCGCGGGCCGGCCCAGCGTCACCGGACCGGAATGAGTCCGCTCAGGCGCGGGTCGGGGAGGGTCCGCTGCTCCTGCCTGTAGGGCTTGAAGCCGAAGCGCTGGTAGAGCGGCAGGGCCTTCGGGTGGTCGAGGGTGTTGGTGTGCACCCAGAGCCGCTTGGGGTCGTGGCTCCAGGCGATGTCGATGGCCGAGCCGAGCAGGTAGGCGCCCAGGCCCTTGCCGATGAACTCGGGCATCAGGCCGAAGTAGGCAAGCTCGATGTCCGGGGGCTCGCGCCGGTCGAGCTCGGCGTAACCGGCCGGCACGCCGTCCACATAGAGCACGTAGATCTCGACCCGCTCGTCGCCGACGATGGCGCCGAGCGCCTCGTCGTCGAGGGCCCGGCGCTCGTACCACAGCCAGGCCTCGCCCACGTGGTCGTAGAGGTAGCGGTAGAACGCGGCGCTCGGCTTGCGCGCGCGCAGCAGCGCCGCGTGAACCCCGTGGGGCAGGGCCGGCGGCGGACGGGTCGGTCGCGCGGTCATCTCCAGATAGGTGATCGTGCAGCGCAGCGTGCCCACCTCCCGGATCGGCGCCCTGGGCGGCCGGCCGTCCGCGGTCAGCCAGCGGCCCATGACCAGGCGCGGCGTGTTCTCGTAGCCGATCGCCTGGTAGAACCCCCGCACCTCGTCGTTGTTCTCGCGGATCATGACGTTCATCTTCGGCACCCCGAGGCGGGCGAGCCAGGCCTCGGCGTGGCGCATCATCCGCCGGCCGCAGCCCTTCCCCTGGGCCTCGGGATCGACCGCCACGTAATAGGGGTTGCCGCGGTGGCCGTCGTGGCCGACGCACACCGTGGCGACGATCCGGCCGCGTTGCTCGCCGACGAAGATTTCGGCGTTGGGCGAGGCGCGCCACAGCGCGATGTCCCGGTCGGGATCGTTGTACCAGACCGTGAGGCCGCACCGCTCCCACAGGCCGACCACCGCGTCCCGGTCGCCGGGGCGGTAGGGTCGGATGGCGAGCCGCGGCGGGCGGTCCTCGGATCCGGCCATGGCCTCAGGGCGCGGCGCGCGCCGGGCCGGTCTCCACGGGCGTGTCGCCGGGCAGGCCCCACTCGGCCCAGGATCCGTCGTAGAGCGCCACGTCGCGGTGGCGGAGGAGATGCAGGCCGAAGGCGAGCACCGCCGCGGTGATCCCCGAGTCGCACGTGGTCACGACCGGCCGCGTCAGGTCGACGCCGGCCGCAAGAAAGCGTTCCCTGAGCCGCTCCCGCAGCAGCAGGGTCCGGGTCTCGGGATCGAGCAACTCGGTGTAAGGCAGGCTCAGGCTGCCCGGGACGTGGCCGCCGCGCAGGCCGTCCCGGGGCTCGGGCTCGCGGCCCTCGAAGCGGCCGGGCGGGCGGGCGTCGAGCACCTGCTCGCGCCGGCTCGACAGGTTGGCCAGCATCCGCTCCTTGTCGCGCACCATCAGGGTGTTCACGCGCGCGGTGAAATGGCGCTCGACATTGCGGACCGATCCCTCCTCGACCGGCCGGCCCTCGCGCATCCACATGGGCAGGCCGCCGTCCAGGACCGCCACATCGTCGTGGCCGAAGAATCGGAAGGTCCACCACACGCGCGGCGCGCTCATGATCCCGCGCTGGTCGTAGACCACGATGCGCACGCCGTCGCCCAGCCCGAGCTTGCGCACGCGGGAGGAGAACTTCTCAGGGGAGGGGAGCATGTGGGGCAGGGGTTGCGCCGTGTCCGCGATCTCGTCGATGTCGAAGAACGCCGCCCCTGGAATGTGGTGCGCCTCGTACTCGGCGCGCGGATCCAGGCCCTCGTGCGGCAGGTAGTAGCTGCCGTCGACCACGCGCACGTCGGGGGCGCGCAGGTGTTCGGCCAGCCAGGCCGTGCCGACGAGGGAGTCGCTGTCGAATGCGGTCATGGAAAAGCCCAGGGATGTCTCGAGCGAGCGGCGTCCTACTCGGTGAATCCTACTCGGCGAACGCGATGTTGACGCGCCGGTTCTGGCGCCCCTTGCTCTCGATCTTGGTCACCTCGACGCGGCCGATCTCGCCGGTGCGCCGCACGTGCGTGCCGCCGCAGGGCTGCAGGTCCACGCCCTCGATCTCGAGCAGGCGCACCCGGCCCGGGCCGCTCGGCGGCTTGACCGACATGGTGCGGACAAGTTGCGGGTTGGCGATCAGCTCCGCGTCGGTGATCCAGCGCGGCGCCACCGGGCGGTCCTCGGCGATGATCCGGTTCAGTTCGGCGGTGATGTGCGCCTTGTCGAGCTGGGTTTCCGGCAGGTTGAAGTCGAGCCGCCCCTTGCCGTCGCCGACCCGGCCGCCGGTCACCTCGCCGGGGACGACGGCGCACAGGACGTGCAGGCAGGTGTGCATGCGCATCAGGCGGTAACGCCGCTCCCAGTCGATCTCGGCGCTCACCTTGCTCCCGGGGGCGGGAAGGGGCGCGCCGTCCACGGGAATGTGCACCACGTCCTCGAGGTCGGCGCCCTTGCGCGTATCCACGATGCGGACCTCGGCGCCGTCCGCCAGGCGCAGGACGCCGGTGTCGCCGGGCTGGCCGCCGCCCATGGGATAGAACACGGTGCGGTCGAGCCGGATTCCCGCCTCGTCCGCGCTCGTCACGGCAGCCTCGCAGGATGTTGCGTACGCGTCGTCGCGGAAGATCAGGTCCATGGTTCTGTCAGGCTCCCAGGCTGATCCGTTCGAGCCATTCCGGGACCGGCAGGTTCTTCTCGCGCAGGAACGTCGGATTGAACTGCCGGCTCTGGTAGCGGGTGCCGTAATCGCACAGGACGGTCACGATGGTGTGGCCGGGGCCGAGTTGCTCGGCCAGGCGGGCCGCACCGGCGAGGTTGATCCCGCTCGAGCCGCCCAGGCACAGCCCTTCGTGCTCGAAGGCGTCGAAGATGTAGGGCATGGCCTCCTCGTCCGGGATCTGGTAGGCCTCGTCGACCGGCGCGCCTTCGAGGTTCGCGGTGATCCGGCCCTGGCCGATCCCCTCGGTGATCGAGCTGCCTTCCGCCTTCAACGTGCCGAACTTGTAGTAATGGTAGAGCGCGGCGCCCATCGGATCGGCCAGGGCGACGACGACGTTCTTGTTGCGCTCCTTGAGGAACATGCCCGCGCCGGCGAGCGTCCCGCCGGTGCCGACCGCGCAGACGAAGGCATCGACCGTGCCGTCGGTCTGCTCCCAGATCTCGGGCCCGGTCGTCTCGTAGTGGCCCCGGCGGTTGGCGACGTTGTCGAACTGGTCGGCGAAGATCGCCCCGTTCGGCTCGGTCTCGGCCAGCTCCTCGGCCAGGCGCCGGGCGACGTGGACGTAGTTGTTCGGATCCTTGTAGGGCACCGCCGGGACCTCGCGCAGCTCCGCGCCGCACAGGCGCAGCATGTCCTTCTTTTCCTGCGACTGGGTGTCCGGGATGACGATGAGCGTCCGGTAGCCGCGCGCCCGGCCCACCAGGGCGAGCCCGATGCCGGTGTTGCCCGCCGTGCCTTCCACGATCAGGCCGCCGGGGCGCAGTCGCCCCTTCTCCTCGGCGTCCTTGACGATGGCCCAGGCGGCGCGGTCCTTGATCGAACTGCCCGGGTTGAGGAACTCGGCCTTGCCCAGGATCTCGCACCCGGTCCGCTCCGACAGCCGGCGCAGGCGGATGAGCGGCGTGTTGCCGATGGTGCCGACGAAACCGTCCCGAACGTCCATTTTCGCGATTCCGAGCGCGTCATTGCTGTTTTGGCGGGCGGACCGGGAGACTAGCCGCGGAGCGTCATGGGGTTCAAGGACAAGCGAATCCGCGCTCAGGCCCACTGTCGGCGCAGCCGCTCCCGGTTGAGCGCGAGCCACTGCAGCGTCATGAGCGCGTTGCCGGCCAGGATCTCGCCCCGGGCCAGGCGCGTCAGCGCCTCGTCGCAGGGCAGGGCGAAGGCGCGGATGTCCTCGTGCTCATGCGCCAGGCCGTGCACGCCGCCCACGCCCGCGGCCTCGACCCGGCCGCAGTACATGTACAGGATCTCGGAGCAGCCGCCCGGGCTGGGCAGCACCTTGCCAATGGGCTCGAGCGCGGTGATCGTGCAGCCGGCCTCCTCGAGCGCCTCGCGGCGCGCCACCTCGGCCGGGTCCTCGCCCGGCTCGATCACGCCGGCGATCACCTCGACGATCCAGGGGTCGAGCCCGGCGGCGTAGGCGCCAATGCGGAACTGCTCGACCAGAACCACCACGTCGCGCGCCGGATCGTAGGGCAGCACCGCGGCGGCGTGGCCGCGCTCGAAGCATTCCCGGCTCATCTCGCCGGTCCAGCCGCCGTCGAAGCGCCGGTGGCGCAGGCGGTAGCGGTCGATGCGGTAGTGACCTTGGAACGGCGTCGTCGTGGCCAGGATTTCGACGCGCGAGTCGCGCCGTGGCGTGTCGGTCATGGCGGGGCCTTGAATAGTAGATCTTGCGGGTTCGCGTGCCGATGTCGGGCGCAGACTAACCGAGGCGCCGCGGCGCGCACAGGGCCGAATGCCACGGCGCGGGACGCCGGCGACATGGCAAGGCTTGCCCGGCCGCCCCGCGCGTGCTGCCATCGGCCGGAGGTCCAGGGACCGGCGGCGGCAGCAGGAGGGCTCAGATGGCGATCCGCAGCGAAAAGCTCAGTTTCCAGGGCGCCGGCGGCGAGACGCTGGCCGCGCGCCTCGACCGGCCGGCCGGCGCGCCCGCGGCCACCGCGCTGTTCGCGCACTGCTTCACCTGCAGCAAGGACATCTTCGCCGCCGCGCGCATCGCCGGGGGCCTCGCCGAGGAGGGGATCGCCGTCCTGCGCTTCGATTTCACCGGCCTCGGCCACAGCGAAGGGGAATTCGCCAACACCAACTTCTCCTCGAACGTGGCCGACCTGGTCAAAGCCGCCGACTACTTGCGCGAGACGCGCGAGGCGCCCCGGCTGTTGATCGGTCACAGCCTGGGCGGGGCGGCCGTGCTCGCCGCCGCCGCTCGGGTGCCCGAGGCGGTCGCGGTGGCCACCATCGGCGCGCCCGCCGACCCGGCGCACGTCGCGCAGCACTTCCAGGAGGCGCGGCCGGAGATCGAGGCCCGGGGCGAGGCGGAGGTGCTGCTGGCCGGGCGGCCGTTCCGGATCAAGAAGCAGTTCCTCGAGGACATCTCGCAACAGAACCTGGAGACCGCCATCGGCGGCCTGCGCAAGGCGCTGCTCGTCTTCCACGCGCCGCGCGACCGGATCGTCGGGATCGAAAGCGCCGGCCGGATCTTCGCGGCCGCAAAGCACCCCAAGAGCTTCGTCTCCCTGGACGACGCCGACCATCTGCTCGGCCGCCGGGCCGACGCCGAGTACGTGGCGCGCGTGCTGGCCGTCTGGGCGGCACGCTACCTGGGCGAGGGCGCGCGGCCGGAGGCCGTGACCGCCGCGCCCGGCACCGTGGTCGTGCGCGAGACCCGCGAGGGCCGCTTCACCCAACAGATCGCCGCCGGCGGCCACGCGTTGAGGGCCGACGAGCCGCGCGAGGCGGGCGGCGACGACAGCGGCCCGGGACCCTACGACCTGCTGCTCGCAGGGCTGGGGGCGTGTACGTCGATGACCCTACGCCTGTACGCCGAGCGCAAGGGCCTGCCGCTCGAGCGGGTCACGGTGAGCCTGAGGCACGATAGGATCTACGCGCAGGACTGCGCCGACTGCGAGACGACGGAGGGCAAGCTCGATCGGATCGTGCGGCGCGTGGCCGTGGAGGGCCCGCTCGACGCGGCCCAGCGGGCGAGGCTGCTGGAGATCGCCGACAAGTGCCCGGTGCACCGGACCTTAACAAATGAGGTCAAGATCGAGACGGAAGCGTTTTGACGGTCGAAGCTTAATCGGGACCGGCAAGCGGTAAACACAGGTCGCTTCTGGCCCAGAGACCGTCGTGATGGCGCAACTAGCGGGTGACGCCGGGCGATAAAGTCTGTTAGGGTCAAGTTGAGAAACTGACAAGAACGGGGATGGAGTGGGCCCGAAAAAGGGCCTGTCAAATTACCGTGGGAGGCGGTGTTCGAACCTGCGCATTTCGGCTCATGGGACTTTGCCCCCGCGCGCTGCGCGCCGGCGCCACGGCCGTGGCGGCAGGTTTTACTGGCGACGAAATCTCGAAATCCTGGCCGAACCTGTCTGGTGTGACGGGCTGCGCGCAACTGCGCCGGGGACACCTCGGGCTGGGCGGCGGGTCCGGACCTAGACGACGAGGCCCGGGCGAGATATTTTGACCGGAACGGTCTGCAACAGGGAGACGATGTATGAAGAAAGAACTCAAGGACGCGACCGGTAAGAGAATTCATCCGTACGTCCCGGAGCTGTGCGAGCAGCTCCGCAAGGGTGAGGTCGACCGGCGCGAGTTTCTGCGCACCGTGACGCTGCTCGGCGTCTCGGCGGGCGCGGCCTACGCCATGGCTGGCAAGATCCTCGGTCAGGAGATTACGCCGAAGGCAGTCGCTGCGGAGACGCCCAAGAGGGGTGGCGTGTTCAAGGTTTCGATGCAGATCCAGGAGATGACCGATCCAGCGACCTTCGACTGGACCCAGAAGTCGAACGTCGCGCGCCAGATGATCGAATATCTGACCATTACCGGCCATGACAACGTCACTCGGCCTTACCTGGCCGAGAGCTGGGAGGCGAGTGACGACCTCAAAACCTGGACCCTGAAACTGCACAAAGGCATCAAGTGGTCGAACGGCGACGACTTCAACGCCGACGACGTGGTCCACAACTTCACGCGCTGGCTGGATCCCAGTGTCGGCTCGTCCAACGTCGGCCTCTTCGCCTCCATGGTGGAGGAAGTCGACACCGGCAAGAAGGACGACAACGGCAATCCGATCATGGGCAAGCGCATGACTTCGGGCGCGATCGAGAAGATCGATTCCCACACGGTCCGCTTGAACCTCAATTCGCCGACTCTGTCGATCCCGGAGAACCTTTACAACTACCCGACCGCGATCGTGAACCGGCGTTTCGATGACGAGGGCGGTGATCTGTCGAAGAACCCGGTCGGTACCGGCCCTTATATGCTGGCCGAATTCCAGGTCGGCGAAAAGGCCATCTTGAAGCGCCGGCCCGGCAAGTACTGGGGCGGCGATCCCTATCTGGATGAGATCCACTATTTCGACCACGGCGAGGACAGGTCGGCGTGGCTTGCCGCTCTGGCCTCCAAGCAGGTCCACGCGGTATTCGAGATCGACGTCAACCAGATCGACGTCGTCGAGCGGCTGCCCGATGCGGTTCTGCACGACGCGGTCACCGCACAGACCGGCGTGGCCCGCATGCAGCGGACGCAGAAGCCCTTCGACAATCTCAACCTGCGCCGTGCGATCATGGCCTGCATGGACCACCAGAAGCTGCTCGACCTGGCCCACCGCGGCAAGGGCGCGCCCGCGGAGAACCACCACGTCGCGCAGATCCATCCCGAGTACGCGAAGCTGCCGCCGCTCAAGCAGGATTACGACCTAGCGAAAAAGCTGCTGGCGGACGCCGGTTACGAGGACGGCATCAAGCTCTCGATCAACGTGGGCAACGCGACCGGCGCGTGGGAGCAGGACACGATGCAGGCGCTGAAGGAACAGTTGGCGCCCGCGAAAATCAACCTCGAGCTCAACCTGATGCCAAGCGCCCAGTACTGGGAGGTTTGGGACAAGGCGCCGTTCAGCTTCACCGCCTGGACCCACCGTCCGTTGGGCGTCATGGTGCTCAACCTCGCCTATCGCACGGGCGTGCCGTGGAACGAGGCCGATTACTCCAATCCGGAGTTCGACAAGGCCCTCGACGTGGCGAGTGCGCTCCTCGACGTGGAAGAGCGACGCAAGGCGATGTACACCTGCGAGAAGATCCTGCAGGACGACGCGATCATCGCCCAGCCGCTGTGGCGCGCGGTGTTCACGGCCGCCGACAAGCGGGTCAAGGGGTTTCACAAGCACCCGACCAATTACCATCAGTTCTTCAGGGTGTGGCTCGCTTAGGACGGTTCGACAGGCCGCGGAGGACAGGGGGCCTCCGCGGCCCGGTCGGCTGGCGCGCAACCGCCGGGCGCTGGTGACGGGGGAAGGAGGGCTCGCCGGCCATGCTGGTCTTCATCGTGCGACGTTTCGGCACCATGGTCCTGACCATGGTCGTGGTCTCGCTCCTCCTGTTTCTGTTGCTCGAGATCAACGTCGAGGGAGTCGCGATCAAGGTCCTCGGGCCGTACACCTCCGACGAGCAGCGTAACATCTGGCTGGAGCAGCACGGCTACTTCCGGCCGGTCTACATCCGTTACTTCGAGTGGCTGGGCAACTTCATCGCCGGAAATTTCGGCGACTCGGTCCGCTTCAAGGTTCCGGTGGGTGACGTGCTGTGGCCGCGCCTGGGCAACACCGGCATCCTCGGCCTGGCCACGATGCTGGTCGTGATCCCGCTGTCCCTGACCCTGGGCGTGCTTTCCGGCATGCGCGAGGGCTCCAAGCTCGATCGGACGATTTCGGTGACCTCCATCGTCACCACCTCGGTTCCGGAATTCGCCAGCGCCGTGCTGCTGTCTGCGATTTTCGTTTTCTATCTCGACCTGCTGCCCGGGACGAGCAGCATGACCGACGGGTTCAGCATCGTGCAGCTCGCGCTGCCGGTGATGGTCCTGGTGCTCTACGACTTCGGCTACGTGACCCGCATGACCCGCGCGTCCATGGCCGAGGTAATGATGACCCATTACATCCGCACGGCGGTGCTCAAGGGCCTGCCTTACAGAACGGTGATCGTACGCCACGCTCTGCGCAACGCGCTGATCGCGCCCTTCACCGTGATCATGCTCCAGATCAACTGGCTGCTGTCGGGCGTGATCGTCGTGGAGTTCTTCTTCGCCTACAAGGGCTTCGGCGCGCTCCTGCTGGAGGCCTCGCTCAACCAGGACATATATCTGATCGAGGCGTGCGCCATGGTCGCGGTGTTCGTCGCGGTGGCGACCCAGACGCTGGCCGACGTGGGGTACACCTACCTCAACCCGCGCATCCGGTTCGCCTAGGACAAGCCGCCATGGTGGAACAGGCCATCGTACTGCCCCGCCGCGAACCGGCGATCCTTCGCGCGCTGAAGAGCCTCGCGCTCATGCGCGAGAGCGTTGTCGGCATGATCGGGCTCGGACTGATCCTGTTCTGGGTGCTGCTTGCGCTGCTCGCCGACGTACTCGCGCCGTTCCCGCCGAACGCGACGATCTTTCCTCTGGCCATGCCGGGCACGGAGGCGCCGGACGGCGGCGTCTTCTGGCTCGGCACCGACCACATCGGACGCGACATCCTGTCGCGGATCATCCACGGCTCGCGCCAGGTGCTGACCTACGGCCCGCTCGCCACGTTCTGTGCCTACTTTGTCGGCATCCCGATGGGGCTGGCCGCCGGCTACCGGCGCGGAATGACCGACGACGTGCTCTCGTTCGTCGCCAACGTCATTCTGTCGTTCCCCGTCCTGGTGCTCTACATCATCATCATCGCGACCATCGGCGCCTCTGCGGTCAACATCGTGATCGCCGTGACCTTCGCCTCGGCGCCCGGCATTTTCCGGATCGTGCGCGGGCTCGTGCTCGACCTGCGCAACCGGGAGTATGTCTTCGCCGCGGAGACCCGGGGCGAGAGTCCGTGGCGGATCATGCTGGTCGAGATCTTGCCCAATGCGCGCGGCCCGCTCATCGTCGATGCCTGCCTGCGTCTGGGTTACGTGATCATCACGATCGGGGTGCTCGGATTCCTCGGACTGGGGCTGCCGCCGCCCGACCCGGACTGGGGCGGCATGATCAACGAGACGCGGCAGATGGCGATGACCTTCCCGCACATGACGGTGTTCCCGTGCATCGCGATCTCCTCGCTGGTTCTCGGCTTCAACCTGCTGGCCGATGGCCTGCGCGAAATCTCGTTGCGCGACTGAGGAGGCCGCAATGACGATCCAAGGCACGCCCTCCGAGGGCCCGATCCTGGAATGCAGGGATCTGTGCATCTCGTATTTCACCCGGGCGGGGGAGATTCCGGCGGTCGTCGACTTCAACCTCACGTTGCGCCAGGGCGACAGCGTCGGCTTGGTCGGCGAGTCGGGTTGCGGCAAGTCCACCGTGGCCATGGCGATCATGCGCTACATGGGCTCGAACGGCGGCATCGTCGGGGGCCAGGTCATCTACAAGGGTCGCGACATGGCCACGCTGAGCAACGAGGAGATTCGCCAGCTGCGCGGCAACGAGATCTCGATGGTCTATCAGGAGCCCATGGCGTCGCTGAACCCGAGCATGACGCTCGGCAAGCAGCTCATGGAGGTGCCGCTTTACCACGAGGAGATCACGGAACAGGACGCATACGACCGCGCGCTCGATATATTGGCCGATGTGAAGCTACCGGACCCCGAGCGGATCATGGCCTCCTATCCGCACCAAATTTCGGGCGGCCAGCAGCAGCGCGTCGTGATCGCCATGGCCCTGCTGTCCAATCCGTCGCTCCTGCTTCTGGACGAGCCGACCACGGCGCTCGATGTCACGGTCGAGGCCGGCATCATCGAACTGATCGCCGAGATCGCCGAGAAGTTCAGCACCTCGATGATCTACATCTCGCACAACCTGGGTCTGATCCTGGCGACCTGCGACCGGGTCAACGTCATGTATTCGGGCGTCGTGGTCGAAAACGGTACGGTCGACGAAGTCTTCGATCACATGCGTCACCCTTACACCAAGGGCCTGTTCAGCGCCATTCCCTTGCCCGGCGCAAACAAGACCGCGCAGCCCCTGGTGCCCATTCGGGGGCAGCTTCCCCTTCCGCACGAACGGCCGATCGGATGCTACTTTGCGCCGCGTTGCGACTTCTTTCAGGAAGGCCGCTGTGACCAGCCCAGCGAGCACCGCACCGTTCCGATGTTCCAGATCGACGGCGCATCGGGGCACGAGGTGCGCTGTCTGCGCTGGAACGAGATCGACTGGGGGAGCTACAAGCCGGAAGGCCTGGCGGGCGAGACGGTGGAGATCGGCCGGAAGGTCCTGTCGATCGACAACATGCGCAAGTATTACGAGCTGCGCGACAATTCGATCGCCGCGCTGATCAAGGGCCAACGCGTGCGTTACGTCAAGGCCAACGAACGCATCAGCTTCGACGCGCACGAATGCGAGACGGTCGCCATCGTCGGCGAATCGGGCTGCGGCAAGTCGACCTTCGCCAAGGTCCTGATGGGCCTGGAAACCGCGACCGAGGGCGGGGTCGTCTTCAACGACCAGGACGTGGCCAACCTGCCCGTGCAGAAGCGCTCGCCCGAGCAGGTCGGCTCGATGCAGATGGTGTTCCAAAACCCCTTCGACACCTTGAACCCGAGCCACACGGTGGGCGCGCAGCTCGCACGGGTGATCAAGAAGTTCGGGGTCGAACGGGACAAGGACAAGATCGAGCAACGCGTGATGCAGCTACTCGACCTGGTCAAGCTGCCGCGCGACTTCGCCCGCCGCCGGCCCCGGCAGCTCTCCGGCGGGCAGAAGCAGCGCGTGGGCATCGCCCGGGCGTTCGCCGGCAACCCGGCCATGGTCGTGGCCGACGAGCCGGTCTCGGCGCTCGACGTCTCGGTGCAGGCGGCGATCACCGGGCTGCTGATGGACATCCAGCGCACGTACCGCACGACGCTGCTGTTCATCAGCCACGACCTGAGCTTGGTGCGCTACCTGGCCGACCGGGTCGTGGTCATGTACCTGGGCCAGATCATGGAGCAGGGCACGACCGACGAGGTCTTCGCCCCGCCCTACCATCCCTATACCGAGGCGTTGCTCTCCGCGGTGCCGATCGCAGACACCTCGATCAAGAAGAAGCGGATCATCCTCGAGGGCAACCTGCCCAGCGTGATGAACCCGCCCAAGGGCTGCCCGTTCAACACGCGCTGCCCGCGCAAGCTCGGCCGGATCTGCGACACCGAGACGCCGCCCTTCATCGAGGCAGGCCCGGGCCACGTGATTTCGTGCCACATCCCGATCGAGGAGCTGCGCAAGGTCGATCCGGTCATCGTCCAGGTCGACAAGGACAAGTCCGCCGCCGAGTGACGGCCGGCGGCCGATCCGCCCCGCCGTTCCCGGGCCGTGGGGCGCGCCATCTTTGCCAAGCCTTAAGCCGGCGTGGCCGATATTGGCGGTCGGGCGCCCGCGGAGGGGCGCGAGTCTTGGAGGCGGCGCGATGTCGCTGCTGCGTGTTTGGGTGCCGGTCGCCGCCGCCACGGCGTTGCTGGCCGCGGTCTTGACCCCGACCGCGGCGGGGGCCGTGGAGTGTTGGCGCGGCTGGGGCTACTGGGTGGACGGCCAGACCCGGGCGTACAAGAGCGGCGAGCTGCTTCTGGTGACCAAGGGGCCGGCAGCGTGGGCCCCGGGCCGTCCCGTCGCGCTCTATCTCCTCGACCGGGAAAGCGGCCGCATCGCGCCGGATGCGGCGCCGATCACGGTGAAACCGATCAACCCGCGCGCCTATTATCGGGGCCGCCTCAATTACGTCGACGGTATCGCCGACGTCGACGGTTCCCGGGACCGCCTCGTCTTCGGCCTCAGCCACATCGCGCCGCCATCGGCCCCGATCGAGAAGCTCGAGGACTACAACGCCTGGGCCTGCGGTCTGGGCGGCGCCCGGCGCTAGTAGGCTGCTCCGCCGCCGGCGTCTTGCTCCCGGACCGGCCGGGAATTGTGCGAGAATTTAGCGGCCTTTAATACGTTCGTGCTGTAATGCGGACGGTAGCGTTTGCCCCTTGTCCTTGGCAGAAAGCCGAGCGAAATGGACCCGATATTCCTCCTTACGGGTCTGGGTACGGTCGTCGCCGCGGTCGCCGGCCTGGTCCTTACCTGTCACCTCGAACGGCGTTCGCTCAACGGGCGGAAGCCGAGCAAGGCCGCAACGCCCGGCGAAGACCTGAGGACCGGCGGGTTGGGGCCTTGAGCGGGTAGAAATTCGCTTGAGCCCAGGCGGGCGACGCGCCGACCCGTCGCGCGTCCCGGTACGCCGCGCTGGTCCGGCGGCGGCGCTCAGTCGAACAGGGCGTTGATGTCTTCCTGGGATATGCCTTGAGTGGGCAGCTGCGGGCCGTTCATCAGCGAGTCCTCGCCCGCGACGCCCGGCTGCTCCGGCAGCGGGAGCTCGGCGAACGCCTCCACGCCCCAGATATGGATCATGGCGAGGATCCGCTCCTCGATGAAGCGGATGGTCTTGACGACCTTGTTGATTCGCTGGCCCGTGATGTCCTGAAAGTTGCAGGCCTCGAAAATCTTGATGATCTCGTTGGCGATGTCCTCGGTCATGGCGACGAGGTCGTCATCGTCGTGGTAGACGCCGGCCATCTTCCGGATGATGCCCTCGATCGTCTCTCCCGCGGTCAGGATGTCCTCGGTGGAGGTCTCGGTCGCGACGACGATCGCGTCCAGCTCGCTCGCGGCCGCGAGCATGCGGTCGTCCTCGGCCTTGGGGTGCTTGATAGTGGCGATCTCCAACTTGGCCTGGCCGATCATGCGGACCATCTGGGCAATCTCGATGCGCGCGGCCATGGACTCCCTGTCGCCCGATCGGTCGCCGCCGAGCGGGGCGGCCTCGACCTGAGTCTCCTCGCGCAGCGCGGCGATCTCGCGCCGCAGTTCCTCGATCGCGCGCAGCAGGTCGGCATTGCTGACGCCGTCCCGGGCGCCCAGGCGACGAAGCCGGAGCTGGCGCTCGACGCTGAATTCCTTGATCGCGGGCTGATCGCGCATGGACGTTCCTCCGGGATCCGCACCTGAGGCTTCCTGGCCGGGCCTGAGACGGTGGAGATACGACAAGAATATTAAGAACCGATAAGCCGGCGGCTCGCCGCGGCGGGCGCGCCGGCACTCTTACGTTGCCAGAGGCATGATCGCGTGAGGATGCGGACCATATTTATCTCAACGGCATCCAGTATTACCTCACAATCATCTTCGAATTATCAATGAATATTACCGAAAGATATCATATTCCTTAGTATTATATTAATTGGTCGTGGGTGTAATGCATGTCGGCGAATGGTGCGAATTGCTTCGTGTATCGACCTGCAAGGGTGGTCTGCCATGCACAGTCATGTTCGGCGTAGCCCGGCCTGCGCAATCTCGCCCGCCACGCTCATCAAGGCGGGGTTGGCGCTCCTCACGACGCTCGGCGTGCTGGTCTCCTGGCCCGCGAACGGGTGGAGCCAGACCGCGGTTCTCGTTCCGAGTACGCACGAATTCACGGAAGGCGAAGCGCAAAGCTGCATCCCCTTCGGAGCAGGATGCCTGGGGCCGGGCACGACGGCGCGGTACCAGCAAGTTTACGCCGCGTCGGCCTTCGGCGGGGAGAGCGGCATCATCGACACGCTGGTGCTCCGGCTCGATTGCCCAGGCATTCCGGTCGAGGTTTTGGGTGTTGCCGTGGAGGTCAGACTGTCGCACACCAGTGCGGCCCCCGGCGCTCTGAGCCCGGCATTCGCGGACAACATCGGGCCGGACGAGACGCTCGTCTTGTCCACCTCCTCGCTGTCGCTGTTCAGCGAGGCGCAGCCGACCGATCCGCCCACGCCGTGTCCCCTTGATTTCGACGTATTTATCGATCTGGACAACGTCTTCTTCTACAACGGGACGGACAACCTGCTGCTCGACGTGAAGGTGCTCGGCAACGCGCCTGACCTGATCTTCGACGCCATCCCGGCCAACGGGATCACATCGGCTGTGAGCGCCCAGGGAACGGACGGCGCTAACGCCGCATCGGCCGCTGCGGCCGGCACCCCGCCGCTGGTCTCGGCGTTCTTTCTTGTCCCGCCGGATCTGGACAGGGACGGCGTCTTCGATCCGGACGACAACTGTCTGACCGTTCCCAATCCGGCCCAGATCGACAGCGACGGCGACGGCCACGGCGACGCCTGCGTGCCGCCCGGGACGCTGGCAAGCGGTGCGATGCTCGGCAAGGGCTCGGTCGTCGGCGCGGGCACCAGCATCGGCAGGAACGCGACGGTCGGGGCCAACGCCCTCATCGGTGCGAACGTGACGATCCGGAGAAACGCGACCGCGGGCGACGGCTTGGTCATCGGCGATGATGGTCGGGTCGACAGGAACGCTACGCTGGGCGACAACGTCCACCTTGGCAGCAACGCGAACATTCGCATGCGGGCGGCCATCGGTGACGATGTTCTGATGGGCGACGACGTTACCGTTGGCTTCGGCGCGGTCGTCGGCGCGCGGGTCGTTGCCGGCAACAACGTGCGAATCGATGCCTTCGCGCAGATCGGCCCCGACGTGGTGATCGGCGACGACGTGGTGATCCGGCGCGGTGCGGCCATCGGTGCGGGCGCTCAGATCGGCGCCGGCGCCTTTATCGATCGGAACGTGACGATCCCCGCCGGCGCCGTGATCGGCGAAAACATCGTGATCCGGAAAGGCTCCGTGATCGAAAGCGGCGCGCAGATCGGCTCGGGTGTCAGGATCGGGCAGCACGTTACGATTCCCTCCGACGCCGTGATCGGCGACAATGTGCGAATCGACGCCCGCGTCGAGATCGGCGCCGGCGTGGTCATCGGCGACAACGTGGTCATCCGGCGCGGCGCGGTCATCGAGGCGGGCGCTCAGATCGGCTCGGGCGTCTACATCGATCGGAACGTCACGATCCCCGCCGGTGCCGCAATCGGCGACAACACGGCGATCCGGCGCGGCGCGGCCATCGAGGCGGGCGCTCAGATCGGCTCGGATGTCAGGATCGGGCGGAACGTTGCGATTTCGTCCAACGCCGTAATCGGCAACAACGTGCGGATCGAACGAAACGTCAAGATCGGGGCCGACGTGAGTATCGGCGACAACACGGTGATCCGGCGCAACGCGGTCATCGGGGACGGCGCGCAGATCGGCACCGGCGTGAGGATCGAGCGCAATGCCAGGATCCCCGCCGGCGCCGTGATCGCCGACAACACGAGGGTCACGCGGCGCACGCGGTTCTGAGCGCGCCATGTCGGCCCGGCCGGCCCTGGAGGCGGCCGAGGGAGGTAGTCGGTGCAACGTGTAGGGGCCATCCTGAATGCCGTACGGGCCCGCCGGCGGATCGTCCCGCTGGCGGGCCTGCTGGCCGCGTTCCTGCTCGCCGGACGCGAGACCGTGGCGGAGGATTCAGCGGCGAAATCCCTCGAGGTTTCGGTTCACGAGGGCCTGGTATCGCTCGACGCCCGCAATGTGCCCCTGGAGGACGTCTTGCGGGCGATCGCCGAGCAGGCCGGGTTCCGGCTCGTCCTCAAGGGCGACCTGAGCACGCCGGTTACGTGGTCGTTCAAGGACGTGCCCGTGGATCGCGGGGTCGCGCGTCTGCTCGGCACCGCCTCTTCCCTGGCGCTCTACGCCCCGGCTCCGGACGGGCGCGGCAGCGTGCTCGCCGAGGTGCGCGTGCTGCGCGGGAGCTCCGATGCCGTCGCCGGAGCGTCCGGCGTCGCGCGCGCCGCGCCGATCCAACCCGCTTGGGCCGTCCCGGCGCCGACCTCCGAGCCGTTGGAGGAGGACCCGGAGACGCGCCTGGAACGGGTGCGCGGCTTGGTCGAGAAGGGGCGGCGGACGACCGTGCGCGCCCTCTCCAGGTTCGTGTCCGGGGACGACGATCCGGTGGTTCGCCGGATCGCCACCGTGGGCCTGGGCAATCTGCGCGGTCCTAAGGCCAAGGACGCCCTGATCGAAGCCTTGGCCGATGAGGACGGCGTGGTCAGGCAGCGTGCGGCGCAAGGCCTGGCGCGCAACGGCGGCCAGGCGGCGATCGCGCCGCTGCGCCAGGCGCTGCTCGAAGACCCGGAACCCGGCGTGCGCCGCATGGCCGCGTTCGGCCTCGGCCGCATCGACGACGACGCGGCGCAGTCGGCGCTCATCGAGGCCCAATCCGATGACGACCCGAGCGTGCGCGGGGCGGTCGCGGCGGCGCTCGTCCGTCTGGAGAGAATTCGTTTCGGCCGACAGGATTGACGGCGGCTCCCGGCGTCGTTTTCTGCGGTACGGGGCGGCGCGCTTGCGCCGGCGGGGCCGGTTGCGCTATGCACCTCACGATGTCGGCCGACGAGGGACATGCGAAATCGTGATCTGTGTCTGCAATCTGTCGGAGATGCCGCGGCACGTCGCGGCACTACGGCCCAGCCATCTCGTCTCCCTCGTCCCGCCGGCGGAGCAGCCGCCCACGCCGCCCGGGATCCCCGGCGCGCGCCATCTGCGCCTTGAGATCGACGACATCAACCAGCCTCTGCCCGGCCACATCCTCCCGCAGGCCGATCACATCGCCGCGCTCATCGAGTTCGTCAAGGATTGGCGCGGCGAGGCTCCGCTCCTGCTGCACTGCGTGGCGGGGGTCAGCCGCTCCATGGCCGCGGCACTGATCGCGCTCAATCTCGCGTCACCCAGGCGGGAGGCCGAAACCGGGGCGCACGTGCGCCGCGCAGCGCCGCATGCGGTGCCCAACCGGCGGATGATTGAACTCGCCGACCGGCTCCTTGGGTGCCAGGGGCGGCTGGTCGCCGCGCGCGAGGCCATGGGGCCGGCAGTTCCGCTGGCGGCGGCTCCGTTGGTCCGCCTGCCGCTCCTGCAACGGCCGGCGAAGAAGCGAGGCCAACGCCTCGCCCGCTGAGGCGAAGCGGCGTGCGGACAGGCGCCGCGCGGGCATGATCGGCGGCGCCGCTGCATGCGCGCACCGGGAGAAAGGACGCAGCCATCGCGATTCTGAAGATCGCCCTCATGGGCAACGAGGTCCTGAAACGGGTGGCCGAGCCGGTCGAGGACCCGACCGATCCGGCGATCGCCCGCTTGGCGGCCGACATGCGCGAAACGCTGGAGGACATCGGCGGCAACGGCTTGGCCGCGCCGCAGGTCCATGTCCCGAAGCGTCTGGTGGTCTACCGCGTCGCGGCGCACCAGATCCCGCCGGGCGCCAGGATGCAGCCGATCCCTTGGCGGGTGCTGGTCAACCCGGTGCTCGCGCCGCTCACGGAGCAGAAGGAACCGATCTGGGAGCGATGTCTGTCGATTCCGGGCCTGCACGGGGCGGTGCCGCGCTACACCCGGGTGCGTCTGCAGGCCGTGCGGCTCGACGGTGCGCCCATCGACGTGGTGGCTTCGGGCTTCCACGCCATGCTGCTGCAGCACGAATGCGACCACCTCGACGGCATTCTCTACCCGATGCGGATGACCGACCTGTCGATGCTCGCGTTCAACTCCGAGCTCGGCGATCGCGGGTTCTTCGTCTCCCGGCCGGCCGAGGAGTTCGTCGACTGACCGGCGCGGCCGGCCCAGCCGCGTGATCTTTTCGGGCAAGGAGGGGTCGCGATCCGCCAAGCCGGCTGACGGGGCTCAATTCCCCCGGTAGTGCTGTTCCTGGTCCGGGCGCACGTTGTAGAGGAACCTCCACGGGCCGCCTCTGACGCGGTCCGGGCCGGCCTGCGCCTCGTCGAATTCGGAGGCCCCGATGTAAACGCGCTGGCCGCCGGGGTCCCGGCTCTGCGCGCGGGCGGTCCTTTGGCGCTGCGCCTTGGCCTCCCGTTCCAGGTAGGCGTCGTACTGATAGCTGCCGTAGTCGCCGCCGGGCGACTTGGGTCCGGCCAGCGCCGGCGCGTTGGTGACGACGGGTAGGGACAGCGCCGCGACGGTCAGGAGGGCGGTCAAAGCCCTCTGGGCGGAAAACTTCATGGCTTTCTCCATCGCACCGTGATTGGTCCGTGCCGCGCCCCGGTTCCCTTCGGCCGAAACGGGGCCGGCGCGGCACCCGGTTCCTTGACGCATAGCCCGGTTGCGACCGTGGAGATGTGATCGGCGTCACACTTCGTGCATTCTCGGCCGGGCGGGGCGGCCGGTTCGGAATGAAATCCGCCGGCGCCGGCGAAGGCGCTCCGGCCCGCGGGACCCGGCAGGGATGTGCCGGGTCCCGGGGCCTACCGAAGCGCGCTCAGAACAGGCCCAATGCCTGCAGAATGTGGCCGGGCCATCCGGCCCCATAGGCCATGGCGGCCATCACGTCCTGTTCGGCCTGGGCAAAGTGGCGGGACAGGCCGAAGCCGAACAGGCCGGCCAGATAGATCACGAGCGCGCCTCCCAACAACCACCTCGGCATGGTGTCGTTCTCTCCAAGCTGCGCCGCCGCGCCGCACGGCTGCCGGCCGCGCCATCGGGCCTCGGGGCACCCGCTCGACGGCAGCGCACCGAGGGGCTGGCCGGTTGCATGCAGCCGCGCGGCGTCGCGGCCTGCCGTCCCCGGCATGCCAGATTGTCAGAAGAAAGGCGTCGCAGGGCGTCGAATGCGTGTGAAGAAGAGATGAAATTTTTATGTCGTAACGGAATTTACACTGAAAATTAACGTTACCCGTTATTTCATTCTAGGCCTTTTCTTTCTCCCGATCAGAGGTATTCGGCATGAGCGACATCGACGAACTCTGGAAACGCATCGATGAAGCCAGGACGCGTCTCGGCCTGGCCGATCAGGCTCAGCTCAAGCAGGTCGAGGACCTGAACGATCGCCTGAAGTCGCTCAAGACGGGCTTGTCCCGCCGCCACGCCGAGCTCGCGCAGCACCGGGAGGAACGTTCGCGCCTGTGTCATGAGAACGAGCAGCTCCGCCGCATGCTGCACCGGCTCCTGCTCGCGATCGAGGAGCGCTATGGCGGCCGCCTGAGGGACATCCTGCAAGACCTCGAGGCGCAGGTCACCAGCCTGATCGCGCTGACCGGCGCCGAGCCGACGGATGGGGAGGTGGAGACCGCTGCGGACTCCGATGAGGACGATGACGACGACGCGCCGGGCGCCCCGAACGGTGGGCCGCTCCCCGAGGCGCCCGCCGCGGAAATCCCGCAGTCCTTGCCGGACGAGGGGGATTCGCGCTGGCTGCTGGAGATCATGGAGCGGGCGCGGGAACTGACCGCCGATCTGCGCGGGCCGCGGCGGCGCGATGCGGCGGACGGCGCCGCCGCTGGGCCCGCGGCGCGCACGGCGGCGGCGTAGCCCGAAACGCCTTCAATCGCCTGCCGGGGGCGCGGCAGCGACTCCGGCGATCCAAAATTTTGTTCCCATGTGGCCGGGGTTCGGGGCAGAAGTGTCCCGCGTGCCGGCGCGGATCGCTTGCCCGGGTCCGGCCGGTTATAATTTTATAGTCTATGGCGGTGGCCCCGGCGGCAGGATGAGACCGCGATGCCCGAACTTCCCGACGTCGAGAGCTTCAGGCGCTACCTCGACGCCACGTCGCTGCACCGGAGGATCGCGCATGTCCACGTCGCGGACGCCAGGATCCTGCACGGAATATCGGCGCGGGGCCTGCACCGCAGGCTGACAGGGCGCCGGATGGAGGCGACCCGGCGCCACGGCAAGCACCTGCTGGCCCGCCTGGACGACGCCACGTGGCTCACCCTGCACTTCGGCATGACGGGCCGCTTGAAAGCCTTCGAGGACATGGCGGACGACCCGCGCTACGACCGGGTCCGGTTCGACTTCGAGGACGGGAATCACCTGGCTTACGAGAACCGGCGCATGCTCGGCCGGGTCGGCATGGCGGACAACGTCGAGGCGTTCATCAAGGCGGAGGGGCTGGGCCCGGACGCGCTCGACCCCGCCTTCGACGAAGCCGCATTCGCGGCGGCCGTGGGCAAGAGGAGGGGCCTCGCCAAGGCGGCGCTCATGGACCAGACGCTGCTCGCCGGCGTCGGCAACATCTATGCCGACGAGATCCTGTTCCAGGCCGGACTCCATCCGAAGGCGAAGCTCCAGGACCTTGACGCGGCTCGGCTTGCGCGGCTGTACCGGACGATGCGCGCGGTTCTGCAGACCGCCATCGACCGGGGCGCCGGCTCCGAGGAGTTGGTCGAGCGCCTGCCGCCGAGCTACCTGCTACCGCACCGGGAAAAGGGCGCGAAGTGCCCGCGCTGCGGGGGCGCAATTCAGGTGCTCAAGATATCCGGGCGCAGCGCCTGCTTCTGTCCGCGCTGTCAACCGGAATGAAGGTTGCTCGGGCGCAAACGCGCCGCAACCTCGTCATTGACGGCGCTTCTTGAGGACGGCGGTCAGGCCCTGGAGGAACTTGCGTACTTCGTCCGGATCGCGCAACCGGTAATCCGCCAGCGTCGGCTGCGGCGCCTCCGACACGCAAATGCCGATGCCGCGGCCCTTCAGGGCGGCAAACGCATCCTCGTCGGTCACGTCGTCGCCGAGGTAGACGGGCGCTACATCGGCGCCGCCCAGGCCGAGCGCGTCGAGCAGCCACAACACCGCCTTGCCTTTGTCCCAATCCATACCGGGCCTGAGTTCGTACACCTTCTTGCCGCCGGTCTTGCGCAGCTCGGGGTGCTTGGCCGCCACCGCGTCGACCGCGGCCCTGACCAGTGGCACGGCGGCCTTTGCGACCAGGCGGTAGTGGACCGCCACGGCGAAGGTCTTGCCCTCGACCAGGGCGCCGTCGATCCGGGCCAGCCGGCGGCGCAGGTCCCGTTCGGCCGCCCGGAGGACCGGCACGCAGTTGTGTCCTTGCTTGTGGTGGATCTCGCGCCCGTCCGGACCGGCGATATCGAAACCGTGGCTGCCGGCATAGAACAGTTGGTCCAGGCCGACCAGCTTGGCCACGTCCTCGCGGCTGCGGCCGCTCACGACGGCGACGGTGCACGCTTCCGCGAGCCCTGCGAGCGTAGCGCGCATTTCCCGTGGCAGCGCCGCGAGGTCCGGCCGCTCGACGATCGGCGTCAGCGTGCCGTCGTAGTCGAGGAACACCGCAACCTGCTTGTCTCGAATGAGCGTGGCGACCCCATCGAGGGCGTCGAGCGCCGAGGGAATCTCGGTGCTCCGTACCGCGTTCCGGCCGGCGATCCGCAGTTCGCTCAGCGCACCCACCACGATGTCGGCGCCTTGCTGCGCGAGCGCACCGTGTCGGCGCTCGCGATCGAGCCCGACGACCAACCCGAAGCGGCCAACCTTCGCCGCCTCGACGCCGGCCGGGGTGTCCTCGATCACCACCGCGCGTTCCGGGCGGACGCCGAGCCGGCGCGCCGCCTCGAGGAATAGGCCCGGCCCCGGCTTGCCCTCGATGTTCGGCCGCTCCCGATCGAGGCCGTCCACCTTTGCGTCGAACAGCTCGGTCATGCCCACAGCATCGGGCGCGGCCGGACCGCTTCTGCCCGCGGCGATCAGCGCGAGCTTGAGTCCCCGTGCCTTGGCGCGGCGCAGGAACCGAATGGCGGCGTCGCGCCGCGCGGGGGCCCGGGTCCCCGCGACCTCGGGGCCGACCAGGACGGCGTCGAACCTGCGCGGGTCGATCGTCTTGGCGCGGGGGGGCTTGGCAGGTGCGCGCATCGCCTGTGACTTGTCCAGTTCGTTTCCCGCTCGCCCCCGGCCGGCGGCGCCCGCCGCCCGAAGGCCGTGTCCGCCAATTTGCAATCGGGGCAAGGACCTGATCAACTACACTATCGACTACTCCGATGCACGGACCGAAGGGGACCCGCGCGTAGACATGCGTGCTCTTCTTGCCATCGGCGCGGCGGCGCTGTCTCTTGTGCCGGGCGATGTGGCCGCCGAATGCCGTCAGCTCGACCAGCTGATGATGAGCTTTCTTGAAGTCTACCCCACAGGCGGGGAGGTCAACCGACTTTCCGGCGCGCCCGGGCGCAATGTCATGAAGACCCTGTCGGCGGATTCCGCCGGCCACGCGGTAGCGTTCCTTTACTCCGGCGATGGACCGGTCACCGGCGCGCGCGGACGTTATCTTTACGTCGTGCTGGACGCGCAGGATTGCATCCTGCGCCACGACTGGATCGACGCGGCGGACTACGACAGGGCGGTGCCTGCCGAGTAGAGGTTGCCGGTCGGTGCCGCGCCGGGGTCAGCCCATGCCTGCGCGCCGCCGCCCACGGCCAACCCGGCGCCGGAAGATCAGTGAAAGGTTGTTGGCGGGCATCTCGACGACCCGGGCGAGCGCGAGACCGTGGCCCTGCGCGCACGCCGCCACGTCGTCCAGGTCGCGCACGCCCCAGGCGGGATCGCGGTGCCTCAGGGACCGGTCGAACTCGGCGTTGCTCGGCGCGGTGTGCCCGCCGTCGCGCTTGTACGGGCCGTAGAGGTAGAGGACCCCGGAGGGCGCCAACAGTCGCCCGGCGCCGCGCATCAGGCCCTCGCAGGCCGCCCAGGGCGCGATGTGGAGCAGATTGATGCACAGGATCGCGTCCACCGGCGGGGTCCGGAAGCCCTCCCAGTCGGGCGCGGTCACATCGAGCGCCAGCGGCGCCTGGATGTTGTCGAGGCCGGCCTCGGCGGCCCATGCCGCGTTGCTCGCCCGGGCCGCCGGGTCGGGGTCGCTCGGCTGCCACTCGATTCCGGGAAAGGCTGCGGCGAAGGCGGCGACGTGCTGGCCGGTGCCGCTAGCGATCTCCAGCGCCGCCCCGGCGTCCGGAAGCGTGTCGCGCAGGACGGCCAGGATCGGCTCCAGGTTGCGCGCGGCGGCGGGCGCGCAGTGCCGCTCCCTGGATGCGGACTCGTCGCCGACCGCCACCAGGTACGAGGAGCGCTCCGTCCAACGCTTGCCTTTCCGCGGGTCGCTCATGGCCCTTGGCCGACGACCGGCAGGCCATGTCCATGCCGACCCTGCGTCCCGGCGCCGCCGCGCGGCGTCACTCGACCTCGATGTAGAACGCGGACCAGACCCACTTCGATTCGTCCGATTTGCTCGTCACCTTCCCTTTGTGCGGGGCGGCCAACAGGGTCGGCCCGCGCTGGCCAAGCTTGAGGTACTCGCCGTCGCGTTTGATCGCCAGGATCCACTGCCGGCCCTCGAGCTCGTCCTTGGTAATCTTGGCGCCGTAGCCGTCGAGGGCGTACACCGTCACGGTCTTTCCCGCGGCCCCGGCCGCGGCCAGGACATCCTTGAGCATCGGGCCTTCGAAGCGCGGCGCGCCCGGCCAGTTCTTGGAGGCCAGCTTGACCTCGTGCATCCCCAGCGCTTCCAGCATCGCGTGGTCGAACTCGGCGGCCTTTTCGAACGCCTTCTCGTGGTATTTGAGGAACGCGTCACGGACGGGATCGAACGGGGCGCGGTTGGTCTGGGCGATGTTGCCGGAGACGGTCAGCACCACCGGCCCGTCGGGATTGGCGAGTTCCCCGGCGGTGCCGGGCCTGGTCAACAGGGCGAGCGCCGCCAGGGCGAACGCCAGCCTCGTCATCCGCACGAACATGCGCAAGGTCTCCTCTTCCAAGACATGTGCCAAGACCGGCGGCGGCGGGCGCTCCGCGACCGACGGTCATGTCCCCGTCGAGCCGGCCGCGCCATCTCTGGCTTGCTCACCCGCCGGAAAGGCGCTCCGACCGATTCAAGCGGTTGCGTGCGATTTTGATGGCGCGTTCCCTGGTGCGCAAGACCGTCGGCGGGCCGGGCCTCTCCCCGCGGCCGCATGGCTCATTTCGGCCTCAGCGTCCGCACGAAGGCGATGATGTCCTCGATGTTCTGCGGCGTGATCTCGAACTCCTTGACGTGCGCCGGCAGATCGGTCCAGCGCGGCACGTCCGGGACGCGCACGAACACGGGGTGCGGACGGCGCTCATAGAAGGTCTGGAAACGTTCCAGCCAGTCGTTCCGCTTGGCCAGGAGTTGGAACGACGGCGTGCTGTTGATGCCTCCGTAGGGGTTGAAATCGCCCACGACGTGGCACCGCGAGCAGTGCCGCGTCGCGACCTTGCGGCCGGCGTCGGGGTCGCCCCCGGCCCACGCCGGCGCGGCCGTAAGAATGACGCCGAGGATGAGAGCCGGAACGACCGCGAACCCCCTCATGGCGCCAGCCTAACGCCTTGCGGGGCCGATGAGAAGGCGCGCCGGGCGCGCCGAGCGGGTCAGCTCACCGATTTGAGGCGCCGCGCCGCGGCCTCGCGCACGGGGGCGTGCGCCTGCTCCCATTCGATCATGTAGTCGCGGGTCAGCGGCACGGCGTCCACCGACTTGGTCATCTGGATTTGCGCCACCATCTGCCCCTGGCGCCGAAACGCGACCTCGGAGCCTGCCAGGTAAAACTCCCACATCCGGAAGAAGCGGTCGTCGAAAAGCGCGACTACCTTGTCGCGGTTGGCGACGAAGCGCCGGCGCCAATGGCGCAGCGTCTCGGCGTAGTGCAGGCGCAGGATCTCGATGTCCGTGACCCACAGGCCGACACGCTCGGTCACGGGCAGGACCTCGGACAGCGCCGGGCAGTAGCCGCCGGGGAAGATGTACTTGCGCAGCCAGGGGTTTGTGTTCGTCGGCGGGTCGCGGTGGGCGATCGTGTGCAGCAGGGCGACCCCGTCATCGGTGAGCAGCTCACGGACCTTGGCGAAATACTCCTCGTAATGAGGCGTGCCGACGTGCTCGAACATGCCGACCGAGACGATGCGGTCATAGGTGCCGGTCTCCTCCCGGTAGTCGCGCAGGTGAAAGCGGACCCGGTCGGCCAGGCCGGCCTCGGCGGCGCGCTCCTGGGAGGCCGCGTGCTGCTCCTTCGACAGGGTGATGCCCGTGACCTCGACCCCGGCGCAGCGCGCGAGATAGAGCGCGAGGCCGCCCCAGCCCGAGCCGATGTCGAGGACCTTCTGTCCGGGTTGCAGGCGCAGCTTGGCCGCGATGTGGCGCTTCTTGGCCTCCTGAGCCTCCTCCAGCGTAGTGTCCCGGGTCGCGAAGTAGCCGCACGAATATTGCCGGTCCGAATCGAGGAACAGCGCGTAAAGCTCGTCCGACAGGTCGTAGTGGTGGGCGACGTGCTTCTGCGCCCGGCCCAGCGGGTTGGCCTGCTCGAAGCCGCGCCACATGTGGCGCGCGCGCAGCACCCAGCGGTCCCAGGCATTCAGCGTGCCTTCGCCCACGTTGAGGCCGGCCAGGTCGAGGAAGTCGTAGATCGATCCCTGCTCCACCGTGAGGCTGCCGTCCATGTATGCCTCGCCAAGGTACAGGCGCGGTCTGAGCCACAACTTGAAATGGAGGCTGCGGTCGTGCAGCCGGATCGTGACCGCCGGTCCGCGCCGGGGGTCGCCGAAGCGGTGAGTCCGCCCGGCGGCGTCGATCAAGGTCAGTTCGCCGCGTCGGAAGACGGACTTGAGGAACCTTGCCAGCAACATGTCCCACCCCAGCGTCGAGCCACTCCCGCGAATGTCATGGTTTCGGAAAATGTATAACGCGTCCCGCACGATACACAAGATGCCGTTAACCCTGGCGTGAGGCCCCAGGCCACGACAGGGCCGGCGCGCGACGCCATCGGGTTTCCGGAGTCTTAAGTTATTTTCCCTAGTTTGGCTCCCCAGGGTGGGAGCGGACTCATGTCGGAGGCGATCACAACACCGCGCAGGCGGGTTTCCATGGGCCGCCGCCGTGCCGTCCTGGCCACCCTTTTGGGATCGGCCTTCCTGGCGGCTCTCGGCTTTCTGTTCCCGGTCCTTCTCGCCATCCGGTTCACGGCCGACACCAGCACCATCGGCCCGCGCCGGGTCGGCGACCTCTTGGACAGTTTCGCGCGCCATGGGTACGAACTGGCCTCCGTCGCGGCGGGCGAGACACCCGTGCCGCGGCTGTTCGCCACGCATTTGCCGAAGGACTGGCGGGCCCTGGCGCAGGCGGACGCGCGCAAGCGCGCCTTTATCATGGTCGTGCTGCCCCTTGTCCTGCAGGCGAACAAGCGCATCCTGGCCGACCGGCAACGCCTGCGCGCGATCGAGGCGCGCCTAGCCAAGGGCCGGAAGCTCTCGCCTGCGGAACGGAACTGGCTGGACGGCCTGGCGGACGGCTACGGCCTGAGCCCCAAGGACCTGAAGGATCTCGCATTTCGCCTGGACATCGTGCCACCGTCGCTCGCCATCGCCCAGGCCGCGATCGAATCGGGTTGGGGCACGTCGCGCTTCGCCACCGAGGGCAACGCCTTGTATGGGCAGTGGACCGAGCAGGGCCAGTCGGCGATCGTCCCGGCCGGGCGCGAGCCGGGCCGGACTTACGCGATCCGCAGGTTCGCGACACTGGGGGAGTCGGTCGCTTCCTATATGAGAAACCTGAACACACACCGGGCGTACCGCAAGTTCCGTGCGGCGCGGGCCGAGTTGCGCCGGCGCGCCGCGCCGCTTGACGGCGCCACGCTGGCGGAAAAGCTGCGCTCTTATTCGGAGCAGGGCCAGGACTACGTCCGCGCCGTCCAGGCGATCATCGCGAAGAACGGTTTGGCGGCGCTCGACCAAGCAACGCTGCAGCCCTAAACCGCGGTCCCGGGCGCCGGCGGCTCCGCGCGGACGCATCGCAGGCCGCCGATATCCACCAGGAATTGCCGTTTTTCCGCCACGCTTTGACCGTTTTCCCCGGCCAATCTGCGCCGTGGAGGACTTCGAACCGTGGCCGAACAAACGAAATGCGAAGAACGCAAGGGTTCGGTGCAGACCCGCCGCTGCCTGCTGTGCGGTGGTGAGTTTCCCTCGGAAGGCCCGCACAACCGCATCTGCCGGAAGTGCAAGAGCAGCCAGGTCTGGCGCCAGGGCTGAGCTGGCGGGCGCCGCGGGCCATAACGGCGCGCAGGGGCTTGCCGATTTTGTGCCACGATTGGCCGACTCTTCGGCGCCGATGCAGGCTGCGCCCGGAGTTCCCGTCGCGGTTCGGCGCTCGGGCCGGCATGGTGCGCGCACCGGCAGATTCCCGTTGCTCTTGCGGGCGCGCGCGCTATAAAAGCGCCTCCGTGCCTTGGGGCTCCCGGCCTGGGCCGTCCGGGCGGCTGTGGCGGAATCGGTAGACGCGCAGCGTTGAGGGCGCTGTGGGGGAAACCCCGTGGAGGTTCAAGTCCTCTCAGCCGCACCACACGAACGGGTCGGTTCACCGAGGCCTGGCGGGCTGCGTGAAATCGGTTTGACACGCGACCGGGTGCTGCTATTCAAACGGCGATCTTGCCGGACATCGTTGCGGCTGTGGCGGAACTGGTAGACGCGCTAGCTTCAGGTGCTAGTTCCCGCAAGGGAGTGGAGGTTCGAGTCCTCTCAGCCGCACCACGCACCATTTTCCCCTAGCCGACCCGGATTTGTGATTTCATCGGCCGAGGCGCGGGCATGTGGCGCCGCGCCGCGCGCGACATCGGACCGGGGACGCGATCATGCGCTGGCAGCGACGCATTTCCGTGGTCGACGCCCACGCCGAGGGCGAGGTCGGGCGTGTCATCACCGGGGGCGTGCTCGACGTGCCCGGCAAGACCATGTTCGAGAAGAAGCGCTACCTGGAGACCCGGGACGACTCGCTGCGCCGGTTCTGCCTGTTCGAGCCGCGCGGGGGTGCGGCCATGTCGGTCAACCTGCTGCTGCCGCCGAGCGCGCCGGAGGCCGACCTCGGCATGATCGTCATGGAATCGACCGACTATCCTCCGATGTCGGGCTCGAACGCGATCTGCGTGGTCACGGTGGCGCTCGAGACCGGCATCGTCGCCATGCACGAGCCGGAGACCCGGCTCGTGCTCGACACGCCCGCCGGCCCGGTTCCGGTCACCGCGCGCTGCCGCGACGGCAAGTGCGAGCGCGTGACGCTCGACAACGTGCCGAGCTTCCTGCTGCACAAGGGCGTGAGGCTGGATCTCCCCGACGTCGGCCGCGTGAGCGCGGACGTGGCCTACGGCGGGGCCTTCTTCGCGATCGTCGATGCGCGCGACTTCGGGCTGGCCCTGAAACCCGCCGAGGCGCGCGCCATGGTCGAGCTGGGCGAGACGATCAAGGCCGCCGCCAACGCGCGGATCGCGGCCGTCCATCCCGAAAACCCGGAGATCGCGGGCGTCACCTTTACACTGTTCGGCGGCCCACCGGAGGCGCCGGACGGGCGGCGCAAGACCGCGGTCGTGATCTCCCCGGGGCGGCTCGACCGCAGCCCGTGCGGCACCGGCACCTGCGCCCGGCTGGCCACGCTCGTGGCCAAGGGCGAGATGGGTCCCGAAGAGAAATTGATCCACGAATCGGTGATCGGCACCCGCTTCACCGCCGAGGTGGCGGCGACGGCCGAAGTGGGCGGCATCCCCGCCGTCGTGCCGCGGCTGACCGGGCGCGGCTGGATCTTCGCCACCCACGAGTTCGGCTGGGACCCGAGCGATCCCTTCCCGCAAGGGTTCACGCTCTCCGACACCTGGGGCCCGGCGATGCACCCGGGCATGGTGCCGGACGAGGCCTGAAAGAACGCGCGACGGCTACGCCGGGTCGTCTCCCCGGCGCCGCGGCGCCAGGGCGCGCTCCTCGACCCGGATGCGGTAGGCCAGCAATGGGATGTTGAGTGCCGTGAAGACGAGCGCCAGCTCCCACGCGCCGAAGGCCAGCGGCAGGACCGCGATCTCGGCGGCCACGATGAGGTAGTTGGGGTGGCGCAGGAAGCGGTACGGCCCGCGCCGGACGAGCGGCGCGCCGGGCGGGACGATGATCCGCGTGGTCCAGCGCGGCCCCAGGCTGGCGATCACCCACAGCCGCCCGGCCTGAAGCAGGAGGTAGAGGCCGAGCAGCCACCAATTGGCGGTTGCCGCGCGCGGGATCAGGAAGAACAGGGCGGCCAGCCAGCTTCCGTGCAACAGGACGAACAGCGGATAATGGCCGGCGCCGGCCTCGATCCCGCCGGCGGCGCGCAGGCGCTTGGTGTTGCGCCGCGCGTAGGCGAGCTCCGCCAGGCGCTGCAGCGCGACCAGCAGCACCACCGCCTGGGGCAGGCTCACCCAGCTTCCAGGAGCGCGAACCCGGCGGTGAACCCTGGCCCCAGCGAGGACATCAGGTGGCGCCCGTGCAGCCCGCGCGTCAGGGCGCGCTCGAGTATGAACATGATCGTGGCCGCGGACATGTTGCCGTAGTCGCACAGCACCTGGCGGGATTCCGCCATGCCGCCGGGCGGCAGGCCGAACACCTCCTCGAGCGCGTCCAGCACCTTGGCGCCGCCGGGATGGCAGATGGTGCCGTCGAGGTCGCCGCGGGTGAGGCCGTGACTGGCGAGAAAGCCGTCCACCGCGGCGCCGTAGCGGTCGCGCACGATGCTCGGGATGTCGCGCGAGAACAACACGCCGAAACCGTCCTCCTCGACGCGCCAGCCCATGACCTCGAGCGAATCCGGCCACGTGTACTCGCCCCAGCCGGCGATCTCCGGCTCGGCGCCCCGGCGGCGGCAGGCGAGCAGGGCCGCCGCCGCGCCGTCGCCGAACAAGGCGGTGGCCACCACGTTGCTCTTGGAAACGTCCTTGTTACGGAAGGTCAGGCCGCACAGCTCGACGACGAGGAACAGCACCAGACTGCCCGGGGCGGCGCGCGCCATCGCCGCGGCCCGCGCCAGACCGAGCACGCCGCCGGCGCAGCCGAGACCGAAGATCGGCAGGCGGTCGACGTCGCGGCGGAACGGCATCTCCTCCATGAGGCGCGCATCCAGGCTCGGCGTCGCGATGCCCGAGGTGGAGACGGCGACGATGGTGTCGACGCTCTGGGCGTCCACGCCGGCGCGGGTCAGGCACTGCTCGGCCGCCCGGCGCAGCAACGCCACCGCGTTGTCGATGAACAGGGCGTTGCGGTCCTTCCATCCGCTCGGCGCGTTGTACCACTCGATGGGAACGCAGGAATAGCGAGTCCGGATCCCGGCGTTGTCGTAGACCGGCAGCATCCGTTCGATGTCGGCGCCGTTTGCGAGGAACAGGTGGCGGGCGCGCTCCACCACGTCCTCCTGGCGCAGCAGGAAGGGCGGCACGGCCGTGGCCAGCGACAGCAATCGGACCGGACTCGGCATGGGGCGCCTCGAGGTGAGGTAGAGTGGACTAGACTAACGCCGCTTGCCTTGAATGCCAGCACAGGATAGTCACGATCGCGTGCTCGAAGGTTTCACCCACTCCCGCATCCGCACCTCCGGCGCGGAGATTCACCTGCGCACGGCCGGGCGCGGCGCCCCGGTCCTGCTCCTGCACGGCTATCCCCAGACCCACGTCATCTGGCACAAGGTCGCGCCGCGCCTGGCCGAGCGTTTCACGGTCGTGCTCGCCGACCTGCGCGGCTACGGCGACAGCAGCCGGCCGCCCGGCGGGCCGGACCACGGGAACTATTCCAAGCGCGCCATGGCGCAGGATCAGGTCGAGGTCATGGCCGCGCTCGGCTTCGGGCGCTTCGCCGTGGTCGGACACGACCGCGGCGCGCGGGTGGCGCACCGCATGGCGCTCGACCATCCGGAGCGCGTGACCAAGGCCGCGTTGCTCGACATCGCGCCGACGCTCGCCATGTACGAGCGCGCCGACATGACCTTCGCCACGGCGTACTACCACTGGTTCTTCCTGATCCAGCCGCACGACCTGCCGGAGCGCCTGATCGGCGGCGACCCGGACTATTACCTCGAGAAGAAGATCGGGGCCTGGAGCAAGACCGAGGGGTGCTTCACGCCGGAGGCGCTGGCCGAGTACAAGCGCTGCTTCCGCGACCCGGCGACGATCCACGCCACCTGCGAGGACTACCGCGCCGCCGCCACCATCGACCTCGCGCACGACCGCGCCGACCTGGACCGGAAGATCGCCTGTCCACTGCTCGTCCTGTGGGGCGCGCGCGGCGTCGTCGAGCGCTGCTACGACGTGCTCGCGCTCTGGCGCGAGCGGGCGGCGGATGTTCGGGGCCGCGCGCTGCCCTGCGGGCATTTCCTGCCCGAGGAGGCGCCCGAGGAAACCCTGGCCGAGCTGCTGGCCTTCCTATGAGCCGCCACCGTTGCGATCGCGGTTGAGGTTCCGGCGCCGCAATGCGCATCGGCCGCGGGCGGCGCGGTGGCGCTGGCCTCCGATGGCCGCGGCGCCATATAGTGGGATAATGCGAACGGGTTGGAGCCAATGAACGAAAGCGGACGGGGACGGGATACCGGCGCCGAGGCAGGCGCGCAGCCCAGAGCGGTCGAGACGCCGCGCATGGGATTGGCCGCGCGCCTGCGCAATTACTTCCTCGCCGGCATCCTGGTCACCGCGCCGGTCGGCATCACCTTCTGGCTGGCCTGGAAGGCCATCGCCTTCATCGACGCCCGGGTCACGCCGCTGATTCCGCCGCGTTGGAACCCGGAGACGTACCTGCCCTTCGCGCTGCCCGGCTTCGGCCTGATCATCGCGCTCGTGTTCCTCACGCTGGTCGGATTCCTGGCCGCCGGGTATTCCGGGCGCCTGGTCATGCGCCTGAGCGAGAGCTTGGTCGCGCGCGTCCCGGTCGCGCGCAGCATCTATAGCTGGACCAAGCAGGTCTTCGAGACCGTGCTGTCGCAAAAGGCCACCGCATTCAATGAGGTGGTCATGATCGAATATCCCTGCCGGGGCGTGTGGGCCATCGGCTTCATCACCGGCAAGACCGAGGGCGAGGTCCAGGATCTGACCAAGGAGACCGTTTACAACGTCTTCGTCCCGGCGACGCCGAATCCGACCACCGGATTCCTGCTGTTCATCCCCGAGCGCGACGTCCACCACCTAGATCTGACGGTTGAGGACGGCATCAAGCTGGTAATTTCCGGCGGCATCGTAACCCCCGGGAAGCTGGGGCGCAGGCGGGTCGCGGAAACCAAGGGCGCCGAGGCGCAAGGCAAGCCGGGCGGCGCGCCGGGCCTGGGCTTCGTGCGCAAGCTGCGCAACTACTTCCTGGCCGGTATTCTGGTGACGGCGCCGATCAGCATCACGATCTGGCTGGGGTGGGAGTTCGTCTCCTATGTCGATGATCGGGTCACCCCCTTCATCCCGCCGGCCTGGAACCCGGAAACCTACCTGCCGTTCGGCGTTCCCGGCCTGGGCGTGTTGCTGGTCGTGGCGGTGATGACGCTGATCGGCTTCTTCACCGCCGGGCTCGTGGGGCGCACCCTGGTCGGCCTGGGCGAGCGTATGCTCGACCGCATGCCGGTGATCCGCAGCGTTTACGGCGCGGTCAAGCAGATCGTCGAGACCGTGTTCAAGGAACAGTCCAAGGCGTTCCGCGAGGTGGTCCTGGTCGAGTATCCGCGGCCGGAGTCCTGGGCGATCGGCTTCATCACCGGGCAGACCGAGGGTCATGTCCAGGACCTCACGCCCCGGCGGGTCGTCAACGTCTTCCTGCCGACCACGCCCAACCCGACCTCGGGCTTCCTTCTTTTCGTGCCGCGCGATGAGGTTCAGGTCCTCGCCATGACGGTGGAGGAGGGCATCAAGATGGTGGTCTCCGGCGGCATCGTGACGCCGCCCGACCGCCGCGCCGAACCCACGCCCGCCGAAGAGGAGACGGACGGGGCCGAGGTCGCGAAGACCGCGTGAGCGACGGTCCCGGACGGTCACCCCGAGCGGAGGTACCTGACCGCCGCGTCGCGTTCGAACAGGTAGAGCAGGACGCGCAGGGCACGGCCGCGGTCGGTGCCGAGGTCGGGATCGCGCTCCAGAATCAGGCGGGCGTCGTCCCGGGCGGCGGCCAGCAGCTCGCCGTGGACGGCCAGGTCGGCGAGGCGGAACTCGGGCATCCCGCTCTGGCGCGTGCCGAGCAGCTCCCCGGCGCCGCGCAGGCGCAGGTCCTCCTCCGCGATGCGGAAACCGTCGTCGGTCTCGCGCACGATGCGCAGCCGCGCCCGCGCGGTCTCGCCGAGCGGCCCCTGGTACAGCAGCAGGCACGTGGACCGGCCCGCGCCCCGGCCGATGCGCCCGCGCAGCTGGTGCAGTTGCGCCAGCCCGAAACGCTCCGCGTGCTCGACCACGATCACCGTGGCCCGGGGCACGTCCATACCCACCTCGATGATCGTGGTCGCGACCAGCAGGTCCACCGGTCCCTCGGCGAAGGCGGCCATGACCGCGTCCTTGTCCTTGCCCTTCATGCGCCCGTGGACCAGGCCGACCCGGTCGCCGAAGCGGGTCCTCAACGCCTCGTAGCGGGCCTTGGCCGCGGCCAGGTCGCTCGCCTCCGACTCCTCGACGAGCGGGCACACCCAGTAGACCTTGGCGCCGCCCGCGAGCGCGCGGGCCACGCCCCCCACGACCTCGCTCAGGCGCTCGAGCGGCACGGTCCGAGTGTCCACCGGCTGGCGCCCGGGCGGCCTCTCGGTCAGGCGCGAGACCTCCATGTCGCCGTAGGCGGTGAGCACGAGCGTGCGCGGGATCGGGGTCGCGGTCATGACCAGCACGTCGGCCGCACGGCCCTTGGAGGCCAGGCTCAAGCGCTGGTGCACGCCGAAGCGGTGCTGCTCGTCGATCACCGCGAGCGCGAGGTCGCGGAACGCGACCTCCTGTTGGAACAGGGCGTGGGTGCCGACCGCAATGGCGGCGCGCCCGTCGGCCAGGCGTTCGAGCGCGGCCGAGCGCGCCTTGCCCTTGTCCCGGCCGGTCAGGAGCTCGACCTCGACCCCCGCGGCCGCGGCCAGGGGGGCGACGGTCCGGTGGTGCTGCCGCGCCAGGATCTCGGTCGGCGCCATGAGCGCGGCCTGGGCGCCGGCCTCGACGGCGCTCAGCATGGCGAGCAGCGCCACCACCGTCTTGCCGCTGCCGACATCACCCTGGAGCAGGCGCAGCATGCGCGCCTCCCGCGCCATGTCGGCGGTGATTTCGGCCACGGCCCGCTCCTGGGAGCGGGTCAGGCGAAAGGGCAGGGCGGTCAAGGCCTTGGCGCGCAGCCGTCCATCCCCGGGCAGGGACCGGCCGCGCTGGCCGCGCTGGTGGCGCCGGACCAGGGCGAGGGCGAGCTGGTTGGCGAGCAGCTCGTCGTACGCCAGGCGCGCGCGCGCCGGCACGAGCGGCGACAAGTCATCCGGCTTCTCCGGCGCGTGGGCGGCGCGCAGGGCCGCGCGCCAGGCCGGCCAGCCCTGGCGCTCCCGGAACGCGGGGTCGAGCCACTGCGGCAGGTCGGGCGCCCTGGCAAGCGCCCCCTGGACCGCCTTGCCGAGCGGCTTGAGCGTCAAGCCGGCGGTCAGCGAATAGACCGGCTCGACGATCTTGAGGGTCTGCAGCTCCTCGAGGCGGCCGATGTGGTCCGGATGGGTCATCTGCAAGCGCCCGCCGTAGGCCTCGACCTTGCCGCTGACGACGCGGACCTCGCCCTCGGGCAGGGCCCTGGTCAGGTAATCCACGCGGGGATGGAAGAAGACGAGGTCCAGCTCCCCCGTGTCGTCGAGGCAGCGCACGCGGTACGGCCGGCGCGGGCTGCGCGGCGGCTCGTGCCAGGCGACGCGCACGGTGAGCGTGGCGATGCGGCCCGGCTCGGCCTCCGCGACCTTGGGCGCGTAGCGCCGGTCGATCAGCCCGGTGGGCAGGTGCCAGCACAGATCCACGACGTGGGGCCCGGCCAGGCGCTCGATCAGCTTGGCGGTGCGCGGCCCGACGCCGGGCAGGGAGGTGACCGGCGCGAACAGGGGGAAGAGGATTTCCGGTCGCACGGCTGCTTCGGAACGTGAACCGCTGACAGGGGCCGAGGGACGCTTTATATCCTACCCCGGAGCAATCACCGCGACGCAAATTCGCGCCATGACCGAGAGCCTGGAAATCCGGCGCAAGCGCCTGAGGTTCCGAAGCCGGCACCGCGGCACCAAGGAGCTCGACCTCCTGCTTGGCGGTTTCGCCGAGCGCGAGCTCGACGCGATGAGCGAGGAGCAACTGGACCGCTACGAGACCCTGCTCGACCTGCCCGAGCCGGTCATCCATGCCTGGCTGACCGGGCGGAGCGCGCCGCCACCGGACTTCGACCACGACGTCATGCGCCGCCTGCTCGACTTCCGGTTCGCGCCGGGGCGCCGTTGACACCGACCTTGAAGGAGCTGCCGCCGTCCGGCCGGCTGCTGATCGCCAACGCGCCGGAAGGACTCGATGCGCTGGTGCTGGCGGGGCTTGCGGCCGAGGCGGCGCCGCGGCCGCTGCTCCACGTGGCGCGCGACGAGGTGCGCATGGCGCGCACGGCCGAGGCGCTTCGCTTCTTCGCGCCGCAGGTGGAGGTGCTCGCCTTTCCCGCGTGGGACTGTCTGCCCTACGACCGGGTCGGCCCGCACCGGGACGTCCTTGCGCGGCGCATCGACGTGCTGACCCGCCTGATCGACCCCGAGGCGGCGGCCGCGGGCCGGGTGGTGGTCACGACGGTCAACGCGCTGCTGCAGCGGCTGCCGCCGCGCGGCGCGTTCGCCGGCCGCGTGCTCGAAGGCCGCGTCGGCGCGCCGCTCGAGCGCGGCACGCTCACCGACTACCTCACCCGCAACGGCTATTGCCGCGCCGAGACCGTGGGCGAGCCGGGCGAGTACGCCCTGCGCGGCGGGATCGTCGACCTGTTCCCGCCCGGCGAGGAGCAGCCGCTGCGGCTCGACTTCTTCGGCGACGAGTTGGAAAGCGTCCGCCGCTTCGATCCCCTGACCCAACGCACCACCGGCAAGGCGGGGGCGTTCGTGCTCAAGCCGGTCAGCGAGGTGATCCTGGAGCCGGAGTCGATCGAGCGCTTTCGCGCCGGCTATCTCGCGAGCTTCGGCGCCGTGACCCGCGAGGACCCTTTGTACGAGGCGATCAGCGCCGGGCGCATGCACCCGGGCATGGAGCACTGGCTGCCGCTGTTCTACGAGAGGCTGGAGACGCTGCTCGACTACCTGCCGGCAGCCCCGGTCACGCTCGACCACCAGGCCGAGGAGGCGCGCGATGCGCGGCTGGAGACGATCGAGGACTACTACGGCGCGCGCAAGGGCCTGGAGCGGGCGACGGCCGCGGAGGGCTGGGTCTACAAGCCGCTGGAGCCGGACCGGCTGTACCTGACCCGCGAGCAATGGGACGCCTGCCTGGCCGAACGGGGCACGGCCCGGTTCTCGCCGTTTGCCGCGCCGGAGCACGCGCCCGACGTCTTCGATGCCAGAGGCCGGCGCGGCCGCGACTTTGCCGGAGCGCGGGCGAGCGCGGCGGCCAATTTGTTCGACGTGGTCAACGCCCACATCGCCGCGGAGCGGGCCGCCGGCCGCCGCGTCCTGGTGACCGGTTACAGCGCCGGGACGCGCGAGCGCCTCGGCGCGCTCCTGCGCGAGCACGGCCTGTCGGACCTGGGCGTGGCCGCAAGCTGGCCGGAGGCGCAGGAGCTGCCGCCGGGCACGGTGGGGCTGGTCGCCCTCGGCCTCGAGGCCGGGTTCGCCACGCCCGAACTCAGCCTCATCACGGAACAGGACATTCTGGGCGAACGGATCGCCCGGCCGCCGAGCCGGCGCCGCCGCTCCGAGGACTTCCTGACCGAGGTCTCTGCCCTGCAGGGCGGCGACCTGGTGGTTCACGTCGACCACGGGATCGGGCGCTACGAGGGGCTGGTGACGATCGAGGTCGCCGGCGCGCCGCACGACTGCCTGAAGGTGGTCTACCACGGCGGCGACCGCCTGTTCGTGCCGGTCGAGAACATCGAGGTCCTGTCGCGCTTCGGCTCGGAGGACGCCCAGGTCGAGCTCGACCGGCTGGGCGGCGCCAACTGGCAGGCGCGCAAGGCGCGGGTCAAGCGGCGCCTCAGGGACATCGCCGACAAGCTGATCAAGCTCGCCGCGGCGCGCGCCATGCACGCGGCCGACGTGCTGGAGCCGCCGTCCGGCCTGTACGACGAATTCGCCGCGCGCTTCCCCTATCCGGAGACCGAGGACCAGCTGCGCGCCATCGAGGACACGCTGGACGATCTCGCCGCCAACCGCCCGATGGACCGCCTAATCTGCGGCGACGTGGGCTTCGGCAAGACCGAGGTGGCGGCGCGCGCCGCCTTCGTCACCGTGATGAACGGCAAGCAGGTGGCGGTCGTGGTGTCGACCACCCTGCTGTGCCGTCAGCACTACGCGACCTTGGCCGAGCGCTTCGCCGGCCTGCCGGTGCGGATCGCGCAGATCTCGCGCCTGGTCGCGCCCCGGCACGTGGCCGAGGCCAAGGCGGGGCTGGCCGACGGCACGGTGGACATCGTGATCGGGACTCACGCGCTGCTCGGCAAGTCGATCGCGTTCCGGGACTTGGGGCTGCTCGTCGTGGACGAGGAACAGCACTTCGGGGTCAAGCAGAAGGAGCGCCTCAAGGAACTGCGCGAGAGCGTGCACGTGCTCACGCTGACCGCCACGCCGATCCCGCGCACCCTGCAGATGGCCATGTCCGGGGTCAAGGAGATGAGCCTGATCGCAACCCCGCCGGTCGATCGCCTGGCGGTGCGCACCTTCGTTGTGCCCTACGACCCCGTGGTCGTACGCGAGGCGCTCCTGCGCGAGCACTACCGCGGCGGCCAGGCCTTTTACGTGTGCCCGCGCGTCGAGGACCTGCCGGGGCTGGCCGAGCGGCTGAGGACGCTGGTCCCGGAGGTCAAGCTCGCGGTCGCGCACGGGCGCCTGCCCGCCGCCGAGCTGGAGCGGGTCATGACCGGCTTCTACGACGGCCGCTTCGACGTGTTGCTGTCGACCCAGATCATCGAGTCGGGGCTCGACATCCCGACCGCCAACACCCTGGTCGTGCACCGCGCCGACATGTTCGGGCTGGCCCAACTCTACCAGTTGCGCGGGCGGATCGGCCGCTCCAAGGTGCGCGGCTACGCCTACCTCACGCTGCCGCCGGGACGGCTCCTGACGCCGGCCGCGCAGAAGCGCCTCGACGTGATGCAGACTTTGGATACCTTGGGGGCGGGTTTCACGCTCGCCAGCTACGACCTCGACATCCGCGGCGCGGGCAACCTGCTGGGCGAGGAGCAGTCGGGCCACATCCGCGAGGTCGGGATCGAGCTGTACCAGCAGATGCTCGAGGACGCTGTGACCGCGGCGCGCGGCGCGCCGGCCGGCGAGGCGGCGGCCGAGCCGTTCACGCCGCAGATCAACATCGGCAGCCCGGTGCTCATTCCGGAAACCTACGTCGCCGACCTCAACGTCCGCCTCGGCCTCTACCGGCGCCTGTCCAGGCTGGTGGACCGGGCCGAGATCGAGGGCTTCGCCGCCGAGCTGATCGACCGCTTCGGAGCGCTCCCGCCCGAGGTCGAGAACCTGCTGCAGGTCGTCGCGATCAAGCGGCTGTGCCGCGACGCCGGGGTGGAGAAGGTGGACGCCGGGCCCAAGGGCGCCGTGGTCTCGTTCTACAAGGACCGCTTCGCCAAGCCGGACGGCCTGGTGCGCTTCATCGAGCGCCAGGCCGGCACGGTCAGGCTGCGCCCGGACCACAAGCTCGTCTACCGCCGCCAGTGGCACGACCCGGGCGAGCGCGTGCGCGGCGTGCGCCGCCTGATGGACGCACTCGCCAAGGTGGCGGCGTAGGACACACTCGACCGCTGTGCAGAACCGCTCTCGGAGCCATGGGCGCGCTTGACCCGGCCATCCGGGAATACCGACCGAGCCAATGATCCAACCGGGGGGTCGCCATTTGCGCCACGGACCCTCGCATCAAGCGCGTGGGTGACGACGTCGGCCATGTGGCTGGGTCAGGCCTCGCCAACCTCGTCGGCGGCCTCCTCCCCCTCCTCGTTGGCCAGGTCGAAGAGCCGGAACAGGATCTCCGGCGGGTGCGCGCCGGCGAGAGCGTAGTGGCCGTTGAAGATGAAGCAAGGCACGCCGTTGATCCCGGCCCGGCGCGCGGCGGCGTCCTCGGCGCGGACCACGTCGGCCTCCGCGTCGCTGTTCAGGAAGGCGCGCACCTCCTCGGGGTCGAGACCGGCGGCCTCGGCCGCCGCCACAAGGATTTCCACCTCGCCGATGTTCTCGCCGCGCAGGAAATAGGCCGCGAACAGGGCCTCGACGATCTCGTCCTGACGTTGCTTGGCCTCCGCGAAGCGGATCAGGCGGTGCGAATCGACGGTGTTCGGCGTGCGCGCGATGCGCTCGAAGGCGAAGGGGATGCCCTCGGATTCGCCGGCCGCGCGCACCTGGGCGTAGACCGCCTGGGCGTTCAGCGCCCCGCCGAACTTGAGCTCGAGGTAACGCCCTCGCTCCATGCCCTCGGACGGCATGTCCGGGTTGAGCTGGAAGGCGCGCCAGCGCACCGTCAGGTCCGGCTGGGGCCGCTCCTCCAGGGCGCGCTCGAGCCGGCGCTTGCCGATGAAGCACCAGGGGCAGATCGTGTCGGAGAAGATGTCGATGTGCATGGGCTCGCTCCCGCGGTGGACCGGGCTTGACCTCGGTCCGCCCGCGCCCAACCATAGCGCAAATCCGCCGCCCCGCGTAAGGGGCGGGCAGGCGTGCAGGCAGAGACCCTTCATGAGCGCAGCCGCGAGCCGAGCCTCGATTTTCGACCAGAACCTCGAGCGGAACGAGGCCAACCTGGCGCCGCTGACGCCGCTCACCTTTCTGCGCCGCGCGGCGGCGGTCTATCCGGACAAGCTCGCGGTCATCCACGGGCGCCGGCGCACCACCTACCGGGAACTCTACCAACGCGCCTGCCGGCTGGCCTCCGCGCTCGCCCGGCGCGGGGTCAAGCGGGGCGACACGGTCGCGGCGATGGCGCCCAACACGCCGGCCATGCTGGAGGCGCACTATGGGGTGCCGATGGCCGGGGCCGTGCTCAACGCGCTCAACATCCGCCTGGACGCGGCGACGATCGCCTTCATCCTCGAGCACGGCGAGGCGAAGGTGCTGATCACCGACCGGGAGCTGTCGCCCACGGTCAAGGGCGCGCTCGCCCAGGTCGGGAAACGGCCGCTCGTGATCGATGTGAACGACGCGCCGGCCGAAGGCGGCGAGGCGCTGGGCGAGATCGAATACGAGGCCTTCCTGGCCGAGGGCGACCCGAGCGTCGACTTCGCCGAGCCGGTGGACGAGTGGCAGTCGATCTCGCTGCTCTACACCTCGGGCACGACGGGCAACCCGAAGGGCGTCGTGTACAGCCACCGGGGCGCCTACCTGAACGCCTTCGGCAACATGATCACCTTCGGGCTCGGGCGCGATTCGGTCTACCTGTGGACCCTGCCGATGTTCCACTGCAACGGCTGGACCTACACCTGGGCGGTGACCGCGGCCTGCGGCACGCACGTCTGCCTGCGGAAGGTCGAGCCGGCCTCGGTGTATTCGCTGATCGCCGAGCACGGGGTGACCCACATGTGCGGCGCGCCGGTCGTGCTCAACGTGCTGGCCCACGCGCCGGACGCGGCGAAGGCGCGCTTCGCGCACACCGTGGAGATCGCGACCGGCGGGGCGGCCCCGCCCGGCGCCGTGATCGAGGCCATGGAGAGCAACGGGTTCCGCGTCACGCACCTCTACGGCCTGACCGAAAGCTACGGCCCGGCCACCGTGTGCGCGTGGCACGAGGACTGGGACCGCCTTGGACCGAGCGAGCGTTCGGCCATGATGGCGCGCCAGGGAGTGCGCTACCTCACCCTGGAGGACGCCGCGGTGGCGGACCCGAAGACCATGGCGCACGTGCCGCGCGACGGGCGGACGATGGGTGAGATCATGCTGCGCGGCAACACCGTCATGAAGGGGTACCTGAAGAACCCCTCGGCCACGCGGGAGGCTTTCGAGGGTGGCTGGTTCCACACCGGCGACCTGGCCGTGCGCCACCCGGACGGCTACATCGAGGTCAAGGACCGCTCCAAGGACATCATCATCTCGGGCGGCGAGAACATTTCGAGCCTCGAGGTCGAGGAGGTGCTGTACCGCCACGCCAAGGTGCTCGAGGCCGCGGTCGTCGCGCGCCCGGACGCGAAGTGGGGCGAAAGCCCTTGCGCCTTCGTCGCCCTCAAGGACGGCGAGAGCGCCACGGCGGAGGAGATCATCGCCTTCTGCCGCGCGCGCATGGCCCGCTTCAAGACGCCGAAAACCGTGGTCTTCGGCCCCCTGCCCAAGACCTCGACGGGCAAGATCCAGAAGTTCGTGCTGCGCGAGCGGGCGCGGGCGCTCGGCGGATGAACGCGGCCGCGTCCCCGTTCGGCCTGGAGGGCCACGCCGCCATCGTGACCGGCGCTTCGAGCGGGCTCGGCCGGCACTTCGCGCTGACCCTCGCGCGCGCCGGGGCCAAGGTGGCGCTCGCCGCCCGCCGGCTGGACCGGCTGGCCGAGTTGGCCCGGCAGATCGAGGCCTTCGACGGCCGGGGGTTGCCGGTGGCGCTCGACGTGACCGACGCCGAATCGGTGCGCGCCTGCGTCGATACGGCGGAGACGGAGCTGGGGCCGGTCTCGATCCTGGTCAACAGCGCCGGGCTGGCCATCGACCGGCCGCTGTTCGAGCAGGGGGAGGCGGACTGGGACCGGGTCGTCGACACCAACCTGAAAGGCGCCTGGCTGATGGCCCAGGAGGTGGCGCGCCACATGACCCGCCTGGGGCACGGCGGCTCGATCATCAACATCGCCTCGGTCCTTGGCCTGGGCGGGGCGAGCCATGTGCCGGCCTACTGCGCCTCGAAGGCGGGGCTGGTCAACCTGACCCGGGCGCTCGCGGTCGAGCTGGCCCGGCACGGCATCCGGGTCAACGCGCTCGCGCCCGGCTATTTCGAGACCGAGATGACCCGCGCGTTTCTCGCCAGCGAGGCCGGGCAGGCCGTGGTCAAGCGCATCCCCGAGCGGCGCTTCGGCCAGCCGGAAGATCTCGACGGCGCGCTCCTCCTGCTCGCCGCGCCGGCTTCGCGTTACATGACCGGCTGCGTCGTCGTGGTCGACGGCGGCCTCTCCGCGCGACTCTAGAAATATCAAACACGTCGAACTCGTTTTTGCCGATGGACTTCAACCTCTCTCCCGAAATCGAGGACCTGCGCCGGCGCTACCGCGGCTTCGTCGAGAACAACGTGATGCCGCTCGAGGCCGACCCGGGCTCCTACGACGGGCACGAGAACATCCGCCTCGACATCCTCGCGGTGCTGCGCGACAAGGCCAAGGCGGAGGGGCTGTGGGCGCCGCAGATGCCCACGGCGCGCGGCGGGCTGGGCCTGCCGGTCGCCGGCATGGCGGCGTGCTACGAGGAGATGGGCCGGGCCATATTCGGGCCGGTCGCCTTCAACTGCGCCGCGCCCGACGACGGCAACATGCTGCTCCTCGACAAGGTCGCCAGCGAGGCGCAGAAGGAGCGCTGGCTGCAGCCGATCATCGACGGCAAGGTGCGCTCCGCCTTCGCCATGACCGAGCCCGCTCCCGGCGCCGGCTCCGATCCCTCGGCCATGCGCACGCGCGCCGAGCGCAAGGGCGATACCTGGCTCGCCAACGGCCGGAAGTGGTTCATCACCGGCGCCGGCATGGCCCAGCACGTGATCCTGATCGCCAAGACCTCGGACGACCCGCGCCGGGGCCTCACCGCGTTCCTGGTCGACCGCGACCAGCCGGGCTGGGAGATCGTGCGCCGGGTGCCGATCATGGGCCCGGAGGAGCACGGCGGCCACTGCGAGATCGAGATCGAGGACCTGGAGATTCCGGATGAGAACCGCCTCATGGAGGTGGGCGACGGGCTCAAGGTCACGCAGATCCGCCTGGGCACCGCGCGGCTGACCCATTGCATGCGCTGGCTCGGCATGGCCAAGCGGGCGCTCGAGATCGCCGCTGCGTACGTGGCCGCGCGCGACAGCTTCGGCATGAAACTGAAGGACCACGAGGGCGTGCAGTGGATGCTGGGCGAGGCCGCCATGGCGATCGAAACGGGCCGGCTGCTCACCATGAAGGCGGCCCTCAAGCTCGACGGCGGGGACTTCGCGCGCAAGGAGGTTTCGATGGCCAAGATCCAGGTCGCCGACACCCTGCACAAGGCCGTCGACACCGCGATCCAGCTTTGCGGCGCGCTCGGCTACTCGAAGGACACGCCGCTGGAATGGATGTACCGCTACGCGCGCCAGGCGCGCCTCGTTGACGGCGCGTCCGAGGTGCACAAGATGGTGCTGTCCCGCTTCTTCCTGCAAGAAGGCGTCGAATTCTGGGGCTGGCCGTGACCGCGACGCCGGGCGAGCGGAGGTTCGCGGAGTCCCGGCGGGCGCTCGAGGGCTTCCTGGCCGCCAGCGCGGACGCGCGGACCGCGCGGCTGGCCGAGGTGCGGCCGCTCGGCGGCGGCGCGATCCAGGAAAACTGGTTGCTCGACGTGGACTTCGCCGGCGGACCGTTCGCCGGGCGGCAGGCGCTCGTCCTGCGCACGGACTCGCCGTCGGCCGTGGCCGCCAGCCTGTCCCGGGCTCACGAATTCGCCGTCCTGCGCGCGGCCTGGAGCGCCGGCGTCGCGGTGCCGGAACCGCTGTGGCTGTGCGACGACCCGGCGGTCCTCGGCAAGCCGTTCCACGTCATGCGTCGGGCCGCCGGGATCGCGCTCGGCCGCCGGATCGTCAAGGACTCGAGCCTGGGTGGCGACCGCACGGCGTTGGCGGAGCGGCTGGGAGAGGAGTTGGCGAAAATCCATGCGATCGCGCCGCCGCGCGCGGACCTTGGCTTCCTCGAGATCCCGTCGCCGGACCCGGCGCGCTTCGCCGTCAACCGCTACCGTGCCTACCTCGACGTCCTGGGCGCGCCCCGCCCCGGGCTCGAGTGGGGCCTGCGCTGGTGCGAGCTGCACGCGCCGCCGCCCGGCGAGGTGGTGCTCGTGCACCAGGATTTCCGCACCGGCAACTACATGCTCGACGAGGCCGGCCTGACCGGCATCCTGGACTGGGAGTTCTGCGCCTGGGGCGACCCCATGAGCGACGTTGCCTGGTTCTGCGCCAAGTGCTGGCGCTTCGGCCGGAACGACCTGGAGGCCGGCGGCATCGCCCCGCGCGAACCGTTCTACCGCGGCTACGAGCGGGCCTCGGGCCGCGCCGTGGACCCGGAGCGGGTCGCGTATTGGGAGGTCATGGCGCATATCCGCTGGGCGGTCATCGCCTTGCAGCAGGGCGAGCGGACGCTGTCGGGCGGGGAGCACTCCCTCGAGCTCGCGCTCACCGGGCGGGTCTATCCGCCCGAGCTGGAACTCGAGATCCTGGAGCTGACCCCGCCGCGGCGCTGGAGCGCGGCCTGATGCGCGACCGTCCGGACGGCGCCGTGCTCCTGCGCCTCGCGCGCGCGGCGCTGCTCGATGATCTGCTGGAGCAGCTTCCACAGTCTCACCGTTATGCCGCGCTCATGGTTGCCAACGCCATGGCGATCGCGGCGCGCGAGCTCGCGGCTGGTGAGGGGCAACTGAACGACGAGCGGGACTCCCTGGCCACGCTGTACGAGGAGCGGCGCGGTCCGCAGGTCTCGGAGCGGGAGCCGGAGACGCTCGGCGAAGCGTTGCTGCGACTCACCTGGCGCCTCGCCGCCGAAATCCGCGGCGGCGCGCGCGACGCCGATGCGCGGGTCTACGCCGTGCTGCGGCAAAGCGCGATCGCGCGCGTGCGCGAGACCAATCCGAAGGTGTTGCGCGAGGCCGGGGTCGAGTGATCCCAAGACCATGACGCAGTGACTCACCGCCTCGCCCTTCGAGACCGCCCTTCGGGCCACCTCGGGGCGAGACATTTTTCTTAAAAATTAAATACTTGGATAACACCAAGGCGTCGGCAAAGCCGGTGTCTCGAAACGCCAAGCAAGCGTGGGTCGTCCCGGCAAATCGCCGCGGAGTCATGAGAGTGGCTCTCAAATTGCGCTGGATCAATGACCGCCGGACGCAGGCTGTGCTCGAAAGTACCGTTCAAGAATCCGCTCGAAGGTCGGTCCGTGACCTGTCGGCGGGCTCGCGCCGAAGCCCCTTCCGATCCAGCGGTTGACGGCGCGACGCGACGGAAGCCGGTGAGCGGCGCGGGACCGCACTCCGGCAGTGTCTCATCAGAGTATTGGAGAATATCAGAGGATAGAAGTTGGCAGATATCCCAATACCAACGTGAAAAGATTTGGGATATTTTGCGGCAGATGCTCGGTTCATACATTCCCGATATTGTCCTGACATTTCTATCATTTATTTATTCGAGCCACTCGGCGGATGGTGGCGGGCGGACGATGGCTGCCGAAGGGTCGTCGTCGGAGCGCCCGTCACGCGATCGAAACCGGATCGGGTGGCATACACAAGGAGGAAGGGACCATGAGACACGGTGACATTGTAAGCAGTCGTGATACCGTGGGCGTTGCCGTCTTTCAGTACAAGATGCCACGCCTGCACAAGCGCAAGGAGGTGCTCGACAACGCGAAGAAGATCGCCGAGATGATCGTCGGCGCCAAGGTCGGGCTGCCCGGCATGGACCTGGCCATCTTCCCGGAATACAGCACGCACGGGATCATGTATGACCGCCAGGAAATGTTCGACACGGCCTCGACGATCCCGGGAGAGGAAACCCAGATTTTCGGAGAGGCCCTTCGGGAAGCGAACTGTTGGGGCGTGTTTTCGCTGACCGGCGAGCGGCACGAAGACCACCCGAAAAAGCACCCCTATAACACCCTCATTCTCATGAACAACAGGGGCGAGGTCGTCCAGAAGTACCGGAAGATCCTTCCGTGGTGCCCGATCGAAGGCTGGTATCCGGGCAACAGCACCTATGTGACCGAGGGTCCAAAAGGCCTGAAGGTCAGCCTGATCATCTGCGATGACGGCAACTACCCCGAAATCTGGCGCGATTGCGCGATGCGGGGAGCCGAACTCATCGTCCGATGCCAGGGTTACATGTACCCGGCCAAGGATCAGCAGGTGCTCATGGCGAAGGCGATGGCCTGGGCCAACTGCTCCTACGTGGCCGTCGCGAACGCGGCCGGATTCGATGGCGTCTACACCTACTTCGGTCACTCGGCGATCGTCGGGTTCGATGGACGGACTCTCGGTGAATGCGGCGAAGAGGAATACGGGGTCCAGTTCGCCCAGCTTTCCGTGTCTGAAATCCGCGACGCGCGGGCGAACGACCAGGCCCAAAACCATCTCTTCAAGTTGCTGCACCGAGGGTACACCGGCGTGTATGCCTCCGGGGACGGTGACAAGGGGGCCGTGGAGTGCCCGTTCGAGTTCTATCGAACCTGGGTGACCGACCCGAGGAAGGCGCAGGAGCAGGTCGAGGCGATCACGCGCCCGACGATCGGCGTCGCCGCTTGTCCGGTCGCAGGTATCCCGGAGCCCAGGTTGGCCGCCGAGTAGGAACCAGGCGGGACGACGGCACCGAAACCGCTGGCAACAGAAGAAGAAGACCCAGGACTCCAGGGCAAAGCCTCAATACCTTCGCGCTGCCTCGCGACCCCTAAGCAGGAATCGCGAAGCAGCTTTTTTTTGCCGACGAAAACGACAGCGGGCCGCGGCTTCGATGGCCTCCAGGGCCTTCCCGGTCACCCGGGTGACCGTGACCCCGTCGTGGCCCGCCCCGGCCGTTTGCCGGCCCGTCGGCCAAGCTAATACACCGCGCGCCCGCCCGACAGGTCGAACACGGCGCCGGTCGAAAACGAGCAGTCCTCGGAGGCGAGCCACGCGATCAGGGCCGCCGCCTCCGCGGGCTGACCGAGCCGGCCGATCGGCATGCGCGACACCACGTCCTGGAGGTACTCCGGGGTCACGTCGCCGAGCATCTCGGTCTCGATGGCGGACGGCGTTACGCAGTTCACGATGACCCCGGTCTTGGCCAGTTCCTTGCCGAGCGCCTTGGTGAAGCCAACCGCGCCGGCCTTGGCCGCGCTGTAGGCCGCGTTCTTGGCCGCCCCCTCCATGCCGGCGATCGAGGACACGACGACGATCCGCCCGTAGCCACGCTCGAGCATGTGCGGCACGACTGCCCGGCAGCACAGGAACACGCTCGTCAAGTCCGCCCGGAGGAGCCGGTTCCATTCGTCGAGCGTGTACTCCCACGCGTTGCGGATAATTCCGGCGATGCCCGCGTTGCAGATCAGGATGTCGATGATGGGGCAGGCATCCAGCGTCGCCTCCATCGCGGAGGCCACCGCGCCGGCGTCGCGCACGTCGACCGCGAGGCTGTGGACCTCGCCCTTGGCGGACAGGGTTTCGCTCGCCCGGATCAGCCGGCGCTCGTCGATGTCCCACAGGCACACGCTCGCCCCCGAATTGAGCATCCGCTCGGCGGTCGCATAGCCGATGCCCCTGGCGGCGCCGGTGACGATCGCCGTGCGGCCCGCGAGATCGAGCGTGTTCATGGTTCCTTCCCGGCCCCCACGCGGCGTCGTTCGCCCGCCGCGTCGGACGAGCTTAAACCCAACGCCGGGCCCTGGTAACCCGTGACCGCGGCGTCGGGCACGATCCGGATCGATGCCCCCGGCCCTGCCGGGCGCAATTCGCCATGCCCGCGAACGGTATACGGGAGATCCTTGCCGTAAGCGATGCCATCGGGCGCCTGATCGACCGGTCTCCCGATTTTCGGAGACAGTGATCGCCCGGGACGAGCGGGAAACCGAAAGGTCGCGCGGGCGCCCGGCCTCGCTGGAGCGGAAGCTGCCTGCGATAACGCAGCAGAATCAGCGCAGCTGGCCCGAGCCGCCAGGGCCGCCGGCGTGGCCGGCGGTGCGGCCCTGCGCCGGGCCCTCGAGTCCCGCCGCCGAATCGAGGCAACCGCCGAACAGACGGAGCGAGCGCACGGAGACTCTGAATTCCAAACCCATGGCGTTCGGCGCCGCCCAGACGCGCGTGGCATAGATATAGCCCGCCGCCGGGTGCTCGAGCCGGACTTCCAGGTTGCGCGGCACCGCGCCGGCCACGCGGATCCTGGCCCCGGCCGCGGAAACCTCTTCGATCAGGCAGCGCTGGGTGCGCCCGTCGGCGGTGAGGATGGCCGGAACCGGGCCGTGAACCCGATAACGCGGCCAGCGGCGGCGATCGGCCGTTTGCGTGCCTTGGGTACCTGGGCGGAGGGACATCGTCTCGTTTTCCCGGTCGAGAACACGCCACGCGGTCATGTGCATACGCCCGGTATGGTTAAGGGATCGTTTATGCCCCGGGCGGCCGCTTGAGCGCCGCTCCGGGATAGCGCCCCGCCTT
>JBHHZJ010000013.1:0-49515 GCA_046758005.1 Kiloniellaceae bacterium
AGGTCGACCAATCCGCCGGCGGACCCGCACGCGACGGCATGGAAACGCCGGTGGCCAGCGCCTTTTCGCGACGCGTCGTGTCGGCGGCACGACCAACACTGTCCGCCCGTCGAGTCGTCGGCCAGCGTGCGAAACGAAGGCGATGTTAGTTAGCTGAAGTTGCCGCAAGTCGCATCGATATGCGTCAAGAATTGGCTCGGCCCGAGCCATGAAGCCGACGGGCCCGGGCCTCGAAGGCGGAGATGATGCGCCCAGCCGCCTGGACCAAAGCCTGGGCGAACAACTCGTGGAAAAGCCGCGAGCGGAGTTCCAGATCAATGGCCAGCGCAACTCGGCATCCGCCGTCCGGCAGCGGATCGAACGACCAGGTTAGATGGAAATCCTTGAATGGGCGGTCGTTCGAGGTGACGTCGATTCGCTCGGGCCGGCGAAGCGCGGTCTTGGACGAGAACCGCTGGCGCACGATCCCGAAACGGACGATCTGATCGGTGTAATAGACATCGCCGTCGCGTTTGACCACGCGCGCGCCAACCCACCACGGCAGAAAGTCCGGATACCGTTCCACATCGGCGGCAAGGTCGAAAAGCTGCTCGGCCGTATACGGCAGCACGCGTTCTACCCTGTGGCTCGGCATGACCGGATGTTCCCGTCTGACACGTGCCGCCCCGTCGGCAGCGCAGGTATGCGCTCGCCCGCGCCGGTGGGCCGGTACACGGGCAAAGCGGGGCGCGTCCTGCCGCAAGCGGCCGCGGTCGTCGGCACGGATGCTTGCGCTCAGAATACTTCGGCCGTGAACTCGCTGTGCACCCGCTTCTGCAGCGCGTCGATCGCCTTCAGAGAGTCGACCAGGATGTCCTTCTCCCGCTCCGACAGGCGGTCGGGGTGGACGTAATTGCCGACCTCGCGGCCGGCCCGGAAGTCCGCCAGTTGTTGGCGCAGAAGCAGAAACGTTATGTGGTGAAACGCGCCGCTCAGGTAATCCTGTTCGTCGGCGTCGAGCACGCCGGATTCGTGCAGCGCGTTGATCCGCGCCAGCGTCGAGGGGTCCTCGATGCCCTGGCGCAGGGCCAGGAGCCGGACCGCCCCCACCAGCGGCAGGGTCGCGGCGTGCTTGAGATTGATCTCCCCCTTGTGCTCCGGCTTCTCCTTCTCGGTGATGAAACGCCCGAACCAGCCCAGCGCGACCCCGTATTCGTGCGCCTCGTGCTCCATCTCCTGGAGGTACGCCGGGCTGTTCTTGGCCATGGCGCTGGCGCGCTGTCGCAACTCGCGAGCGAAGTCGGCGCGGCCGTAAATTCCCAGGAAATCGAAGAAGATGTCGGAGAGCTGTATGGCGATCGTGCTGCGCCGGCGGCCCCAGAGCAGGAGCTGGTCGCGCCATTGCGCCCGCGTCTTGCGCCACAACGGGTTGGTCGCCATGACGTAGCCCCGGCAGAACGGAAAGCCGACCGCGTCCAGGTCGCGCGTCATGCGCTCGGCCAGCTCGATGAAGAAGCGGTCGACCCGGGCGTGCCCGGCGTCCGGGTAGTCGTCCAGGATGACGCCGTTGTCCTGGTCCGGAAACAGGAAGTTTTCTCCCCGTCCGCCGGAGCCCATGATGATCACGGCGAAGGGCACCGGCGGCTCGCCCCAGCCCTCCGCGTCCATTGCCGCGAGCTGGGCGGCGATGATCCGGCGATGGATGTCCCGGTTGATGTCCGTGATGAGCGCCTGTATTTCCGGCGCGGGCACGTTGTCGTCGAGGAGGTCGGCGGCCACGTCCGCCTGCGCGGCTTTCACCTCGCGCAGCCCGTCCAGGCTGCCCTCGTGGGTGATCCGCTCGATCTGGCGGACGATCTGTTCCCCGGCGACGGCGAGCGCGTCATGCAATACGATCTCGCCCACGGGGCGCTCGTCGCGATCCACGACCGGCATATGCCGCCATCCGAAACGGCGCATGCGCGCGATCGCCGTATAGAGATAGTCCTCGGCCGCGACCGATTCGACCGGGGCGGTCATGACCGCGGTGACGCGTTCGCTGCCGTCGCAGCGCAAGGCAATACGCCGCGTAACGTCCTGCTCGGTGATGATCCCGGCCAGCTTGCCGGACCGGTCGGTGATCAGTGCGGAAGCCGCCTTCGCGGCGGCCATCTGCGCGAGCAGCTCCGAGACCCGCGAGCGCGCCGGAACGATGACCGGCGAGGTGCGCATGTAGTCCCGTACGAGCCGAGAGAAGATCTTGGTCTGGGACTGCACGAGGGCCTCAGCAAACGATGTCGCACCGTTCCAGGCGTCCGAGGCCGAGCGCGGCAGCTCCGGCGTCGTCTGCCCCTCCGGTTTTACCGGAGCGGTGGTCTCACATGGCTTCCCACCGCCGCAAGGGGTCGGCGCCCGACGCGACGGCCGGGCTGAACGGCAGGGTGAAGCAGAACGCCGCGCCGCGACCCCCGGGGGCGTCTTCGACCCAGATGCGCCCGCCCAAATATTCCACGATCTGGCGCGATATGGCCAGCCCGAGGCCCGTGCCCCGGGGCTTATCCGCCAGGCGCTCGCTCGATTCCTGGAATTTCTCGAAGATCAACCGGCGCTCGTTCGGCGGTACGCCGGCGCCGTTGTCGAGCACGGCGAAGTAGAAGCGACCGTCACGCGCCCCGCCGAGGACCGTCACGCGGCCGTCACTTTGGTCGCAGAATTTCACCGCATTGGACAGCAGGTTGACGATGACCTGCATCAGACGGTCGCGATCGACGTGCACGGCGCGCAGACGGTCGTCGATCCTGACCTCGAGGCGAATCGGCGGCTCGGTGAACAGGCCGCTGGTTGCGGCCAGCGCGTCCTCGATGACGGCCTTGGGGTCGGTGTCCGCCATCTGCCAGTCCATGCGCCCCGCCTCCATCTTGGCCAGGTCCAGGATTTCGTTGATCAGCCGGGTCAGCCGCTCGGTCTCCTTGACGATGACCTTCAGGAAATGCTCGCGCTGGGCCGGATCGAGGTTCGGGTTGTCGACCAGGATCTCGCTGAACGAGCGGATCGAGGTGAGCGGCGTGCGCAGCTCGTGGCTGACCGTGGAAATGAAGTCGTCCTTCAGCCGGTCCAACTCCTTGAGCCGCTCGTTGGCCGCGCGCAGCTCCCGCGTCGTGGTCTCGAGTTCCCTAGACTTCTGCTCCAGCCGGTGGCTGTACTCGATGACCTGCGAGGTTTCGTCGAGGATTTTCATCACCTCCTCGAGGCCGACCACCTCGCCCTTGGCGACCGAGGCCACCATGACCCGGGCGGAGGCCGCGCCGATCGCGCCGGCCAGCAGGCGTTCGACGAAGCTGACCAGGGCGGCGTCGGCCTCGCGCAGCTTGCCGAGGTTGAGGCCGCGGGCCCGGGCATAGCCGGCCAGGACGCGCTCGGCCTCGTCGGTGCCGATGAAGCGCCCGAGCAGCGCCCGCAGGTCCGACACCGTCGCCGAGCCGCGCCAGAAGGGCGAGCCGCCCTGCGTCCCAGCGTGGCTGAGAACATCGACGAACAGGGCTCCCTGAATGCGCTCCATGGCGCTCGGACGGCTCATCAGCGAGCCGAGCACGTAGCCGCCGACGTTGGCGGTCATGCTCCAGAACAGGGCGTGCGACAGGCTGTCCATCCCACGCAGCCCTAACAGGGCGTAGGGCTTGAGCAGCTCGATCCCGAACGGGCCGGCCTCGATGAAGCCGATGGGCAACCAGCCCGAGCGCGCGAACAGGGGCAAGAGCAGCGTGTACAGCCACATGGCGAACCCCAGGCTGAGCCCGGCGGTCGCCCCGGCGCGCGTGCCGCCCCTCCAAAACATTCCGCCGATCATCGCCGGGGCGAACTGCGCCGCCGCGGCGAAGGAGACGAGGCCGATGGTCACCAGCGCCACCGATTCCCCGATGTAGCGAAAATAGACGTAGCCGAGCAGGAGGATGAACACGATGCTGCCGCGCCGGATCGAGAGCAGCAGGGCGCTCAGGTCGCCCCGCTCGGTGAGCCGCAGCCAGTTCAGGCGCAGCAGGACCGGCATCACCAGATCGTTGCACACCATGGTGCTGAGCGCGATGGCGGCGACGATGACCATGCCGGTGGCGGCCGACAGGCCGCCGATGAAGGCGAACAGCGCCAAGCTCTCCTTGCGCTCGGCCATCGGGATGGTGAGCACGAAGGTGTCCGCGTCCACCTGGCCGCCCGGGAAGTGGAGCAGGCCGCCGATCGCGATCGGCAGGACGAAGATGTTGATGATCAGGAGGTACAGCGGGAACAGCCAGACCGCCTTCTTCAGGTGGTCCTCGTTGACGTTCTCGACGACCGCGACCTGGAACTGGCGCGGCAGGCACACGATCGCCGCCATGGACACGAGGATGAGCGTCGCCCAACGCCCGTAGTCCGCTTCCTCGACGGTGAACAGCGCCGCCACGTCCGGCGTCCGGGCCGCCGTGGCGAATAGGTCCGCGAAGCCGTCGTAAACGCTGAAGGTGACGAACACGCCGACGGTGAGGAACGCCACCAACTTGACGATGGATTCGAAGGCGATGGCCGCGACCATGCCCTCGTGGCGCTCGCTGGCGTCGATGTGCCGGGTGCCGAACAGGATGGCGAACATCGCCATGAGCAGCGCGACCAGGAAGGCCGTGTCCTCGAGCACCGGCACGCGGCTGGAAATCGGCGGCATGATCACCTGCGGGTACTGGAGCAGCACGTTGAAGCTGATCGAGACCGCCTTAAGCTGGAGCGAGATGTACGGCATGATGCCGACGACCGCGATCAGCGTGACCAGGCCGCTGAGGCGCGCGCTCTTGCCGTAGCGCGACGAGATGAAGTCGGCGATCGAGGTGATGCGGTGCGCCTTGCAGATGCGGATGATCTTGCGCAGCACGAAACCCCAGAGGATGAACGTGAGCGTGGGCCCCAGGTAGATCGGCAGGAAGTCGATGCCGCTCGAGGCGGCGCGCCCGACGCTGCCGTAGAAGGTCCACGAGGTGCAGTACACCGCGATCGACAGGGCGTAGATGTACGGATTGGCGATCAGGCTGCGCCCGGCGTCGGCCCGCTTGTCCCCGTAGTAGGCGATCGCGAACAGCAGGCACAGGTAGGCCAGCGCGACCAGCAGGATGAACCAGCTGGAAAGCACGCTCAGCCCTCTGCCTCGCGGCCGTCGCCCGGCGCGGCCGGCGGCTCCCGCGTTCGGCCCAGATCGGCGATCCAGGCGACGAGCGCGATGATCACGGCCCAGATCGTGAACAGGTAGAGGTAGAGCAGTGGAATCCCGAACAGCGACACCTTGGCGCTGAAGATCGACAGGATCGGCGGGCTGAACGCCAAGAGGGCGAAAAGAAACGTCGCGATGGAACGTTCCGCTGCCTTGCTCGGTCTGGCCATGATCGTTGCCCGATCCCTGTTCGGCCCCGGTCGGGAAAATATTATTTTACGTCTTCAACCGAGGAAAATCACCCGGGCCGACGTTGCGCCGGTTCGCCCCCAGCGGCGGCCGGGGCTCATGGCGGCCCGGCGCCGAGAAGCTCGCGGACCCGCTGCACGATTTTCCGGGTGGAGAACGGCTTGGTGATGTAGTCGTCGGCGCCAAGCTGCAGACCCTTGCGCCGGTCGAGGTCGCGCCCCTTGGCGGTCAGCATCACGATGCGCACGTCCTTCCACTCGGGATGGGCACGGATTTCCCGGCACACCTCGTAGCCGTTGCGCCGCGGCAGCATGACGTCGAGCAGCACGAGGTCCGGGACCCGGCTCTGCATCATGCGGATGGCGGTATCGCCGTCGCGCGCGATCAAGACTTCGAAGCCCGCCTGCTTCATGAGGAAGCTCAGCGAGTCGACGATGTTCGGCTCGTCCTCGACGACCAGTACCTGGTGCGGCATGCGCATGGCCTCCACGCGCCCCGGCCGTCGCGGTCCCGCGGCCGGTCAACGCCGAGTTATAAGTTTATCCCGGCGCCGGCCGGGTTGTCATGCGCCCCGGCCGCGCGGCGAGCGTCACCGCCTCCACCCTTCCGGGTGTCGGCGGAGCGTAGCTCGGCCCCGGGAGCGGCCACCGTCGCCGCCCTCTGGCGCGGCGGCGCGGCAATATGAGGCGGCAAATCGGCAAGACCTGCCGATTCCGCCGTGATCCCGGGTTTCGAATTCGACGGCCTTGCACGGTGCAAGCTTCGGAAATACAGTCCGGGCCCGTTACGGCGACCAGAAAGGCTTGAGGACCCCTCTGCCACATAAAATTGAGGAGAACGGACATGAACAAGAAGTGGCTTGTCATCGTCGCGGCGTGCGCCGCTCTGGGAATGGCCGCTACGGCTCAGGCCGGAGGAGACGCGGCCGCCGGAAAGGCGAAGGCCAAGAGCTGCGTCGGATGTCACGGGAAGGACGGCAAGGGGAAGAGGGACAATCCGCCGTTGGCCGGCAAGGATGCCGGCGAACTGGCGAAGGCGATGCACGAGTTCAAGTCCGGGACCCGCAAGAACAAGATGATGAACAGACTGATGAAGAAGCTGAGCGAGGAGGATATCGCGAACCTGGCGGCATACTACGCTTCGCTGAACTAGCCGCCCCCGGGATCGAGGAGCGATATCCCGGCCGGCCCGGCCACCGCCGCCCGCCGAGAGCCTCGGCCTTTCGCTGGTGTCCTTCGGGGCCCGGGAAGTTGGACGCACGAGAGCAAGGCGGAGGTGGCCGGGCCGCGGCTGAGCCCGCCAACGGGAGCGAACGCCCGCCGTATGATTGCCACCGGATCGACGCGGAAGCGCGGCGCAAGACCCGATCGGCCGTTTCGGGTGATGGTCGCCGGGCTGCTGGTCATCGTCGCCGGCTGCGCCGCGCCGCCAAAGCCTCCGCCGCCGGCGGAGGAGCCCGAACTGGTGTGGCCCCTGCCGCCGGAACGGCCGCGGATCCGGTACGTGGGCAGCCTCAGCTCCAGGGACGACGTCGGCGCGCAGAGCGAACGGCCGTCCCTCGTGGACACCCTGCTCGGCGAGGAGAGGAAGGACCGCGCCGGCGACCGGCTGAAGAAGCCCTACGGGGTCCACGCCGACAGGAACGGGCGGATCTTCGTGGCCGACACCGGCTGGGGCCGGCTCGTCGTCTTCGACCCCGCGAACAAGACGTTCGCCTTCTGGGGCGAGGAGGGCAAGGGTAAGCTGCGCAAACCGGCCGGCGTTACCTCGGACAGTCGCGGTCGGGTGTACGTCACCGACGTGCTCGACAATCGGATCGTCGTCTTCGATCGGGACGGCGGCTTCCTTTCCGCCATCGGCCGGAAGGGGGAACTCGATGCGCCGGTGGGGATCGCGGTCAACGAGGAGCTGGGGCGGATCTACGTCGTCGACAGCAAGCGGCACCGCATCGCCGTGTTCGGCATGGACGGCACCCTCGTGACCGCGTTCGGGACGCGGGGCGATGAGCCGGGCCAGTTCAATTTCCCGACCAACCTGGCCATGGATCGGGACGGCAAGCTCTACGTGATGGATACCATGAATTTCCGCGTCCAGATCTTCGACCCCGAGGGAGCGTTGATCACGACCTTCGGCCGGACCGGAGACGCCATCGGCCAATTCGCCCGCCCAAAAGGCATCGCGGTCGACTCCGACGGGCACGTCTACGTGGTCGATGCCGCCTTCAACAACTTCCAGATCTTCGAGCCCGAAGGCCGGCCCCTGCTCTTCGTCGGGAGCATGGGGCCGCGTCGCGGCCAATTCTGGCTCCCCGCGGGGGCCTACATCGACGGCAACGATCGGCTCTACGTGGCCGACCAGTACAACCACCGCATCCAAATCTTCCAGTACCTCAAGGACCAGGGCCCGGACGCATCGCTCGGGGCCGGCCCGAACGCGGGCCAGCCCGCGCCCGCGAGCGCCCCCCAATAACCCGCGCGCACACGGCGCACCCCGGCGCAGGGCTTGGCACCGTCCGGGACCCGAGGAGACGGCCGGTCCTTCCAAGGACGGCCGGTAATTGTATTAGAAACATTTGTTAATCTTAAATGTTAACCATATAAATTTCATATATATTACTTTCCATTAAAGAAATATTTACGTAAAATCTTCCCCGACATGGGATCGGGCGCGGGCCGCGGCGCACGTCGAAGCGGGCGCAGTGGGCCGCCGACTTCGCCCGGGGAGGCAGGCAAGGCCCAACCGCGGAGGCGGTTCGGCGAAAAATCGCTTAAATCCCTGATTTAGATCAATCTCAAGGCGCGCCGCGCCGGTTATATTGACAATTGGTTACGTTGCAAGACGGAGAAGAAACGCCTTCGACAGGGACTCAGGGAAGGAGGACAAGATGATCAAGAACCTGCTGACTGCCTTCGGCGCGGTCGCTTTGGTGGGCTTGATCGGGATGAGCGGCGTGCGCGCCGGCACCATCGTGAACTCGGAGCACGACCTGTCCACCAGGACGACCACCACCGACGAGGTGTGTGTGTTCTGTCACACGCCGCACAACACGGCGGATCCCGCCACCCTGCCGGTCCCGCTGTGGAACCGCCAGTCGTCGACCACGACGTTCACCATGTACAGCAGCCCGACCCTCGACATGGTGATCGCCACCCAACCCCAGGGCGTCTCGGCCGCCTGCCTGTCGTGCCACGACGGGGTCACCGCGTTCGACGCGCTGGTGAACAACCCCGGGATCACGCTTCCGGACACGATGGGGACCGGGCCGGAAGCGGTCGGCGCCGGCGGCGACCTGACCAACGACCATCCGGTCTCGATCACCTACAGCGTGGGAACCGGGCCCGGTCAGGACCCCGGATTCAACGCGGCGGTCGCGGGCAAGGTCAACGGGCTGCCCCTGTTCCGGGCCCCCGGGGGCACGGGAGACGGCGACCAGGTCGAGTGCGCGACCTGCCACAACGTGCACGATCCGGATTTCGATCCGTTCCTGCGGATCTCCAACGCGGCCAGCGCCCTGTGCACGAGCTGCCATATCAAGTAGAGGCTTGTGCATGACGTGCCATATCTAGTAATAGTCACGCGGGCCAACATGCGGCGTGATGGGCGAAATGGGCGGGCAGAAGCCAGGCTGGTTTAAATCCCTCCTGCTCCTCCCCGCCCTCCTGCTCTTCGTCTCCTGCAGCGACGAGACCCTTTCCCTGTTCTTCGACATTCCTTCCCCGTCGCCGGAGGAGAAAGCCGCCGCCGCCGAGGAGAAGACGGCGGCCGAGGCCAAGGCCGCGCAGGAGGCCGCGACCGGCGCCGAAGCCGCGACGATCCCCGCCGGGGAGGAGGCCGAGCGGCCGGCGATCGAATCCGTCGCGACCTGGGAGCAGGTCGAGGAGATGCTGCCCAAGGACGAGATCGAGGAAGTCGACTGGATGGAAGCCCTGCGCCAGGGGATCATCAGGCCCAGGGCCGCCATCGACCGCGCCGGAAATCCCGAAGCTGCGGTCTTCAAGTGGGATTTCTACTTCACCGGCCCGGACCCCACCATGGACGCGTATTTCCCGCATTCCGCGCACACTCAGTGGCTGGGCTGCGAGAGCTGCCATCCCAGGATCTTCCGCAGCCGGGAGATCGAAATCACCATGGACAAGATCTTCGAGCAGGAGTTCTGCGGCGTCTGCCACGGCGTCGTCGCGTTCGCGCTGGACAACTGCACGCGTTGCCATACCGCGATGGAGTGACGCCATGGGGGACCGGCCGTGACACGGACGACGGGCAGGCCGGGATGGGTGCTGTTGGGGCTCGCGGCCGGCCTTGCCCTTGGCGCGACGGCCGGGTGGAGCGCGTACGGAGACATCGTCTTCGAGCGCGAAGGCGACGGCTCCGCGACGGCGGGACCGGCGGGCGTGCCTCCCGCCACCTTTCCGCACTGGGTGCACCGAATCCGATACAGGTGCTACGTGTGCCATCCGAAGATTTTCGAGATGAAGGCCGGCGCCAACGAGATCACGATGGACAGGATGCGACAGGGCGAAAGCTGCGCGGTGTGCCACGACGGCGCGACCGCCTTCGGCATAGAGTTTCAGACCTGCGCTCGGTGTCATGTGGCACAGCAGGAGTGACGCCGTGAGGGCATCGGCTCATGACGACCTTGCCGGGGGCGACTGCTGATTCGACGGAAGCCCTCGCATGGCGGCGGGCCCGGGCATAACGCCTTGGAAGCGGCGCATCTTCAAGCGAGTGCTGAGCATCCTTCGAGCCCCGGGGGCAATGAGATCGACTTATCCGGGCGGGGGTAGGGATGGCAACGGCGGGCCCGAAGGCGTACCTCGTCGCGCTGATCGCTCTGCTCGCAACGGCATCGGAGGCGCAGGCGGAGGCCGAAAAGGTGGTGCACCTCGACCCGCTGGAATGGGAGACCTCGGTTGATTTCGACGGTACTTGGCGGCGCACCGGCACCCAGAGCACGAGCAACCGAGAGGTCGAAACGGGCGTCCGGCTGAGACAAAGCGGCTTCGGCCTGGACCCGCGGATCTTCAGATTCGCGGTGGAGGTGGAACCGAAGGTTTCCCGCGGGGATTTCTCCGGCGCCGACCAGGACGAGGTCCGCGACGGGCTGTTCCTGAACTACAACATAAACGCGAACGTCCTGCAGGGGACGCCCGGACCCGTAAGCTTCGACGTGCAGGCGGGGCGAACCAACGATACCACCGAAGGCAGCCTCGGGAATCGCAGCGAGTTCGACCTGGGAACGCGGAGCCTGGGGGTGAACTGGAAGACCACGATTTTTCCCTCCACCCTCAGATACTCGGAGCGCTCCCTGGAGCAGACGTTCCGCTCGGGCCTGACGGGCGCCACCTTCGAGCGCGACGACGTCCTGCGCACGGTGAGCCTGCGCGGACGGAGCAGCAAACTGGACCTGTCCCTCGATCGCGACTGGCTGGACGATCAGGTCGAAGGACGGGACTTCGATTACACGTCGAACCGGGCCCGCGCCGGGCACCGGTTTCGCTGGGGCAAGGGAAGTCAACTGACTTCCCGCGTGGATTACTTCGATCGCAACGGTTTCAACTCGTTCGAGAACCTTTCGCTCGACGAAACCGCGGACATTCAACACACCGCCGACCTGCGCAGCACGACCTCGTACCGCTTCACGTCGTTCACGCAGCAAACGACGACCACCGAGAACGCCGGGGCCTTCTCGCTGACCCACGATCTCTACGACAACCTCACCACGACCGGCCACGCCTCCGGCTCGTTCAGGGATTCCGACGTGCTCGACGAGCTCGAGTACGAGACGGGACTGAACCTCAACTACCGGAAGCAAATCTTCTGGGGCGGGCGGTTCAACGCCGGCGCAGGCGCCGCCTACCGGATCACGGACCGCCGCTCCCAGGGCGGATTCCAGGAGGTGGTCGACGAATCCCACGTCGTGCCGGCTACCGGGATCGTGATCCTCGACCGGCGCTTCGTCGACCCCTCGAGCATCGTGATCACCGACGCGACCGGGACCCTCGTGCTGACCCAGGGCGCGGACTTCACGGTTTCCCCGGCCGCCGAGGACCTGACGGAGATCTTCGTCCTGCCCGGCGGTCAAGTCGCCCCCGCGGAGACGATCCTGGCATCCTATTCGTTCGAGGTGCTGCCGTCGTTGAAGTTTTCCACGGTTCCCTACCATTACCGGGCGTCGGTGGACTTCGGATGGATCACCGTGTTCCACCGGGCCTCGCAGTCGAACGAGAGCCTGATTTCCGGGACCGGCGAAAGCGTGCTGGTCGACCGGGAGGATTCGACGACCGGGGTCCAGCTCAGGTGGGATCGCGCCAGCACCAGGGCGACGTTTTCCGCCGAGAAACGGTTCCAGAGCACCGGGGCGTTCGAGACCGACGCGTTGGATTTCGATCAGTCGCTCATCTACACCATGTCGCGGGGCACGACCTTGAACCTGAGCCTCAGCGAGGTCTTCTCCGAGAGCACGAACAGGACCACGGACCTGTACACGGCGGACCTGTCGCTGCGCTGGCTGCCGTGGTCCAATTTCTCGCTTCGCCCCCATGTCGGGTTCTGGCTGCGCGATGACGAGGGGGCCACGGTCACCGAAGGAACGCGGCGGGAGCATTTCGTCGTGGGCGGACTCGACCTTCGATGGTTTTGGCGCAAGCTGGAGCTCGGCGTGCGTTATGAACACAACCGGCGCGGCGGCGACATTACCGAGTCGTCCGAGCACCGAGTCATGGTGACCCTGATCAGGAGGTCCCTGTGACCCGGGCGGCGCTGGCCTTCCTGCTCGCGCTCCTCGCCTCGTGCAGCGGCGCCGTGGAGGCCCCCTCCGAGCTCGCCACGCCGAGCGAGCCGCTGGTGTGGCCGCCCCCGCCGGAGCAGCCGCGGATCAAGTTCCTCTACGCCTTTCGCGAGCCCAAGGACCTCGGCTTTCGCGTTTCGCTCTTCGGACGCCTATGGGACCTCATCGCCGGAGAGGAGACGCGGGAAATGATCCGTCCGTACGCGCTCGCCGTCGACCAGAACTCGGTCGCGGTGGCCGACCCCGGGGCCCGCGTCGTTCATCTCTACGACATGCGCGCGCAGGAATACGCCCGGATCGAAAAGGCCGGCGGCGATGTCCTCGTCTCGCCCGTCGGCGTGGCCCTGGGGCCGGAGCGAATCTACGTCGCCGATTCGGCCCTCGGCAAGGTCTTCGCCTTCGGCCCGGAGGGCGCGCTCGCGTTCACGATCGAGGGCCTGCGACGGCCGACCGGCCTCGCTTACGACGCCGGCGCCAATCGTCTCTACGTCGCCGACACCCTGGCTCACCGCATCGTCGTGTTCGACGACGGGGGAGAAAAGCTGTTCTCGTTCGGGCGCCGGGGGACGGGCCGGAAGGAGTTCAACTATCCCACCCACATTTCGGTCTCGGCGGACAGGCTGTACGTCAACGACACGATGAATTTCCGCCTTCAGGTCTTCGACCTCGACGGCGCGTTCCGCGCGTCCTTCGGCACGCACGGCGACGGCTCGGGCGATCTGGCGCAGCCGAAGGGCGTGGCGGTCGACGCGGAAGGCGACGTTTACCTGGTCGATGCCCTGTTCAACCGGGTCCAGATCTTCGACTCCAACGGCAGGTTCCTCCTCGCCTTCGGCGCAGAGGGCACGAACGTCGGCAGCTTCTGGCTGCCCTCCGGCATGTTCATCGCGCGGGACCGCATCTACGTGGCCGATTCGTACAACCGGCGGGTCCAGGTCTTTCAGTTCCTCGGGGGAGGCCAGTCCCCACCATCATAGAAGGATGATACCTATGATCGTCTTTTCACGTCATCTGGGTAGGAGGCGGCGCGCCGGCGATGCGGGGCCATCGTCAAGCGGCGCCGACGCCCGCCAGAGGACGCGAAAAGCGACCCCGCGGGCGGCCTTGCAGGCCCTTCGGGCGTCGTTGCGCGGAACTTGTGATGCGCCGGCATCACGGCCGACCGCGCGCCTAGCCGAGAGACCCTGCAAGGCCGTCATAGGTGTCATCCTTCTATGATGGTGGGGACTAGATTGCGGCGCCTCGGCCCGTTCGTCATCTGCACCCTGCTGTCGTTTCCGGCGTGGGCGGTGCAGGACGTCGTCAACACGGTGCACAACCTGTCCGTCTCCGGCCCGGGCCCGTTCAAGAGCCTGAACATCGACCAGGTGTGCGTGTTCTGCCACACGCCCCACAACGCCCAGCCGCAAGGTCCCCTTTGGAACCGGCAGATGTCGGGCCAGACCTATATCCAGTACGGCAGCACGACGTTGCAGGCCTTTCCCGGGCAGCCCACGGGGAAGTCACGCCTCTGCCTGGCCTGTCACGACGGAACCGTGGCTTTGGGCGCGCTGGGCAACCTGCCGCCCGGCGTGATCAACGACCTGCAGAGCACGTTCCTCTCCGGCCGGGCCAGCCTCGGGACCGATCTTTCCGACGATCACCCGATTTCCTTCCCGTACGACACCGCGTTGCAGGCGGCGGACAAGGAGCTGGCCAATCCCCTGACCGTCGGCCTGCCGCTTGAAAACACCGAGCTGCAATGCACGACCTGCCACGACCCGCACGAGAGGGACATCGTTCCCTTCCTGCATCGTACGAGCCTGAACGGCGAGCTGTGCACGTCCTGCCACGTGCGCGGCGGCGCGACCTGGGACTGGGCCTCCTCCGACCACGCCACGTCCGCGGCCACGGCCGGGGCCGCGAGCCCTTGGAGCGAGCGCAAGCCGGCGTGGCGGGGGAACACGGTGGCCGAGAATTCCTGCTTCAATTGCCACACGCCGCACAACGCCGCCACGCCGCCGCGGCTGATCAAGGACCAGGAGGAGAACACGTGCTACCTGTGCCACGACGGCGCCGTGGCGGCGAAGGACATCCAGAGCGACAGCCTAAAGCCGTACCGGCATCCCGTGGAGACGACCCCCAACCCCAGCCACGACGCCACGTTGGTCGAAGACCCGCTGCGGATGGCCTTCCACGTCGAATGCATGGACTGTCACAATCCGCACGCGGCGCGCGACGCCGATCCGATGATCTCCTTCAACCCGGGCAGTCCTTCCGACCCGAAGCACGCCATCGCGCCCAACGCCAACGCCTCGATCCAGGGCGTCTCGGGGATCGATGCCAACGGCGGCGTCAAGCCGGAGATCGACTTCCAGTTCGAGCTGTGCTTCAAGTGCCATGGAGTGCCGGGCAGGAGCGCCTGCGGCACCGAGCGCTGCTCGACCGCCCGCAGCTTCGACATGACAAGGCAGGACGGCGTCTACAACATCAGGGACAAGGTGATCAGCAACACCCCCGGCATCGTTTCCTACCACCCGATCGAGTTCAACGACCCGAGCAACGATTCCGAGGTTCCCAGCCTCAGGGTGGATATCCCATTGGACCAGCAGAACAGCCTCATCTACTGCACCGACTGTCACAACGGCGACGCCTCCGCCGCGGCGGGCGGGGCCGGCGCGACCGGGCCGCACGGGTCGGTCTATGGGGCGATCCTCGCCCAGGAGTACACGCTCGAGCCGATCCGCGCCTACAGCTCCAAGCAATACGAGCTGTGCTACAAGTGCCACGACGAGGCCGCCATCCTGAACGACGACAGCGGGTTCCCGCACAACCTTCACGTGAAAAAGAAAGACAAGGCCTGCGTCAACTGCCACGATCCGCACGGGTCCCACAGGTTCCCGCATCTGATCAACTTCCTGACCAACGCCAATTCCGGCGGGCAGATCCTGCAGATCACCGGCGACGGCGGCTTCGCCGAACCGACTTGGCAGGACGACGGCAGGTTCAAGGGCTCCTGCTTCCTGAATTGCCACGGCAAGCGCCATAGGCCCAAACGATATTGACATCGTTGGGCGCCAGCGCGGCGAGGGCGCCGGCCCGGCGCGCACTGCGAAGGCCCGGAGGCCCCGTTAACTTACTGATATTAATACGAACATCTCCCGAAAGCCGATCCCGCGTTCGGCGCCTTTACGTGGGATTTACCCCGGATCCGTATCAATAGGCCGGTCGATTTCGAGCGGTGCGATGCGTTCGGCCGATGGCGGCCGGCGATCCGTCGGCCGCGCCCGCCCGCCGTCGCCCAGGCGGCTGTTCCAAGGCGCCCGAACGCCGGAGTGCGCCCCTGCCCGAACGAAGGTGCTTGATGTTGGGTTCCGCGAGCAGGACTTGGCTGCTTCTGCTGCTCCTTCAACTCGGCCTGGCGGCGTGGAGCCCGCGCGCCACGGGAGCCGCGGCGCAACCCGAGCATCCCGGTCAACGCTGTGCGAGGTGCCATTTGGCCGGGGACGACGTGAGGCGCGAAAACGCCCACAGGCTGACCACGACGCAGGAGCGGATGTGCGGCGGCTGCCATCGGGGCGCCGTCGAGGTTAGCCACCCGACCGGGTTCACGCCGCATCGGCCGCTTCCGGACGAGTTTCCGCTCGACTGGAAGGGGCAGGTCACGTGCAGCACGTGTCACGAGGTGCATGCCGGATCGCCCAGGCATCCGGAGGTGGCCCGGACCGGCCGGGCATTGTGCACGTCATGCCATCCCAGGTCGTTCTTCGAGAGGATGGCCGATGCCGGAAGGTCGATCGTGCGTTCCGGCCACCTCGACGCCCGCGCCCGGCGCCCGGCGCGGCCCATAGACCCATATTCCCTGCAGTGCATCGAGTGCCATGACGGAAGGATATCGCTGCCCGGCGACCGCATCAGGGCGGCGTTCAGCGCGTCCAATGGGACCGGCATGGTGAACCACCCGATCGGCCAGACTTACGTGCGCGCGGACGTCCGCCGCGGGCTCCGTCACCCGGCGGCGCTTCCTCCCGAGGTCCTGTTGCCCGACGGAAAGGTGAGCTGCGTGTCCTGCCATCGCGGATACAGCCGGCGGCACGGCGCCCTGGTAACGCGCACGCAGACGGCCCTGTGCCTTCACTGCCACGACAAATGAAGATGCCGCCGCCCATCGAGCCCCTCGGCGCGGCGCACCGGCACGTTCTCCGCAACCCTCCCTGAGGCGTGAGGTAACCCGCGACCTTGACGGCGGCACCGATGATCGGGCTTGCCCGGCTTTCGAGTCAGGCCCCTGTGCCCCGGGCCGGGCCGGCGGTCCGTCGAGGCTCCGCGGTCAGTTGTTCCTGGCGCCCTGGTTGACCCAGAACCGGAACAGCAGCCTCTCGCATTTCGAAAGCCGCTTCCTGTTGTGCGGCATCCAGATCTCCGGGCTGGTCCGCCGATCGATGACCGCGATCAGATTGCTCTCGAACGCGCGTCCCGGCGTCACGATCGGGCCGTACTTGGTGCCCTTCATGAGGCCGTCATAGGTTCGCATATCGAGGCCGCTCGCCTCGTAGCCCGCTCCCCCCGGCTGATGGCACTCCAGGCACCTCAGTTCGATGATCGGGAAGACGTCCTCCTTGAAACTGACCGCCTCTTGCGCGGCCGCGTCGGACCGCCAGGTTGCGGCCACAAGGAAACCGGCCAACACCGCAGTCCACAGCGGAGGGTTCGAGTGGCGCCAAATCGTCATGACACGCTCCTTCTCTCTTTGAGCCGGCCCGCCTTCGACACAGCTGTGCCGTCGCACGGAACATAGCAGAAATCGCGGCACCTCGATATTGATATGGGTCAAGGGCTTGCATCCATGAATCCGCTACAAGAAATGCAATTTTGGGCTAACATGACGGGCTCATGCGGTTCCGAAGAGTCGCGGGGCGGCCGGAGAGCCGCGGATGCCGGTAGCCTTAGCGAAAACCCGCGACCGCAACGCCGGGCCACAGAGCGAACCTGGCGGCGCCCATGACCATCGTCATACTTCGTGCGCATGAAGGGGGCAGAAGACCATGGTCCAAGTCCATCGCATGTTCTTCCACTACACGGAATTTCCGCTCAGCATGCGGACGTTGTTTACGGGCACCCTCATCGTGCTGGGCATCGGTTATCTCTTCGCGATGCTTTACATCTACGAGTCGCATGCCGGTCGGGACGGCAAGCCCGGGCTGTCCGTGGAGGATCTGGCGATCGCCTACGGCGGCAGCAAGCAGGCGACCAAGCTCGAGGCGGCGCTGCTGGGACCGATGTCCGGGATGCTGCCGCCCGACGAGCGGGGAAGCATCATCGGCTGGGTCCGCCGGGGGGTGGACCGGCAGGAGTACGAGGCCCGGATCAAACCGATCATCGACAGGCGCTGCCTGGCCTGTCACGACGGCAGCAACCCGCACATTCCGAACCTGGACGGGTACAAGGAGCTGAGCGCCATGGCCCAGCTGGACACGGGGATGTCCGTCTTCACGCTGGTCCGCGTCTCTCACATCCACCTGTTCGGGATCACGTTCATCTTCTTCATCATGGGCCTCATCTTCAGTCATGCGTTCGTCCGGCCCGTGTGGTTCAAGTCGGTGGTCATCGCGACGCCGTTCGTCGCCATCGTCCTGGACGTCGGCTCCTGGTATCTGACCAAGCTCAACCCCGCCTTCGCCTGGGTGGTGATCATCGGCGGCGCGCTGATGGGACTGAGCTTCGCGTTTCAGTGGATCGTGTCCATGTACCAGATCTGGTTTTCCAAGTACTCGCCGGAGGCCCACCCGCGTGAAGCGACGACGATTTGACCGGCCGGCCCGCCCGCGCCGCGTGGCCGGCGCGGGCGGTTGGCCGCAGGAGAGCGTTCGAGGAAAGCCATGAAACGTGCAACCTTGGCGATCGCGGCTTTCGGGTTCGTGTTGACGGGCTCGATTCCCGACGGAGCGCCCCAAGAGAAAGCGCCGCCGAGCGGCGACATCGAAGCCGGCAAGGCGGTCGCCTCGACGTGTGCCACCTGTCACGGTGCGGACGGGATCAGCCGCATGCCGGCGGAGGTGCCTCACCTCGCCGGCCAGCACGCCCGCTACATCGTCCAAACGCTCGCGGCGTACAAGAAGGGCGAGCGAAAGGACGAGATCATGCAGGACGTGGCCGCGCGGCTGAGCGAGGAGGACATGGTGAACGTGGCGGCCTACTTCGCCAGCCTGAGGCCGTTCAAGTACGCCGCCGGCGGCGCGCGGGAGGCCGCGCCGGCCGGACCCGCCGAGGAGGACCCCTTCGCCGCGGTCAGGGAGGCGACGGCCGAGTGCGCGGGGTGCCACGGCGAGGACGGCAACAGCGACCTCCCCGGCACGCCGAGCCTGGCGGGGCAGCATGTGAAATATCTCATTGCGGCGCTGAAGGCCTACAGGGACGGCGCGCGGACGGAGGAAACCATGCAGGCGTTCGCGGAGCCGCTCGGCAACGCCGACATCGAGGACATGGCGTATTTCTACGCCGCAATGGAACCGAGGCGGACGGAAACCCCGGTTGCCGGAGATCCCTATGCCGGCATGGCGGTCACCGCGCCGTGTGCCGGATGCCACGGCGAGGACGGCAACGGCAAGGATCCCAAGACGCCGAGGCTGGCTGGACTGGACCCGGAGTATCTCGAAGCCGCGGTCAAGGCATACAAGGACGGCACCCGCGATCATGCCGTGATGCGGGACGCCGTGGCGGCGCTCAGGCAGGTGGACATCAAGGATCTGTCGGCCTACTACGCGACCAGGGAGCCCAAGGCCCTGCCGATCCGCAAACCGCTCACGACCAGGCAATGGGTCGAGAGGTGCGACCGTTGCCATGGGCCCGAGGGCAACAGCACCGACCCGCGCTTTCCGGTCCTGGCCGGGCAGTCCGAGCCGTATCTGGTCAAAACCCTGAAGTTGTACCACATGGGCGAGCGGGAGAACCCGTTCATGTACGCCATGTCGTTCCCGATGGGGGAAAGCGACATCAAGAAGCTGGCCGCCTATTACGCGAGCCGGACCGGGAACTAGGTTGCGCGACGCCTCCTCCGCCTTCGGGCGATTCTCATCGACCTGGATCTGCTCTAGACGGAGGGTTCCTGGGTCTCCGTCCGGCTATTTTCCTGCCAAGGCGGACAAATACGCGTGACAAGCCAGAGCAGGGCCAACGGGGCGGCCAGCACGCTCATTGCCGCCACGATGCCGTCGCTGCCAAGAATTGTCGGGCGATAGGTCAGCAGTCCCTTCAGGGTCTTGGCGATCTCCTGTCCGCCGATGACCACGTTCCAGCGCATGAAGAACACGGACATCAGGACCAGCAACGCTGAGATGAAGACCCCGATCACCATGGCTCTTCCTCGGGTGCGGCGGAACGTCAAGACGGCCAGCCAGGCAATCGGAACCATGGCACCGATTCCGAACTGGAGCACGAAGAAGCGGAAGACCAACCGCTCCCTGATGTATTCCATGATCAGCTCGATGCCCTCTTTGCCTTTGTAAACCAGGGTCGCGAACTCGATACCCTCCAGCAGCACCGTGAACATCAGGAAGCCCCACAAGGCATAGGCGAGGCCTAACAGGCAGTCCTGGTCGATGGCGACCTTCCGCATCTTCGACACCACCACATAGAGGACGATCAGGACGGCGATGCCCGAAACGACCGCGGAGAACAGAAAAATGATCGGCATCAGGTCCGAGCCCCACCACTCGCGGGCCTTCAACGATCCGAATACGAACCCGACATAGCCGTGCAGCCCGTGGGCGAGGGGGATCCCCGTGACGGCCAAGGCAAAGAGCCATTTGCTATCGTAGTCGCGGGCCCGTTGCGAAACGTCGTCCGACCACAGCGTCAGCGCCCGGTAGAACTGCCGCGTGACGCCGGTCGCCTTCTCGGCCCTGGCCACGTTGTCCTCGCGAAACAAGAAGAAGACCTCCAGTACCAGCAGACACACATAGATCAGGGCGAAGTAGCCGAAGGCCGCAAAAGCCGAGCTCATATGCGGAGTAATCATGGCGTTGAACGCCCGCTCCGGATGGCCCAGGTGGAGCAGCAGCGGCGCCGGCACGAAGATCATGAAGCACAGCGCGGTCAGCAGCGCGAACTTGGCGACGGGCTTGAACCGTTGCATGCCGAACACGTGGTAGAAGCTGGAAACGCTGAAGGCGCCGGCGACCAAGCCGGTCATATAGGGGTAGACGACGATCAGGATCGACCACGGAATGACGGTCTCGTTGGGGTAGACGTAGCCGGTATAGGGGGCGGCGTGGTAAAGCTGTTCCATCACGACACCTCCTTGTCGATTCCGACGTAGAAACAGGTCGGCTCGTTGCCGGTCTCGGGCTTCAACACCTGCACGCGATTGTCGTGGATGAACGCGTTGATCGAGCTATCGGGATCGTTCAAATCCCCGAAGATTCGGGCATCGACCGGGCATACCTCGACGCAGGCCGGCTGCAGCCCCTTCGTGATCCGGTGATAGCACCAGGTGCATTTCTCCGTGACCCGCTTCTCCGCGTTGAAGAAGCGCGCGCCGTAGGGGCAGGCCTGAACGCAATACTGGCAGCCGATGCAGTATTCGTTGTCGATCAGCACCGCGCCGTCCTTGGTCTTGTATGTGGCGCCCGTGGGGCAGACCTGCACGCAGCTCGGGCGTTCGCAGTGGTTGCAAAGCTTCGGCACGAAGAAGGCCTTCGTGACCTTCTTGTCCTCGTAGCGGTTGTCGAAACGATAGACGGCCTCCGAGCCCGAGGCGGCGATGTTTTCCGGGTCGGCCTGGCTGTCGATGCGTGCGTGGTCTTCTCCTTCCAGGTAGACGTAGCGCTCCACCCAGGTGCGGAAATGATGGGCGTCCAGCGCAACTCCGTTCTCGGCCTTGCAAGCCTCGACGCATCGCAGGCAGCCGATGCACTTGGTGGCGTCGACGCCAAAGGCCCAACGGTGCTTCGTCCAGTCGTAGTCCGGCGTTGGGAAGGACCCGGCGGTTGCCGCTTTTCCCGGTTCGCGCAAACCATGCGCGCCGAGCAGCGCCGCCGCTCCCGCGATCGCCCGCGCGGCCGCACGGAGGAAGCGGCGGCGGCCGGATTTGGATGCTCGCGGTTCATCTTTCACTGGCTGCGTCCTCCCGGAATTGCGAGACCGGAACCGCGCCTGGGCGCGGGGCCCTCTCACTTCGCCTTCTTGCCCGGCAGCGAGGCGTAGTAGGCGGCCAGGTCGGCGATTTCCCGGTCGCTGAGCGGCTTCGCGATCGTGTTCATGATCGGGTTCCGCCGGGCTCCGGTCTTGAAGTCGTGCAGCTGCTTGGCGAGGTATTCGGCCTCCTTGCCCGCCAGGGGCGGGAAATTGCCGACGCCGAGGCCATCCGCACCATGGCAGCCGGCGCACTTCGTCAAGAGTTTTTCGACTCCGACGGGGGCGACGACGACCTCGGCCTTGGCTGCTTCGCCGATCCTGGGCGAGTGGGGGTTATGGCAGGCGACGCACTGCTGCGCACCCGCGTGTTCGGCCACGTCGATCTGAGGCTGGGCGGCAGGCCTGGCCGGCATGGCCTCGTGGCACAGCGTGCACAGCCTCACCGTATCGGTCGGGATGGGAAGCTTTCCGCTCTGCGGGTGCTCCCCGGCCGGGCCGTGGCAGACCTCGCATTTGACGACCTTGTGCACGCCCGCGGACCACTCGGCGTGCCGCTCGCCGTGACACTGCTCGCAGTAGGCCGGGCCCTTGTACCTCGGCGTGGCTGCGGCGATTTCGGGTACCGAATCGGCCCGGTAGTGGCCATACCTGTAAAAGGACTCGGTCGTGAAGTAGGACTTTGCCGCGATTCCTAGAGCTAGGAAAACAACGATCAGTAGAATGATCCGACGGCCGTGTTTCGGCATCGCTGTTCCTGATAGTAGGATGGACGCGGCGGAAGTGAATTCCTGCCGAAACTAAATAATTTATAATTCCGAAACGGCAGAATCGTTCAATGATCTACATCAAAATCCGAGGGCCGGGCTGCCTGCGCCAGCCAAATGCACCGCGCCCGGCCGCGCCATGCCTCGGCGGCCACGATTGCCGGTTTGCGGAAGAATCCTGGACACGACGTCCAAATTGGTGTGCGTCAAGGTCCGCAAATTGATCTGGAATCCGGTGCCGAGCGCGGCGCGCCTGTGCCGCTCCGGCTCGGAAACGGAAAAAACCGAGCCCGGGTCGCCGATCCCGAAAGTGTCGCACGGACTGGGGAGGATTTGGTCGCGTTTGGAGGCTTTGGCATGGCCATGAGACGTTCTATTGTTGTGATTGACCCGAGCGGCAAGGAGGGGGTGTAGGTGGAGCGCCGGGTTGGGCGACGCAATACGCACGAGAGTCCGGCCGGTCGATGCGCCATTCCGGCCCCGTTCCGGGTGGACGGGCACGATGAGCGACGCGCCGATGGCCGAGGTGGCGAGCCCGACGCTACCCAACCGCATCCCGGAACTGATCGCCTAGAGTGAGTGCGATGCGCGACGACGAGGCCGGCGCGGCGGCGGGCCGCCGCTGTCCGATCTGCGGCGTGCCCACCCGGCACGAGTTCCGCCCGTTCTGCTCGCGCCGCTGCGCCGACGTCGATCTGGGCCGCTGGCTGCGCGGCGTGTACCGCGTGCCCAGCGACGAGGCCCCGGCCGCCGAGGCCCCGGGCGACGACGACGGCGGGTCCGGCGGTGGGTGCTAGCGGCGGCCGGGAACGGACGCGCGAAGCCGCGCGTCCGGCCCATTGGCTGCGCGCGGCGATGCTGGCCGGCCTTCTCCTGACGTGGCCCTGGCCCGCCCGCGCGTTCCCGCCCGAGGTTCTGGACTCCGTGGTCAGCGTCCTGCCGCTGTGGCCGGGCCACGAGCGGGGCGGCCGGCCGCAGGTGCCGCCGGGCACCGCGCCCGAGGGCACGGCGGTGGCGATCCTTGACGGCGGCCACCTCGTGACCGCGCTGCACGTCGTGGACCGCGCGGTCGCGATCACCGTGCGCCTGCCCGACGGGCGCGAGGCCCCGGCCGAGCTGGTGAGCCGCGATCCGCCGACCGACCTGGCCCTGCTCAAGGTGGAGGCCGACCTGCCGGTCCTGCCGGACGCGCCGGAGCCGGCGCTCGGCGCGCCGGTGTGCGCCGTGGGCAACCAGTTCGGCCTCGGCCTGTCGGTCACGTGCGGCGTGGTCTCGGCCCTGCACCGCAGCGGCGTCGGCTTCAACCCGATCGAGGACTTCGTGCAGACCGACGCGGTCGTGAACCCGGGCGCCTCGGGCGGCGCGCTGGTCGACGCCGAGGGGCGCCTGGTCGGCGTGCTGTCCGCCATCTTCACCAAGGACACGGACGCCGACATCGGGGTCAACTTCGCCGCCTCCACCGCGCTGGTGCGCCGCGTCGTCGAGGACCTGGCCGCGCGCGGGCGGGTCATCCGGGCCCGCTCGGGCCTGCGGGTGGCCGACCTCGCGCCGGAGCGGCGCGCGGCGCTGGCCGGCGCGCGGGTCGTCGCCGTCAGTCCCGGCGGCGCGGCCGAGCGCGCGGGGCTGCGCCCCGGCGACGTGGTCACGGCGGTGGGCGCGCGCACGGTCCGCAAGGCGAGCGACGTCACCGGCGCCTTCGCCCTGTATCGGCCCGGCGACCGGGTCGCCGTGGCCGTCGTTCGCGACGGCGCCGCGGTCACGCTCGAGCTGGCCCTGCCGCCGTGAGCGCGGCCCGGCCGACCCGCGCGCCCGCATGGGCGCCGCTCGCGCTCGCTCTATGGCTGGTCGGCTCGGCCGCCGCGGCGAAGGACCCGCCGTGCGCCGCGCCGGCGCCGGTGTGCGCGGCCCGGGACGCGGTCTTCGCGGTCTCCGCCTTCGATCCGCTGGCCAGCGCCGTGCGCATCGGCCCGGACCTGCTGGTCACCAACCGGCACGTGGTCGCCGATGCGGCCCGCGCCGTGCTCGTCCTGCGCGACGGCCGCCGGATCGAGGCCGAGGTCGTGCCGAGCGCCTACGCGGGGGACCTCGCACTCCTGCGCGCGGCCGGGTTGGACCCCGGGCCCGCGCTCGCGCCCGCCGAGGCGGCGCCCGGGGGCGCGCTCTACACGGTGGCGGCGGACGCGGCCGGCGGCCGGGTGCGCGTCTACCCGCCGGGACGGCCGATCGTCGGGCCGGCGCCGGGCAAGCCGCTCGCCCGGCTGCACCATTCCGCGCCCAGCGAGCCGGGCAACAGCGGCGGCGCGCTGCTCGACGCCGCGGGGCGTCTGGTCGGCATCGTCAGCGCCGGCGGGCAGGGGCGCTACGAGGCGATCCCCGCCGCGCGCGTCGCCGCCCTGCGCGCCGAAAGCGGCCCGGCGTACCGGGACGCGGACCGGCGCCTGGGCGCGGCCTACCGGGCCTGCATCGAGGCGCTCGACCGGGCGGAGCGGGGCGGGCCGGGGCTCGACGAGGCGCGCGCGCAGGCCCTGCAACGCGCCTGTGGCGCGAGCGGCAACCGCCAGCTGTTCGACCTCGCCGCGCAGGCGCTCGGCCGGGCCGGGCGGCTCGCGCGCTCGCAGGCCATGTTCGAGCGTGCGCTCGAGCAGGACCCGCACGCGCTCAACGCGCGGATCGGCCTGGTCGTCACCCTCCACCTCGCCCGGCGCTACGGCGCGGCGGTGGCGCACGCGTCCTGGCTGCTCGACGTCCTGCCCGAGGATCGGCAGGTGCTGCGCCTGGCCGTCGTCTCGGGCAAGTGGGGCGGCGCGCCCGGGCTGGCCGAGCGGGCGCTCGCGCTGCTCGAGGCGCACCATCCCCTGCTTGCCCCGAGCGCCCGGCGCTTCCTCGACAGCGAGGCGGGACCGCCGGCCCGGCGGCCATGACGCGCCGGGCGGCGGGCGGGGGTGTGGGCTGGTTCCGCCTAAACGGAAAATGCGCCAGCCGGACAAGAACCCGACCGATCGCGTGCTAAATGAATGCTACATGAACCGGTCGTATCGGGCGTTCCCGACACGCCCCTTGCGAGGACTGGACAGTCGGGATCAGTTTCCCTATAAGCGCTCGGCGCCCACCGCAACGTCCGTGCCCAGGTAGCTCAGTCGGTAGAGCACGTGACTGAAAATCACGGTGTCGGTGGTTCGATTCCGCCCCTGGGCACCACCGCTCAATCTACGATCTTATACGATATCCTACTGATATTCTGAGCATCTTCCCATAAGGGCCGGAAAGCACCGACGCGCTTGACGGCGGTGTACTACGCCCTGATTTCTATCCGTGGCCACTGCTGTAGCTGGCCAGATGGTTTGATGACTCTGGCCAGATGGTTTGATGACTCTGTGTAGCGCGCGCCACATAAAATGTGTCCTTGACAACCTGTTCAGACGACTCTTTCAGTGGCCCGGAATTCTGTCTCATCTTCGCTCCTTGACGGCTACGATGACCCAGAAATCCTCCGTTGTTCAATAACCCCAATCTGTCTCAGAGGCGCCGACGGCGGACAAGCCGTAGGTTTTCGTGTTGTCGGGAGCCTGGATGGCACACCAGAGACTCTACGATATATCAACAGGTTAATCTACGCTCACCGCCAAATTCACGCCGCGTCGTGAATAATTCGGGCTAAACGGCGTTCGCTCTAGCCGCACTCCTCGGTAAGGGCGAAATACGGCAGGTTCTGGCCTGAGCCCGGATCGACAAAGACAACATTGACTGCCCGGCCCATGAGATTCTCGTTGGAACCCGGTCTATTGCTCAGCCGGCTGTAAAAAAGCGGACCTTCTTCCAATTCAATCGCAACGAAATAGATCGGCACCTCATCTTGGAAGCTTTCATGCTGTGGCCGATGGACCTGTGTGAAGCTCCGTATCCACCCGCGTCCGGAAACCTTCTCCCATGTCAAGTTACCGCCACCGCAGTAGGGGCAGCAAACGCGCGGATAGAACAGGAACTTTCTGCAGCCGTCCACTTCACAGCGCTGTAGCATCAAATCCCCGCTGTTACACGCTGCCCAGAAAGGCTGGCTCACGGCGGATACCTTAGGCATCGGCCTGTCGTTCATGAGTGGTCTTCCTTGCTGCATCGGGCGAGAATGGCAGCGCTGGACGATAAGCCCCGTCCGTAGGAGACCATGCCATAGCCGGAAACGATCCCTCGGCGGCACTCGACCTGACGCGCCCCGGCTTCGCCCCGAAGCTGTTGAACCGCCTCGACAACGCCGATCATGCCCCCACTGGCCCCCGCCTGGCCCGCCGAGAGCTGGCCGCCTCCGGTGTTGATCGGCAGATCCCCGTCCACGGTCGTATTCTTTTCCGTAATAAGGTTCGCGGCTTTGCCTCTGGCGCAGAAACCCAGCCCTTCGAGCTGGATGAATTCCATCACCGGGTAGTCATCATAGAGCTGCAGGAAATCCATCTCCCCCGGGCCTAGGCCTGCTTGATCGTACATGCGTTCGCGAAAAGCCTCCCAGCCGCCACGGAGGGAGTAAACGTCGTTTGCCTGGTAGTTATGGATCTCACCGCCACCCAGAATGCGGACCAGGGGGACATCGAGGCGGCCGGCGACATCCGCGCCGGCAAGAACAACACAGTCGCCCCCGCAGCAGGGAAGAACACAATCGAAGAGCCGTAACGGCTCGGCTATGAGGCGAGCATTCAGATATTCCTCCAAAGTGAGCGGTGTCTGGAAGAGTGCGTTCGGGTTTAGCAGCGCGTTTTGCCTCTGCGCCACCGCCAGATGGCCGAAGTCCTCGCGGGTCGCGTCAAACTCTTCCATGTAAAGTCGCGTGTGCAATGCAAAAACCCCATTTGCTCCTCCGAAGCCGTAGGGCGCTAGGTAGTCTCGCATCGAAGAATTGAAGGCCCGATCTATCATGTCGTTATGCGTCGCCACGTCGAACACGTCACCGGCAACGCATGCGACGACGTCTGCGTCACCCGCCTGAATGGCCCGCGCGGCGTGAAGCATGCCGATGATGCTTGAAGCGCCGCCGTACAACCCCTGGAACAGCCAACGTGGCTCCAACCCAAAATGCTCCGCCATGACGGTTACGTTGTCCGGCGGCAGGACAAAAGAGGAGACCGCAAGGCCGTCGACGTTTTGCCAGGTTAGCCCGGCTGAGCGAAGGGCAACATCTACCGCCTCCCAGAGGACACGTTGGACGGGCTTGTCGGTACGCTTCTCGTACGAGGTTTGACCGGCCCCTACGATGTACACGCCGCCGTAATCGCTCATTCCCATCGCCCGTCCGCACTCAGATGACGCCGAGGACCCGAAGTCGCTCGAGCTCGTCATGATTCAAACCCAGTTCCTCTAGGTAGATGGCCTCGTTGGCAGCGGCCAACGCCCCGCCCGAATGCCAGACCTTCCCTGGGGTGCGACCAAACCGCGGCGTTGGCCCTTGCATACGGACCGTGCCGAATTCATGGTCAGGGACCTCGACGATATCCTTGCGAGCCTGGTAATGCGGATCATTGAAGATGTCCCTGATATCGAGCACTGGGCCCGCGACGACATTCGCCTCGTTGAACAAAGACATGATCTCGTCAAAGTCTCTCTCGACGAACCAATCGGCGATCATCTCGTCCAATACGTCGGCGTTCTCGCAGCGCTTCACATTGTCCGTAAATCGCGAATCGGTGATCAGCTCTGGCATTCCCATAGCCTTGAGCAGTCTCTCGAAAGTCTTCTGTGAGCTTGCCGAGATGGCGACCCAGCGCCCGTCGCGCGTCTGATAGGTGTTCCGCGGCGAATCCTCGGCCAGACGGTTGCCTTGGCGCTGTTTGACAATCCCAAGCTGGTCGAATCCGATCACCTGCGCCTCGACCAGGCGGAAAAGTGGCTCGTAAAGGCTAACGTCGATCTCCTGACCTTTCCCCGAGCCACCCTGGTCCCTCTCGTAGATTGCGAACATGGCTGACATGGCGGCGAAGGTTGCCGCCACCGAGTCGGCAAGTGGGAAGCCCGGCAAGGTCGGCGGCCTGTCCGGAAAACCGGTGAAGGCGGGCACGCCGCTAAAGGCCTCGGCAATCGTCCCGTAACCGCCCCGATGGGAATAGGGGCCGCTCTGGCCAAAGCCCGAGACCCGGACCAGGACCAGCCCTGGATTGATTTCGGACAGTACGTCATACCCCAGGCACCAACGTTCAAAGGTGCCCGGTCGGTAGTTCTCAATCACGATGTCCGCAGTCTCGGCCAGCCGCTTGAACAGACCTTGTCCTTCCTTGGTCGAGAGGTTCAGGGTGATGAGGCGCTTGTTGCGCGCGATCACTTTCCACCAGAGAGATTTCCCCTCCTTCATGGGGGTCCAGTGGCGCATCGAATCGCCGACGCCGGGCAACTCCAGCTTCACAACGTCGGCACCGAAATCTGCAAGATGCGTGGCCGCCAAGGGCCCGGCAATCATTGTTCCGGCATCGATAACGCGCAGCCCTACGAGGGGGCCTGCATTGGCCCGGTGCCGGTCGTCAAGCATGTAAACTTTCCTCCACGTTCGCTGTGTGCGGCACCAAAGCTGCATCCGGTAACGGGTAACGGCGCGCCAAAGCCGCGATCTCCCCGAAGGCCGCCGATTCCATGCGATCGCCGTCGCCGTCTTCGAGTAATCCCGCGATGATCGGGCCGAGCTCGGCAAATTCGCGCGCGCTCATGCCTCGGATCGTCATGGCGGTCGTGCCTAGCCGCAATCCGAGGCCACTCTTGTCCGCCTTGCGCGGCGGCAGGCCAACCCGGTTCACGAGCAAACCATGGCGCTCGAGCCGTCGCTCCACGCGCAGTGGATCCCATGGTTTCTGACGCAAGTCGATGACCACCATGTGCGTATCCGTACCGCCGAGATAGAGCGGTAGGTTCGCCTCCTGCAGCGCACCGGAAAGGGCCTGGGCATTGGTGACGACGGCGAGCATCAAGCGGCGGAAGGGCTCGCGCGCCGCAAGATCGAAGAGCACCGCCCGACTCGCTATGATATGGGCGCCAGGCGCCCCTTGGAGTCCTGGGTACACGGCCGCGTCAATTGCCGCCGCATGGCGAGTCTTGCACAACACCAAGCCACCGGTACGTGGACCGCAAAACGTCTTGTGCGTGGATGTGGTGACGACATCCGAATAGAGTGTGGGATTCTCGTGAATCCCGGCTGCGACCAAACCTGCCACATGCGCGATATCGGCGAAAAAGAGGGCGCCGACCGATTCGGCGACCCGTTGCAAGCCGCGGAAATCGATCGCGCGGGGATAGGCGGTCGACCCGGCTATGATGATCCGAGGTCGGACCTCCTCGGCCAATCTCCGCACCGCCTCGAGGTCGATGCCCTGGGCCGCCTCATCCACCCCGAAGCCGGTGACCGCATAGTCCTGGCCAGTGAGGTGATAAGCGGCCCCATGGCTGTGATGCCCACCCGCCGAACCCTGCAGCGACAGGATCCGATCGCCCGGGTCGAGCAAGGCCCGCAGGACGGCGATGTTCGCGACCGTGGATGCGATGGCCTGCACGTTGGCATGGTCCGCCCCGAATAGGCGCTCCGCTCTCCGTTGGGCTAGCCGTTCGATCTTGTCGAAGACCTCGCAGCCGGCGACTTCTCGTGCCCCTGGATAGCCGCTGGCATTTTTAGTCACGAGGATCGAGGCCTCGACCTCGACCGTGGCCCGCGGGCAGTAGCTTTCCGATGCGATCAGATTGACTGTCGATCCGTTGCGACGGCCTTCCTCGGCAAGAAGCGCGCCCATCTGGCGGTCGGTTGTGAAGAGCGGCGCCGCAAATAGCTCGGCCCAAGCCGTCGCCGGAGACCCGTTGCTCTGAGGTACATCCATGCCTGTCAATTCCGATAAGACGTAAATCGCCCCTCCAACCGCTTGCCCAGAATTGTAAATGGGTAACAAAGTGCGAAATATATTGCTAAAGCGAACCCGAATACCTGGAAGGTTTCCAGGGTTTGACTCGATATTTCTTTGCTCGCTAACGTGAGTTCCCAAATGTTGATCACCGAGGCAAGTGCCGTTGCTTTGATCGTAATGGGGATCAGACTGACGTAGGGCGGGATTGCCGCCCGCAGCGCCTGGGGCAGAAGGATCTGCCACACGAGCTGCCCGGGTGTCATTCCCAGGGCGAGGCCGCCTTCGGACTGAGCGCTTGGAACGCCGAGAATTGACCCTCGCACGACCTCCGTGACCAATGCCCCCATGTGAAATGAAATCGCTAGCACCGCGACCGTGTATGGGTCGACGATGATGCCGAAGAAAGGCAATCCGAAGTAAACCAGGAACAGTTGAACCAGGATCGGGATGCCACGGATTACATAGACGCACCCGAGAATGATGCTCTTCCCCAGTCTGCCCGCCAGGATGCTCAAAATTCCGATCAGGAGCCCCACGACCGTCGACAGAAGGATTGCAAGAATGGCGAGGCCCATCGTCACTCCAGACGCTTCGAAAAGATAAGGCAGGCTCGAGCTCAGATCCTGCATGGCTTCACCTGGCGAAACGATAGGCCTGCTCGACGCCGCGCATGAGCAATGAAAAGATCGCCGAGAGGAGCAGGTAGATCATGCCCACCGCGAAGAACATCTCGAAGCTGGCCGCGCTTTGCTCGGCCAGGGTGCGGCCCCGGAGGGTGATCTCCACGACTCCGATGGTGGAAACGAGCGAAGTATCGTGCAAGAGCAGGACGAGCTGATTTCCCATAGCGGGAATGGCGTTACGGATTGCCTGGGGCAGAATGACGAGCCGCGTTACGCTTTGCGGCATCATGCCCAGGGCAAGACCGGCTTCGCGTTGGTTGTGGCTGATCGACTGGATCGTGCCGCGAAGAATCTCCGCAAAGAAGGCGGCGTGCTGGGCTGCGAGGGCGACCACGCCGCTGACAAACGGAGAAAAAACAATCCCAGCCGCGGGCAGCCCGAAGAACACGAAATAGAGCTGAATCAGCAGGGGCGTGTTGCGGTAAAACTCGATGTAGGCGGTCGCGGCGACGTACAAGGGTCCGCGGGAAAGTCGCGCAACCGCGAGAACGACCCCGGCAAAAAACGCGACGAAAAGCGCCACCGCGAAGATTTCCAGCGCCAGAAGCATTGCCGGGAGGAAATCCGGCAAATGCCGGAGCAGGTAATCGAGGTCGAATCGGAGGTGCTGGTTCACGCTTCCGCCGCCTCATCATTGGCGCCGGATAACTGCGCCGTAAGGTAACTCACTTCCGTGAAGCGTCTCAGGAACGCCTGAAGCCTGGCGGATTCAGCATTGAGCAGCAGCTTCCTCGGAGGGCCCTCTTCGGCCACACTCCCCTCGTCCATGAAGACGATCCGGTTGGCGACCTCCAGGGCGAAATGGATTTCGTGTGTGACGACGATCATCGTCATGCCATCCTTCGCGAGCTGGCGCATAACGCCGAGAACCTCTCCGACCAATTCCGGGTCGAGGGCAGAGGTCACCTCGTCGAAGAGCATGATCTTGGGCCGCATCGCGAGGGCGCGAGCGATCGCCACTCGCTGCTGCTGACCACCCGACAGCGTCCCGGGAAAGGCATCGGCCTTGTCCAAGAGGCCGACCCGTTCGAGCAGGTCCCGCGCATCGGCGTCGGCCTGGTCCCTGGGTAAACGTTTGCTCTTGACGCTCATTGGCGCCATCGTGATGTTGTCAAGGACGGTGCGATGCGGAAAAAGATTGAAACTCTGAAACACCATCCCGACAGTCGCCCGATCCGCCGCGATCTCCCGCATTGGCCGCTTCTTGGTGCAGGCTTCGTCCTGGTACCACATGAGCTTTTCGTCGATCACGATCTGCCCACGCTCGTACTCGGTCAGGAAGTTCAGGCAGCGTAACAGCGTCGTCTTGCCGGATCCGCTCGCCCCTATCACGACCACGACTTCGCCGCGATCGACCTTGAGGTTGACATCACGGAGTACGACGTGATCGTCGAACGACTTCTGCAGGTTCCGGATAGTGATCATGTGACAGCGGATGGTAACCGGGGGAAAAGTTCGTGCGACGAGCGGCGAGGCGTAGTCCTCGCCGCCCGTCGCGCAGCATCACTACTCCGCTTGGAACGCCAGGCACGTGCTCTGAGGCGGCGGGTCCACATCGAACCACTTGTTGTAGATCGCCTTGTATTCGTTGTGGAGCGAACCGCAACGCATTTCGGCGACCATCTGGTCCAAGTAGTACCACCACTGAAAATCGTTCTGGCGCATAAAGATGGCGTTCCGCGTCCCCGCACCCACGATGCCGAGATCACGAAGGTTGGGCAGGGTTTTGGCCCGCCACGCCGCGACCGGTACATCGATCAGGAGCGCCTGGGCGCGCCCGGTCCGGACGGCCGTCAGCATGTCCGCCTCGTTTCCGAGAATGAGGACCTTCATTTTCGGGAGCCGTTGCTTCATCAGCTTGTGCTCGCTCGGCGTGTCCAGGATGGCCATGGTATACTCAGGGCTGTTCAATTCCCCGTAGTTTTGTACCGCCACGTCGTCACGGGCGAGAATCGACAGCCCAGAGCGGATATAACCACGGGTGAAATTCACCCGGGCAAGGCGATCTGGCCATATGGTCGTCACCATGATGCCGAAGTCGATTTCACCGGTGCCGACAGCGCTCCAGCGGGCTGGAAAGGCAATCCGTTTGAGTTCGATTTTATTCGGATCCTCGAAGAGGCTCTTGGCGATGAGGTGGGCGATATCGATATCGAAACCCTCGAGCTTGCCGTCCTTGTTAATCCCGCCGAAGGGCGGGACTTCGGACGTGACGCCGACGATGACTTTGCCGCGTTTCAAGACCTCGTAAAGCTTGCTTTCAGTGGTCTGCGCCAACGCCGCGGACGAAATCGCATAACTGGCAAGACCGAGGGCGGCCATGATGGTCGCCGCCAGGAAAGAAGACAAAAGTTGCCGTTTCATGGCATTCCTCCCTAATTTGCCTGATCCATTATTCCGCTGCTCATCGTCCTCAGGCCCGGATCGATGACGGAGTCAAATAACGCGCCTCAAATCCTTCAGGCCCAGGCCAGCGCTCAAGCCTACGGCCAACTTGATCCGGGCTTTCGGTCCCTGCAGATCGCAAAAGAGAACGCCGCGACTCTGCAGGTCGCGCTCGTCCCCCTCGACCCGATTGGCAAGGCCGTAGTGATTTCGCAACAGATGTCCCGAGGGGCAGCGGGTGGTCGCGACAATCACCACGCCGGCGCTGATCGCCTCACGGATGGCGGGCATGAGCGATGGCGGAACCTGCCCCGATCCGAGGGTCTCCAGCACAACGCCGTCGATGCCGGCCTCTGTCAGAGCGCGCAGTTGGATATCGCTCATCGAGGCATAGCATTTCACCCCCTCGACGCGGGCGGTCACTTTCGAAACAGGGAACTGCTCGCTGGGCGGTACATTCCGGCGGAAACTGACTCGGTCCTCGTCCACGCTTCCCAGAGGACCGAAATCCAAGCTCTTGAAGGCGCCGAGACTCATGGTGTGCGCCTTCGCCACGTCCCGGGCGGCATGTATCTCGGCCGCGAAGGTCACCAGCACGCCCCGGTCGGCCGATTCCTCGCTGGCAGCGATCAGTAGCGCGTTGCGCAGATTGAAACTGCCGTCGGCTCCCGGCACCTCCGGCGGCAGCATGGCACCAGTGAAAACGACCGGCCTGCCGTTCCTGCCGACCAAGTCAACGAAATAGGCCGTCTCCTCCAAGGTGTCCGTGCCGTGCGTGACGACGATCCCGTCCGCGCCGCTCTCAATCGCCGCATCGGCTGCGGCGGCGATCTGCATCATGTGGTCGAAGGTGAGGAACGTGCTTGGCAGGTCAAAGAGATCCACCGTGGTGACCTCAATGCTCTGAAGCGGCGGGAGACGCCGCAACAGGTCCGCGGCTGTGGAATGGCGACGATTCGGATTCGACTGGGGAGCCTCGGCAATTGTTCCGCCGGTCGTGATCACGGTGATGCGTCTCGGCGAGCGCTGCACTTGGCTCACCGATCACTGCTGAAGGCTGGGATAATCACGGTAGTGTTTTTGCACCGCAGCGATCAGAGCCTTGAGATCGCGATTTTTTATCCCGTCTACCATCGCAACATGGATCGAGAGCGATTCTTCCATCACTGTCTGATCGTAATTCTGGGCCACGACCCAGAGATGTGGTTTGATTAAATCGATAAGGTAGACGACGGCCTGCTCAAGAACGCCGTTGCCGCCGGCTTTGGCGATCGCAATATGAAGGTCGAGGGTGAGCTCGAGGTACCGGAGAATCTCACCACCATCGACTGCCTTGCAGAGCGTCGCGACGATGTCATCCAGGACGGCTAGCTCACCGTTCTTCGCGTTTTCGATGGCGAGATGACCAGCGCTTATATCGAGCGCTTCTCGTGCCTGCATGGCCTCTACAACACTTACGCTCGCATCGAGATTCTTGAGAAGGGGAGGAAGACCCGGTTTCCCGGCACTGAAAGTCGCGGTGATGTACGTGCCGTCGCCAACGCGGCTTTCGACAACACCCGCCATTTGAAGGGCGCTTAAGGCCTCCCTGACCACCGTACGGCTGACCCCCAGACGTTCCGCGAGCTCCCGCTCAGGAGGCAGCCGCCCGCCGGGCTCCACCTGCGAGCGGCGGAACTCTTCCAGCAGCCGTTGGGCGACGAGCAAGCCCTTCTTTTGGGGCCGTGGGATCTTTTCGAACCGCATGGCATACCGGTACAACCTTTAGACCGGTATGCCAATCTATTTTTTGAGTTGGGGCGAGATCGGCGAGTCGATCGCTTTGGCTTCTGAATGCTTGTCCCGGCGTTGTCACATGAACTGGGCTGGCTCCAAAATGAGTTCGGCTTTGGGCTGGATCGATGCGCCAGCCCTTGTTCAAGCGTCATCGCTTCCGACCCGATATCTTCGGCCGTTCGATCTGGATGTACGCCAGGTTCACCCTGAGTGTTCGCGATGTGGAGGAGATGCTCGCCGAGCGGGGCCCGGACGTCTCCTACGAGACCGTGCGCCGCTGGTTCCTGAAGTTTGGATCGACCATCGCCGCCAATCTGCGGCGCACCCGACCGAGGCCCAGCGATCACTGGCACCTCGACGAGATGGTGATCGTCATCCAGAGGAAGCGTTATTGGCTCTGGCGCGCCGTGGACAACGAAGGCGAAGTTCTGGACTTCCTCGTCCAAAGCAAGCGAGACGCCAAAGCCGCTGGAAAGCGGACGAAGAAACTGCTCAAGAAGCGGGGATTCGCGCCTTCCAGGATCGTGACGGACAAACTTCGCTCTTACCCGTCAGCCTTCCGAGCCATAGGCCTTGTGGCAGAACACGATCGCGGTCCGAGGGCCAACAACAGAGCCGAGAACTCGCACCGGCCGGTTCGGCCGCGCGAGCGCAAACGGCAGAGGTTCAAGTCACCCGGCTCGGCGCAACGCTTCCTTTCCGTCCATTCTGCGACCGATAACACCTTCTATCACCAGCGCCACCTCCTCAAATGATCCATGTACAAAGAGCTTCGAACCACATCGTTCGACGTTTGGCGAAGCGCGAGCGTCGCGGCCTGACCTCGGCTGCGAGCCGTCCAAGCTGCGAGCCGCTGAGGATTATGTGACAATGCCGTCGGCGGATAGGGCGGCGAGATAAGGCTCTCCCGGTCCGGCTCACAAATATGGTGCGCCTCATGGTGCCCCTCGCAAAGTCCCGGAAACTCCCGGGAACCGGACCATGGGTTCGAATCCCGAGCGTTTTATGAGCGATAACAAGGACTTGCTGGCGGAGGGGGTGGGATTCGAACCCACGATACGACTCATCGCCGTATACACGCTCTCCAGGCGTGCGCCTTCGACCGCTCGGCCACCCCTCCGCGGGCCGGCGCCCTGCCGGGCCGGACGCGCCCGGACCGTAGCCAAGGCCGCCGCAGGATGCAACGCCGTTGGCCGGCGGTGCGGGGCGCAACGGCAGGGATTCCGTGGCCGGAGCCGGCGGCGGTGCGCCCGGCGGAAACCCTCGAGGATTTCGACCGCGGCCGCGCCATCCCGGTGCCGGCAATCCTCATTGGGGGGCCGCTCCCCTGCCGGTTCCTGCAAATCCCGGAGCGGCCGATTCCGCGCCCGGCGCGAAATCCGTTGCCCCACGTGCGCTCCGGCCTTGTTGCACCGAAACGGCGTTTGCCGCATCATGAGCGCAGTATAGGGAGGCAACGGACCCGACGGCGTTCGGGCCCGCTTTGCATGGAAGAGAAAGGCCGAGAAGACCAATGACCAGACTCAATGAACTCAAGCACATGCTCGAGGCGGGGCGGATCTCCCGCCGAGAGTTTATGGCTCAAGCCGCGGCCCTGGGTGCTACGGGCGCCTTGGCCACGACGATGCTGGGCGGCAAGGCGCGTGCCGCGATGCCGAAGAAAGGCGGCAAACTACGGATCGGCATCGGGCATGGATCGACGACCGACACTCTCGATCCGGCGACGTTCACCGACAGCTACATGCAGTTTGTCGGCTACGGCCTGCGCAACCACCTGACGGAAGTGAGCAACACCGGCGAACTCATCCCCGAGCTCGCGGAAAGCTTCGAGGCCTCGCCCGACGCGGTGACCTGGACCTTCAAGCTGCGCAAGGGTGTGGAGTTCCATAACGGCAAGACCTTGGACGCCGCCGACATCGTGGCCTCGATCAACCATCATCTCGGCGAGGACTCCAAGTCCGCGGCCAAGGCCATCCTCGCCGCGATCGAGGAGGTCAAGGCGGACGGCAAGGATACGGTCGTCTTCAAGATGAAGTCGGGCAACGCCGACTTCCCGTTCATCGTCAGCGACTATCACGTGGCGATCATGCCGGCCAAGGACGGAAAGGTCGAATGGCAATCCGGCGTGGGCACGGGCGGTTACGTTCTGCAAAGCTACGAGCCCGGCGTGCGCGCGTCGCTGAAACGCAATCCGAACTACTGGAAGGAAGGCCGCGCCCACTTCGACGAGGCCGAGGCTCTCGTCATCACCGACGTGACCGCGCGGACCAATGCGCTGACCACCGACGAAATCGACGCGATGGATCGCGTCGACCTCAAGACCGTGCATCTGCTGAAGCGCAACAAAAAAATCCGGATCGAGGAAACCAGCGGTACGCAGCACTACACCTTTGCGATGCGCACCGATACGCCGCCGTTCGACAACAACGACGTGCGCTTGGCGCTGAAATTTGCGGTTGACCGCGAGGCTTTGCTGCAATCGGTCCTGCGCGGGCACGGCGTGCTCGGCAACGATCATCCGATCGGCCGGTCGAACTTTTACTACGCCTCCGACCTACCGCAACGTAAGTACGATCCGGACAAGGCCAAGTTCCACCTCAAGAAGGCGGGCTTGAGCAGCCTCAAGGTGGATTTGAGCGCGGCCGATGCCGCCTTTGCCGGTGCGGTCGACGCGGCGGTCTTGTACAGGGAGCACGCAAAGAAGGCCGGGATCGATATCAACGTCGTGCGCGAGCCCAACGACGGCTACTGGTCCAACGTCTGGATGAAGAAGCCGTGGTGCGCGGTCTATTGGGGCGGCCGACCGACGGAGGACTGGATGTTCTCCACCGCCTACGCGGAAGGGGTGCCCTGGAACGACACGTATTGGAAGCACGATCGGTTCAACAAGCTGCTGAAGCTCGCCCGCGCCGAGCTGAACCAGGCCAAGCGGCGCGAGATGTACGTCGAGATGCAGAAGATCGTCCGCGACGAGGGCGGCGTGGTCGTTCCCATGTTCGCCAACTACGTCTTCGCCATGAGCAAGAAGGTCCAGCACGAGGACCAGATGGGGGCGGACAAGGATCTTGACGGCACGAAGGGAATGGAACGCTGGTGGTTCGCTTGATAACGCTCCCGCCGGCATGACCAGTCCGGTTTACGCTCGATGGCCAAGATCGCGGTGATGGTGGCCCAGCGCCTGGCGCTGGGCCTCCTCACCCTGTTCGTCGTATCGCTCATTATCTTCCTGGGGGTCGAGCTGCTTCCCGGCGACCTGGCCGAGGCCATTCTCGGACAGTCCGCCACGCCCGAGACCGTCGCCGCCTTCCGGCGGGAACTGAGGCTCGACCTTCCGGCGTACCAGCGCTACATCGAGTGGCTCGCCGGCATGGCGCAAGGCGACCTGGGCCGTTCGCTCGCGAACCAGCGGGAGATTTCCGAGCTGATCGGCGGGCGGCTGGCGAACACGCTGTTCCTCGCGCTGGTCGCCGCGGCCATCTCGGTGCCCGTCGCCTTGACGCTGGGCATCTTCGCGGCGCTTTATCGCAACAGCCCGTACGATCGGATCGTCAACATCGTGACGCTCAGCTCGATCTCGTTTCCCGAGTTCTTCGTCGCCTACATCCTGATTCTGTTCCTGGCGGTGCAGGCAGGCATGTTTCCCAGCATCTCGAACGTGAGCGACGAGCTGGGCTTCTGGGACCGCGTCTACCGGACCGCGCTGCCCGCGTTCACGCTTACGCTCGTCGTGGTCGCGCACATGATGCGCATGACGCGCGCGGCGCTCATCAATCTGCTCGCCAGTCCCTATATCGAGATGGCCAACCTCAAGGGCCTGAGGCGCTCGCGCATCATCGTGAAGCACGCGCTACCCAACGCGCTGGCGCCGATCATCAACGTGGTGGTCATCAACCTGGCCTACCTGGTGGTCGGCGTGGTCGTGGTCGAGGTCGTGTTCGTCTATCCCGGCCTGGGGCAATTGCTGGTCGACTCCGTGTCCAAGCGGGACCTCCCCGTCGTGCAGGCGAGCGCCCTGATCTTCGCGGCGACCTACATCCTGCTGAACCTCACCGCCGACGTGCTGTCGATCATGACCAACCCGCGGCTCATGCATCCGAAGTGACGGGAGGGGCGGCGCGTGGCATTTCTAAGACTGCTGAGGACGGCGCCCTGGAGCGCGCGGTTCGGGCTCCTGGTCATCGCTTTCTATGTGTTCGTCTCGATCTTCGCGCCGGTGCTGACCCCGTATGGCGAGTCCGAGGTCGTCGGCGCCGAGTTCGAGCCTTGGGGCGAGGGGTTCGTGCTCGGCACCGACAATCTGGGCCGGGACATGCTGACGCGCTTGTTCTACGGCGCGCGCAACACGATCGGGATCGCCTTCATCACCACCTGTTTGGCCTTCCTGATCGGCGCGGTGGGGGGATTTGTGGCCGCGGCGCTGGGCGGTTGGATGGACCAGATCCTCGCGCGCGTCGTGGACGTGTTGATGGCGATCCCGAGCCTGATCTTCGCGCTCCTGATCCTCACCATCGTGGGCACCTCCATCCCGGCGCTGATCCTGGTGATCGCCGTGCTCGATTCGACCCGCGTCTTCCGCCTGGCCCGGGCTGTCGCCATGAACATCGTGGTCATGGATTTCGTCGAGGTCGCGCGCCTGCGCGGCGAGCGCCTGCCATGGGTGATCGGGAGGGAAGTGCTGCCCAACGCCATGCCGCCCCTGGTGGCGGAGTTCGGGCTGCGCTTCTGTTTCGTGTTCCTGTTCCTCAGCGCGCTGAGCTTCCTCGGCCTCGGCATCCAGCCGCCGACCGCCGACTGGGGCAGCATGGTGCGGGACAACGCGACCCTGATTACCTTCGGCGACATCACGCCCTTGCTTCCCGCCGGGGCCATCGCGCTCCTGACCGTGGGCGTCAACTTCGTGGTCGACTGGTTCCTGCACAAAACAAGCGGACTTCGCGATGAGCAATGAAAACGGCAACGGCGCCGAAGGCGAGATCCTGTTGGAGGTGCGGGGGCTTACGATCGAAGGCCAGGCGGACGAACAGTGGCACGAGATCGTACACGGGGTGGACATACGGCTCCGGCGCGGAGAGGTGCTGGGGCTGATCGGCGAGTCGGGCGCCGGCAAATCGACGATCGGCATCGCGAGCATGGGCTATGCCCGGCCGGGTTGCCGGATCACCGGGGGCTCGATCGTCTTCGACGGGATCGATCTGATCGCCGCGTCCGAGGATACCAAGCGCAGGTTGCGCGGCTCCCGCATCGCCTATGTCGCCCAAAGCGCGGCGGCGTCCTTCAACCCGGCCCACAGGCTGATCGATCAGTTCACCGAAACGCCGGTGCAGCACGGGGTCAAGGGACGGGCGGAAGCGGAGGCGGACGCGAAGGACCTGTACCGCCGGCTCCAGCTGCCGGACCCGGACAGCATCGGCTTCCGCTATCCGCATCAGGTCTCGGGCGGGCAGCTGCAGCGGGCGATGACAGCCATGGCCATGGCCTGCCGGCCGGATCTCATCATCTTCGACGAGCCGACGACCGCGCTCGACGTGACCACCCAGATCGAGGTGCTGGCGGCGATCAAGGACGTGGTGCATCAGTTCCACACGGCCGCCATCTACATCAGCCACGACCTCGCGGTGGTGGCGCAAATGGCCGACCGGATCATGGTCTTGCGGTATGGACACTTGATCGAGGAAGGTAATTCCCGCGAGCTGCTGGCCGATCCGAAACAGGATTACACCCGCCGGTTGCTGGCGGTGCGCACGTTCCGCAAACAGGCGACGGCGCAGAGCGGAGACGAACGGCCGCTGTTGAAGGTGGAGAACCTGTCGGCGAGCTACGGCGGCCTGCTTCTCGTGCTCAAGGACATCGACCTCGAGATCCACCGCGCGCGGACGGTGGCGGTCGTCGGCGAGTCGGGCAGCGGCAAGAGCACGCTCGCCCGTGCGATCACCGGCCTTCTTCCGCCGATCCAGGGCCGCGTTCTGTTCAATGGGGAGGCGCTGCCGGCGGCGCTCGCCCAGCGCAACCGCGACCAGCTGCGCAAGATGCAAATGATTTACCAGATGCCGGACACGGCGCTGAACCCGCGCCAGCGCGTGCGCGAGATCATCGGCCGGCCGCTCAAATTCTATCTCGGGATCAAGGGCGCGGAGCAGGAAAGGCGGATCAGGGAGCTGTTGCAGATGATCGAGCTCGATCCCGATGAGTTCATAGACCGCTTCCCGGGAGAATTGTCGGGCGGACAGAAGCAACGCATCTGCATTGCCCGCGCCCTGGCGGCGGATCCGGAGATCATCATTTGCGACGAGGTCACCTCGGCCCTCGACCAGCTCGTCGCGGAGGAAATCCTGAAGCTGCTGCAGCGTCTGCAGAACGAACTCCAGGTCTCCTACATGTTCATCACCCACGACCTGGCGACGGTGAAGGCGATCTCCGACGAAATCGTCGTCATGTTGCAGGGCGAAATCGTGGAGCAGGGGGAAAAGGAACAGGTTCTGACGCCGCCCCACCACGAATACACGGAGTTGCTGCTGTCTTCCGTGCCGGAGATGGACCCCGACTGGCTGGATAACGTCCTGGAAAGGCGCAAGGCGGCGCAATGAGCTAGAGCAGATCCGGGTCGATGAGAATCGCCCGAAGGCGGTTCATCGACCCGGATCTGCTCCCACCGTAATGTATAGAGCGGATTCACGTGATTGATTGGAGCCGCCAAGTGGTCCCAATCAATCACGATCCGCTCTAGGCCCCCGGCCCGGGTGTGGACCGCAGGCCGGCGCGCCGATATCGATGAGCGCCCGAGTCGCCCCGTGCGCTCATCGGTATCAGTCCGCCGCGCCCATCGCATACGGTTTCAGCGCCTCACAGACCGCCGCGTTCGCGGGTGTCGCGACGCCGAGCTCGACCCCCAGGCGGACGATCTCGCCGTTCAGCCAGTCGAGCTCGAGCCGCCGGCCCGCCTCCAGGTCGGTCAGCATCGAGGTCCTCATGTCCGCGGGCAGGCCCTCGACGAAGGCGAGGACGCGGTGCTCGAGGCGCTCGTCGAGCGCGACGCCCTTGGCCCGGCCGACCGCGGCCGCCTCGCGCACCAGGGCGGCCAAGCGCGCGCGCCGTTCGGGATCGCCCATCACGCCGCCGACCGCGCACCGGTAAAGGCACGTGGCCCCGGCGAGCGGGGCCAGAAACACGAACTTCTCCCAGACGGCCCGGTCGACGTCGCCCGAGACCTCGGCCTCGATCCCGGCGCCGGTGCAGGCCGACAGCATGCACTCCTGGCGCCAGGTCGCGGTGCCGCCGCGCTCGCCGAAGACGAGACGCGCCATGTTGCCGCTGTGGCGGATGACGCCCGGGCGCTCGATCGCGGCGGCGATCTGGGCCACGCCGCCCATCACGAACCGCGGGCCGAGCAGCCGCGCCAGCGTGTCCTCGACGCTGACGCCGTTCTGCAACGGGATCACGGCCGTGTCGCGCGTCAGCAGCGGCCGGATCGCCTCGGCCGCCGCCTCCACGTCCCACAGCTTGACGCAGAACAGGACGAAGTCGACGAGGCCGAAGTCACGCAGGTCGTCCGGGACTTCCGGGTGCGCGATGTGGATGTCGCCGAGCGGCGACAGGACGGTCAATCCGTCGCGCCGCATCGCCTCGCGGTGCGCGCCGCGGGCGATGAAGGCGACGTCGTTGCCGTCGGCGGCCAGGCGCGCGCCGAAGTAGCCCCCGACCGCGCCCGCTCCCATGACCGCGAATTTCATCCGCTCACCTCGCCGAGCGAGTTTCGAGCGCCCGGACAGAGGCCATCGGGCGGCCGCACGTCACCTCCACCCCGGCCCCGCCCATCGAGACGGATGTCGTAAGATATTGATCTGCCGGATTTTTCCATCCCGCGGTGCGGGGCAGGGTCAGGGCCGGGCGTGAAAACGGCACGTCGAGGCGCTGCGATTACGCCAGCGCCGCGCAGGCGCGCCGGATGCGATTGCAGGCTTCCTCCAGCGCCTCGGTCGCGGTGGCGTAGGAGATGCGGAAGTAGGGCGACAGGCCGAACGCCTCGCCCTGCACCGCGGCGATCCCCTCGGCCTCGAGCAGGTAGGTGACGAAGTCGCCGTCCGAGGCGATCGTCCGGCCCTGCGGCGTCTTCTTGCCGATCGTCCCGGCGCAGGAGGGGTAGACGTAGAACGCGCCCTCCGGCCGGTGGCACTGCAGGCCGGGGCAGGTGTTGAGCATGTCCACGACCAGGTCGCGGCGCTCCTTGAACACCGCGTTGTGCGCGGCGATGAAGTCCTGCGGGCCGCGCAGCGCCTCGACCGCCGCGGCCTGGCTGACCGAGGACGGGTTGGAGGTGCTCTGCGACTGGACCTTGGCCATGGCCTTGATCAGGTCCTTCGGGCCGCCGGCGAAGCCGATGCGCCATCCGGTCATGCAATAGGCCTTGGACACGCCGTTCATGGTCAGCGTGCGCTCATAGAGCGCCGGCTCGACCTGCGCCGGGGTGACGAACGCGAAGCCGTCGTAGACCAGGTGCTCGTACATGTCGTCGCTCAGCACCCGGACGTGTTCGTGGCGCACGAGCACGTCCGTGATCGCCGTCATCTCTTCGGCGCCGTAGGCGGCGCCGGTCGGGTTCGACGGGCTGTTCAGGATGATCCACTTGGTCTTCTCGGTGATCGCCGCCTCCAGGTCGTCGGCCTGGAGCTTGAAGCGGTTGTTCTGCGGGCAGGGGACGATCACCGGCTCGCCCCCGGCGAGCAGCACCATGTCCGGGTACGACACCCAGAAGGGCGCCGGGATGATGACCTCGTCGCCCGGGTCGAGGGTGGCCATCAGCGCGTTGTAGATCACCTGCTTGCCGCCGGTGCCGACGGTCACTTGCTCGGGCGTGTAGTCCAGGCCATTGTCGCGCCGGAACTTCTCGCACACGGCCTTCTTCAGTTCGGGCGTGCCGTCGACGTTGGTGTACTTGGTCTCGCCGCGCCGGATCGCGGCGATCGCGGCCTCCTTGATGTTGTCGGGGGTGTCGAAATCGGGCTCGCCGGCGCCCAGGCCGATCACGTCGTGGCCCGCGGCCTTGAGTTCGCGCGCCTTCTGGGTGACCGCGATGGTCGGCGACGGCTTGATGCGCGACAGGCGCTCGGCGATGAAGGACATGGCCTTCGGCTCCTCACCAAGACCGGTTCTCCGGGGGACCTGGGCGCAGGCTAATCAAGCGGCGCGGGGCTGGCAACCGGGACGAGCGGCGATTCGTCGGGGCGCATCGTCGCGCCCCGCCCACCGCCGGCCTAACAGTCGAGCGTGTGGTCGCGCTCCCACTGGCTGAGCGCGGTCGAATAGCTGCGCCACTCCTCCAGCTTAAGCTTGACGTAGCTGTCGACGACCTCGTCGCCGAAGCCGGCGCGCACGACCTTGCTCTTGGCGAACAGGCGCACCGCGTCGAGCATGTTGAGCGGCAGCCGCCGGATGCGCTTCAGCCGGCGGCCCTCCTCGTACATGTTGATGTCGAGGCGCTTGCCCGGGTCGCGCTTGTTCGTGATCCCGTCCAGGCCCGCCACGAGCACGCCCGCCTGCAGGAAATACGGGTTGGCCGCGCCGTCCATCAGGCGCAGCTCGAAGCGGCCCGCGTCGGGGATGCGCACCATGTGGGTGCGGTTGTTGCCGGAATAGCTGATCGCGTTGGGCGACCAGGTGGCGCCGGACAGCGTGACCGTGGCCTCGATGCGCTTGTAGCTGTTGACCGTCGGGTTGAACACGGCGGCCAGCGCGTCGGCCGACTGGATGATCCCGCCGAGAAAATTGTAGGCGAGGCTGGACAGCCCGAGATCGCCCTTGGGATCGTGGAACAGATTCTTCCGGCCGGGCTTGTCCCAGAGCGAGACGTGCGCGTGGCAGCCGTTGCCGGTCAGGTTGGCGAAGGGCTTGGGCATGAAGGTCGCGCGCAGGCCGTGCTTTTCGGCGATGGACTTGACCATGTACTTGAAGAAGACGTGGCGGTCGGCGGTGACCAGGCAGTCGTCGTAGTCCCAGTTCATCTCGAACTGGCCGTTGGCGTCCTCGTGGTCGTTCTGGTAGGGGCCCCAGCCGAGCTCCAGCATGCAGTCGCAGATCTCGCTGATCACGTCGTAGCGGCGCATCAGCGCGGCCTGGTCGTAGCAGGGCTTCTCCTGGATGTCGCGCTCGTCGGCGATGGCGCTGCCGTCGGGGCTGATGATGAAGTACTCGCACTCGACGCCGGACTTCATCCGGTAGCCCATCTTGGCCGCCTTCTCGATCTGGCGCTTGAGCGCGATGCGCGGCGAGGCCTCGACCTCCTTGCCGTCCATCCACAAATCCCCGGCCAGCCAGGCCACCTCCGGCTTCCAGGGGAGCTGGATCAGGCTGCCCGGGTCGGGGATGGCGAACATGTCCGGGTGCGCCGGCGTCATGTCGAGCCACGCGGCGAAGCCGGCGAAGCCCGCCCCGTCGCGCTGCATGTCGGCAATGGCGCGCGCCGGCACCAGCTTGGCGCGCAGGACCCCGAACAGGTCCACGAAGCTGATCAGGAAGTACTCGATGTTACGCTCCTTGGCGATCTTGGCCAGGTCTGCTGCCATTTCCCCCTACCTCCCTGTTGGTCGCGTTCGGGCCGGCCCTTGCCGCTTGCCCCCCGCGGGCGATTCAGTATCCGTTGCTTCCGGGAATCCAGTCCGTGCCGGCGAGCGGCACCTGCGCCATGGCGGCCGCCTCGACGCTCAGCGCCGCCAGGTCCTCCGGCTCGAGGTTGAGCACGTGGCTCTTGCCGCAGGCGCGCGCCAGCGTCTGCAGCTCGAGCACCATGGTCGTCAGATAGTTCCTGAGCAGGCGCGCGCCCATCTCCGGCGGCAGGCGCTCCTCCAGGTCCGGGTCCTGGGTCGTGACCCCGACCGGGCAGCGCCCGGTGTGGCAGTGGTGGCAGTAGCCGGGCTCGGTGCCGAGCTTGTGGTAGTCCTCGACGAACACCGGCTTGTTGCAGCCGAGCGCGATCATGGCGGAGGTCCCGATCGAGACCGCGTCGGCGCCCAGCGCCAGCGCCTTGGCCACGTCCGCGCCGCTGCGGATGCCGCCGGAGACGATGAGGTGCACCTTGCGGTGCATGTCCATCTCCTTGAGCGCCTCCACGGCCAGGCGCACCGCGGGCAGCGTCGGGATGCCGACGTGCTCGATGAAGACGTCCTGAGTGGCCGCGGTGCCGCCCTGCATGCCGTCGAGCACGACCACGTCGGCCCCGGCCTTGACCGCGAGCGCGGTGTCGTAGTGGGTCCGGGTCGCGCCGATCTTGACGTAGATCGGGATGCGCCAGTCGGTGATCTCGCGCAGCTCCTGGATCTTGATCGCCAGGTCGTCCGGGCCGGTCCAGTCGGGGTGCCGGCAGGCGCTGCGCTGGTCGATGCCGACCGGAAGGTCGCGCATGGCGGCCACGCGCTCGGTGATCTTGTGGCCGAGCAGCATGCCGCCGCCGCCCGGCTTCGCCCCCTGGCCGACCACGACCTCCAGCGCGTCGGCGCGGCGCAGGTCGTCGGGATTGAGCCCGTAGCGCGACGGCAGGACCTGATAGACGAGGACCTTCGAGGCCCGGCGCTCCTCCTCGGTCATGCCGCCGTCGCCGGTCGTCGTGCTGGTGCCCATCGCGGTGGCGGCGCGGCCGATCGCCTCCTTCGCGTTGGTCCCCAGCGCGCCGAAGCTCATGCCGGCGATGGTGATCGGAATCTTCAGTTCGATCGGCGTCTCGGCGTGGCGCGTGCCGAGCGTGACGTCGGTGTCGCAGCGCTCGCGGTAGCCCTCGAGCGGATAGCGCGAGACCGAGGCGCCGAGCAGGATCAGGTCGTCGAAGTTGGGCACGCGCCGCTTGGCGCCGTAGCCGCGGATCTCGTAGACGCCCTGGTCGGCGGCGCGTTGGATCTCGGCCACGACCTGCGGCGGGAAGGTCGCCGAGGGACGCAGATGGCGCGAATCGATGCTCATGGCTGGTTCCTCTCCCCGCGCCGGTCTAGTAGGAATCCGCGTGATCGACGTTGAAGTTGTACAGTTTGCGGGCCGAGCCGTAGCGGCGGAAGGTCGTCGGGTCGGCGTCGGACCCGGCCCTCTCGAGCAGCCTCGCCAGGGTCTCGAGGTGCTCGGGCCGCATCTCCTTTTCGACGCAATCCGCACCCAGGCTCGCCACCTTGCCGCGCACGAAGAGGATCGCCTCGTAAATCGAATCGCCCAGGTCCCGGTGGGCGTCGCCGCACACGACGAGGTGCCCCTGCTGCGCCATGAAGGCGCTCATGTGGCCGACCGAGCCCTTGACCACGATGTCGATGCCCTTCATCGAGATGCCGCAGCGCGAGCTTGCGTCGCCCTCGATGATCAGCACGCCGCCGTGGCCCGAGGCCCCGGCCGACTGCGAGGCGTTGCCGGTCACGCGGATGGTGCCGGAGATCATGTTCTCGCCGACCCCGGGCCCGGCGTGGCCGTTGATCGTGATCGTGGCCTCCTTGTTCATGCCGCCGCAGTAGAAGCCGACGTGGCCGTCGATCTCGACGTTGAGCGGCAGCCTCAGCCCGGCCGCGATCGAGTGCTTGCCCTGCGGGCTGAGGATGCGCCAGTCCAGCTCGTTGGTCCCGGTATCGAGGGCGTGCAGGCGCCGGTTGAGCTCGCGCAGGCTGGTGCGGCCCAGGTCCACCTCGATCATGTCAGCTCCGGCTCCAGCTGTAGACCCTGGCCGGCGCCGGCTCCCAGATCCGTGCGCGCCCGGCGCCGGGCAGCGCGGCGATGGCCCGGTACTCGGTCGCCATGGCGACCCAGTCGTCGGTCTCGGCGAGCACCGCGTGCTTGCAGGCGATGGGGTCGCGCAGCACGGCGAAGCCCGTGCGCGTGCCGACCGCGAAGGTGTAGAAGCCGTCGAGGTCCTTGACCGCGGCTTCGAGCGCCTCGTCGAGGCCGGCGCCCTGGCGCAGGCGCCAGGCGAGGTAGCCGGCGGCGACCTCGGTGTCGTTGTCGGTGCGGAACTCGACCCCCTCGTCGCGCAGCCGCTCGCGCAGGCGGTTGTGGTTGGACAGCGAGCCGTTGTGCACCAGGCACAGGTCCAGGCCGGTCGAGAACGGGTGCGAGTGCTGCGTGGTCACCGCGCTCTCGGTCGCCATGCGCGTGTGGCCCAGCGCGTGGGTCCCGCTCACCTCGCGCAGGGCGAAGCGGTCCACCACGTCGCGCGGCAGGCCCATCTCCTTGAAGATCTCGATGGTGTCGCCGGCGCTCATGATGCGCACACCGGGATGGTGGTGGCGGAGCCAGGCGTTGATCACCTCGAAGCCGTCGTGCGCGACGACCACGGCGTGGCTGGCGCGCACCTCGACGTCGACCTCCTCGCCCAGCTCCTCGGCCAGGTCCGCGGCCAGCGTGCGCCAGGGATAGTTCGGGTCGGGGCTGAACAGGCACAGCTTGATCGCGCCGTCGGGCGCCGGGTTGCGGTAGAGCGCCACCCCGGCGCTGTCCGGGCCGCGGTCGGTCATCTCGATCAGCATCGAGGAGATGTAGTCCCCGAGCCTGTCCTCCAAGGCGGGGTTCTTGGTGAACAGGCCGACGATCCCGCACATGGCGCGCGCTCCGCAAAGAAACCGCCCGGGGCGAAGATTAGCGGAGCGCGCGGGCGGGATCAACTACAGACAACTATTTTTCCTGTGAGGAATTATGCCTGGCGCGGTCCTTCAGTCGTCGGAGCGCGGCTGGACGATGAGCGAGAGCATGCGCACCGGCAGCTCGACCAGCTCGTCCGGGCCGTGCGGCACGTCGGAGTCGAAGAACAGCGAATCCCCCGGCCCCATGTCGTAGGTCCGGTTTCCGTGCCGGTAGGCCACCCTGCCTTCGAGGATATGGATGAACTCCATGCCGGTGTGCTGGAACAGCGGGAACACCTCGGACTTCTCGCTCAGCGTGATGAGGTAGGGTTCGACCGCGACCCGGTGGCCGATGCTGTGCCCGAGCAGCTGGTACTGGTGCCCGGCGCGCGTGCCGCGGCGCTCGATCAACAGGCCCTCGCCGGCCTTGACGAAGCTCGCGTCGCGCTGCTCCTCGTACTTGCGGAAGAACGAGGTCACGGGCACGTTGAGCGCGCGCGACAGGGCGCGCAGCGTGGCCAGCGAGGGCGAGGTCATGCCGTTCTCGATCTTGGAGAGCATGCCCGAGGACAGCCCGGCGAGCTTGGCGACCTCGGCCACGGTCATGTCGAGCTGCTGGCGGAAGTGCCGCGCCTGCCGCCCGATCGCGACCTCGAGCTCGTTGTCCTTCGCCTCTTGCGACAAGGTGAGCGCGGCCTTGTCCGCGCCGCTGTCGCGTTGCTTGCGCGTCGACATCGCGACCTGCCCGTTCCATCCGCCCGGCCGGCGCGCCGGACCGGCGCGCCGTTTCTTACCATGCAAGAAAACTTCACTGGGGCAAATTTTGCAACCGTGCGGACTCCCCGCCGGGAGCGTCGGCCCCGGGCGGGCCGCGTGGAGCGTTTTGAGCGAATCGCTGCTCAGGGGGCAGGTCGCGCGCCGACGGACCTCAGTGCCTTGTTCACCCGGTTTATCTGGGCCTCGACCGAGATGGTCCGCATCGAGGTGATATCGCATCCGCGATCCTCAAAGGCATCCGAGTCCGGGTGCTGAGTCTGCCACCGCGCCACCGCGGCGTTGCGTTCTCGCACCAGTTCCTCGATCTGAGGCCGGAATAGGCGCAGCATGGCGGTGATCCAGACGTTGACGGGCCAGGACGGCAAGGCGAGGTCCATCTCGAAGCGGTCCAGCATCTTGATCACGTCGTCCGCCGTGTA
>JBHHZJ010000014.1:0-46415 GCA_046758005.1 Kiloniellaceae bacterium
GAGCCCTTTCCACCAGCGCTCGCGCGTCTCCAACCGTCAAATGAACCGTGTCTGTCGTCATCGGGACCTGTCCTGCGGGTTCAGCCTTGGGACGCCGCCTCGGCGCGGCCTTCACTCGTTGTCGCTGGCAGCCGGGCCGGCGCCGCGCACCCGCGAATCGTGGCTCGAGGGCACCAAGGCGCGCTTGGCGTGGGTCGCCAGGCGCCGCCACACGTCGTCGTCCACGGTGAGGCCCGCCGCGAGCACGGCCGCCAGCCGGGCATCGAGATCCGCCGCTTGCCGCGTCACTTGCAGCGCCTCGCCACTCGCGCACGGGCGCGCCGTCGAGGGGGCTTTGCGGCAGGCAATGGTGGTATCGGACGCCTCGCCGACCGGCAGGCTGTTCCAGTCGCCGAACAGGCGAATGCCAGTGTCGGGATCGACGCGCGCCCCGGCGCCCGGCCGGTTTGACCGGCGGCCCCAGAGCAGTCGAAAGGACCATCCGCGACTGCGCCGACGGTCCGCCACCGGCAAGAGGAACTGCCGATCCGCAAGAGCCTCGACCGTTACCGTTGCGGCTCCGCCGTGTTCGGCCGCCGCCGCAACGGCGATGTCGATGATGGCGCCGGCGACAAAGGCGGCGGACCGGCCGGCCGCGTCCAAGCGCCGCGTGTCCGAACGTTCCGAAAGGTCTGTGAGATTCGCGGCCGTCGGATCGCCACCCCAGCGATCGAGGGCCCTGACCAGGGCCTGGAGGGCCGGCAGGCCTCGCGCCTCCAGCCAGGCGGCGGCGCTCGCGGCGTCTTCGTCGACCCCCGCCGGTGCGCCCAGTGCGCACATGGCCCTCTGGCAGGTGCGCTCCAGCTCGTTCAGCGTGACGATCATGGCCCGGGCGGCCGGGGCGAGCGGGCTTCGCGCAGGAACACCGGGAACGCCCAGTCGTCGGCGTTGACCGGGTCAAGCTCATCGAAGCACGGTGCGCCCTGGTACATCGTGATCCGCGTCCAGCGGTCCGACTTCGGATCGAACTTGATCGCGCCGAACATCGACAGCTTGCAACGCAGAAGGTCGATCGGAACGATGTCGCGGCCAAGCAGGTTGTCGCGGATCTCGCCATAGGGACGGTGCGCGAGGGCCTGAACCCGCCGCACCGAATGCCGGTAAGCCGGCGCGCGCAACAAGAACTCCGCCACGCTCGCCGTCGGCTCCCGCTGGAGCGCGCGCTCCAGCGCGCCGTGCAGTTGCTTCACCTCGCGTCCGATGCCGATGCGCAGCTCCTGTTCGGCGCCGGGCTCCTTGAACCGCTCGCCGAGCCGGGGCTCGAGCTTCTCCTCCGAGACGTACCAGAAGAGGTGCTGTTGGGCGGGATTTCCGTAGTCGACGGCGAGCGCCCAGTCGTATCGGGTCTCGATGAGACGCTGCAGGGCGTCGAGCCTCATCACCGGATCGAGGTCGATGGCCTCGTCGGCCGCCATCTCGTCCTCGAGGTCGTCCACGAGGTCGCCATGCGGTTCCAGGATCAGGCTGTGGATCAGCTCCTGTCCCTCGGTCGAGAGCCGGGCGGCCGCCTCCCGCGCGATCCGTTCCCAGGGGTGGGGCGAGCCGAGGAGATCGGAGCCGTTCCTGTCCAGCCAGACGCGAAAGCCGGGCAGCTCGCGCCGGAGGTCGACGATACGGGCCATCTGGCGCGTGTCGTCCGTTCGCCATTCCCCCAGGTGTTGGATGGCGCGCTCGAGCAGCTCGTGGAATCGCGCGACGCGGCCCGGCTCGGCGCGTTCGAGCGTCCGGACCCGGGCAATTGCGGTCTCCCGGGCGGTCATCCAGCGATCGATCAGGACCGGATGGCTGATCAGGAACGGCGCCATGCCGAGGCCGGTCGCGTTGCCGATGCCGAACATTCGCTTCGTCGCGGGGGCGAGGGCGATCGCCGATCCGGGCGCGCGCACGCGCGCCAGATGCTCGACGAGGTCGAAGGTGAACTCGCGGATCAGATAGACCGTCAGCATCTCCGCCTCGAAGGGGCGCGAGAAAACGCCCCCGGCGAAGGTGTTCGCGAGATCCGAGAGGCCGAATTTGCCGTTGCCGTAGACCGCGGTGGTGCGCATGAGATATCCGACGTTGACCACGACCTCGGGGTCGGGCTGCCGCCCGGAGGCCAGGCTCTCGACGACGTGGTCGAACAGCCGCACGCTCTTGTTCGCCCGGCTGAGGACGTACTCGGCCGCGCTGCACCGGCCGGCCTCCTGAAGAGGAACGTTGGCCCGCAGCCGCTCGATCGTCGTGCCGTCGGCTTCGGCGGTCGTGAGAGCGAAGGTCGCGTCCCATCTCTCCGCGATCACCCGGTCGGTGCGCTGCTCGCGCGGCAGGTCGTGGCCGAACCCGACCAAACGGACGACGCCCCCCGGCGTCGCGACCGCATAGACGACGACGCCGATCCCGGCGCCGTCGAGCTCCAGGCGCTCGCGCGAGAGCGTCCACCCCTCGCGTGCGATTCGACGCAGAAGCGAGCGCATGAAGCTGAGCCGTGTTTGGTGAAAGCTTCCGATCCGCTCGAGACGCATGACGGTCTCGGGCGGCCTGAGGGCCGCTTGCGGCGTCCGGGTCCGTCGCGGACGGTCGGCGACGGCCGTCATCACGGCCGATCCCGTTGCGGCCCGAAGGAGCGCTCGAAGAAGGAGAGCCAATTCCCGCCCATGATCTTCCGCACCTCCGCGTCATCGAATCCTATGGCCCGTAGGCCGCGCGTGAGGTTGGCGAAGTCGCGGTTGCACCGAAACCATGCGGGCTGTACCGGGAACCCCGCCCGGCCCTTCGAACCCTCGCCGTAGTCGATCGATCGGGTCCAGGTGCCGTTGCGCATCCATTCGACCACCGAATCGGGCTGATCCTGGCAAAGATCGGAGCCGATCCCGATGTGATCGACGCCCATCAGCTCGGCGGCGCGGACCGCCATCGCGCAGAACGACTCGAGCGGGCACTCGGAGCTGCCCTTCAAGTGATGGGGATAGAGGCTCAATCCCAGCATGCCCCCGCTCTCGCCGAGCGCCTCGAGCACCGCATCCGATTTGTTCCTGCGTGCGGGCGCCCAGAAGGCCGGGTTGGCATGGGTGATCGCAATCGGGCGTTGCGAGATTTCGATGGCCTCCAGCGTCGAGCGTTCCCCGCTGTGCGACATGTCCACGACAAGGCCGACCCGGTTCATCTCCCGGATCACCTCGCGGCCCATGCGCGTGATCCCGGCGTCCTCCTTCTCGAAGCAGCCCGTGGCGAGCAGGCTCTGGTTGTTGTAGCTGAGCTGCATGAAACGGACGCCGAGATCGTACAAGACCTGCACGAGGCCGATGTCGTCCTCGATCGGAGAGCAATTCTGGGCCCCGAAGATGATCCCCGTCTTCTTTTCCGCTTCGGCGCGGCGGACGTCCTCGGCGCTTTGCGCCGGCAGAATGAAGTCGGAGAACTCCTCGAATCGCCGGTTCCATTCGACGATTCGCCCGACGGTCTCTCGGAAGTTCTCCCAGTAGGCGATCGTCACGTGCACGGCGGTGACCCCGCCCGCGCGCATCTCGCGGAAGATCGGCTCGGACCACTTGCAATACTGCAGGCCGTCTATGATGAACGGCGGAGGCTCGGTCACGGCGGGCGTGTCCTTCGGCCTCAGGGTCGGCCCGCATTGACGTAGGCGGTCTTGACCACGGTGTAGAACTCGCGCGCGGTGCTGCCTTGTTCGCGCGGGCCGTAGCTGGAGGCCTTCCGCCCGCCGAAGGGTACGTGATAGTCGGTCCCCGCGGTCGGAAGGTTGACCATCACGGTCCCGGCCTGGGCATGCCGGCGGAAATGGGTGGCGTGCTTGAGCGAGGTCGTCACGATACCGGCGGTGAGCCCGAAGTCCGTGTCGTTGGCGGTCGCCAACGCCTCATCATAGTCCCTGACCCGAATGACGGCCGCGATCGGACCGAAAATCTCTTCGCGCGCGATGCGCATGTCGTTGGTCCCCCCGGTGAACAAGGCGGGCGCCATGTAGTAGCCGCGGGTTTCGCGATTGAGGATCTCACCCCCGGCGGCCAGCTTCGCGCCCTCCTCGACGCCGATCTCGAGATAGGAGAGGTTCCGTTCGAGCTGCGTCTCGTCGACGACCGGTCCGATCTGAGTGCCCGCCTTGAGCGCGTGGTCGACATTGAGAGTCTTCATGCGCCGAATCATGGCATCGACGAAGGGGCCGTGGATACCCTCCGTGACCACCAGGCGCGAGCTCGCGGTGCAGCGCTGCCCGGTGGCGAAGAAGGCGCCGTTGATCGCCGACTCGACCGCGATCTCCAGGTCGGCATCGTCGAGCACCACAAGCGGGTTCTTGCCGCCCATCTCGAGTTGGAACCTGGCCATGCGCTCGACCGCGCGCGCCGCGATGTGCCGCCCGGTGTCCACCGAGCCGGTGAAGGTGATGGCGTCCACGTCGGGCGAGGCCAGGATCGTCTCCCCCACGTCGCGGCCCTTGCCCATGACCAGGTTGAAGGCGCCGGGGGGAAGGCCGCTGCGGCTGATGATTTCGGCGAGCGCCCAGGCGGTCGCGGGCACGAGCTCCGCAGGCTTGAACACGACGCAGTTGCCGTAGGCGAGCGCCGGGGCGATCTTCCACGCCGGTATGGCGGCGGGAAAGTTCCACGGCGTGATGATCCCGACGACGCCGATCGGTTCGCGCCGAACCTGAACCTCGACCCCCGGGCGCACCGAATCGGCGACGTCGCCCATCTGGCGCAAAGTCTCCGCCGCGTAGTAGCGGAAGAACTGTCCGGCCCGCCCGACCTCGCCAACCCCTTCGGCCAGCGTCTTGCCTTCCTCGCGGGAGAGAAGGCGGCCCAGCTCCTGCTTGCGCGCGATCAATTCGCAGCCGATTCGGTCCAGGATCTCCAGGCGCTGTTCGAGGCCGGCCGCTGCCCAGCCCGGGAAGGCGGCACGCGCCGCCGCGATCGCGCGCTTGGCCTGTGCCGCATTCGCGCGGGCGTACAGGCCGACCGTGTCGTCGAGATCGGACGGGTTGACGTTCTCGGCCGCGTCATCGCCTTCGATCCACTCACCGGCGATGAAGTTGCCATGCATCTGCTGCGCCACGGGACCTCCCGGCGAGTGTGCGACGTTGCCGACGGTGCGGTTCCTCCGCACGGTCTCAACGCGATTGAAATGCAACGCCGGCTGATATTGCAAATTAAAAAAAGCAATGTATTAATATCGTTGTCTTATGAATGTGACGCTGAAACACCTGCGCAGCTTCGTCGAGGTGGCCCGACAGGGCAACTTCACCCGCGCGGCCCGGGCGCTCTCGCTTTCCCAACCGGCGCTGACCATCACGGTCGGGCAGTTCGAGGACACGCTGGGCGTTAAGCTGTTCGATCGAACGACGCGGCGCGTGCGCCTTACGAGCGAGGGTCAGGACTTCCTACCGGCCGCCGTCCGGCTCCTGGAGGATTTCGACACCGCCATGTCCGGCATTCGCGATGTCGCCGAGCGGCGCCGGGGCCGCGTCGGAGTGGCGGCATTGCCTTCGGTGGCGATGCGGCTGTTGCCGCGAATCGTGGCCCGATTCACCGAACGGTATTCGGGGATAAACGTCCATCTGCATGACGACAACGCCAGTGGAGTCGGGGAGCGGGTCCGGCGCAACGACGTCGATTTCGGTATCGCCAGCCGCTGGGAGCCGATCGACGACCTGTCGTTCAGGCCGCTGATCAAAGACTCCTTCGGCCTCGTGTGCCGCGCCGACCACGCTTTGGCCAAGGCCCAGGGTCCGCTCACTTGGCGCGAGCTGGCGGGACACGCCTTTCTGGGGCTGGCTCCGGATACCGGCATTCAACAGTTGCTCCGGGAAGTGAAGGACCTGCCCCAGACGATCCAGGCACCGAAGTGCGAGGTTTCCAACATCGCGACCCTGGAAGGCATGCTCGAGGCCGGGCTCGGCATTACCGCGCTGCCGGCCCTGGCGGTGCCGGTCGCTCAACCGGGCACCTTCGTCTTCCGTCCCCTGGTGCGGCCGAAGATCGAGCGGGAGATATGCCTGATCACGCGGCAGGGGCGCTCGCTCTCGCCGGCAGCGCAAAGCCTGCGCGACATGATCGTGGAGCACTTCCCGCCGCGGTGGGCGGCGGGCGCGGCAAATTAATTAATATAATGAAATAAACGATTAGACTTTTTGATTTCACAAATATCCCGGGCCGGCCCTTTAATCCCGAGAGAGAACCCGCCGCCTTGCCGCGCTCCAAGATCGCGGGCCGAAGAGCGGCGGGAGGTGCGGCAACGCGACCCGCCTCGCCGGACCCGAGGGGCGACCGGCCTGGCAATCCGGAGGCAAGCTCATGGCGCAAAAGGAACATCCGTACATAGACACGCTCAGGCAATGCCTCGCAGAAGGGAAGATCGGCCGGCGCGACTTCCTTCGAAGCTCCACCCTGCTCGGCCTCTCGGCGGCGGCCGCGTACGCCTTCGTCGGCAGGGTGACCGGCGAGCCCGCCGCGCGGCCGGCGCGCGCGGCCATGCCGAAGGGCGGCCGCCTTCTGCTGGGCGGCCGGGTGAAGGAGGTTCAGAATCCCCACACTTTCAGCTGGGGCACCTGGGACAGCAACATCACCCGGCAGATCATCGAGTATTTGACCAAGACCGGGTCAGACAACGTGACGCGACCGTATCTGCTGGAGGGTTGGGAGGCCTCCGATGACTTGCGGACCTGGACGCTCAATCTGCGCCGGGACGTGAAGTGGCACAGCGGCCGGCCGCTGACCTCCGAGGACGTGATCTGGAACCTGAAGCGGGTCCTCGACCCGGCCGTCGGCTCGTCGGTGGTGGGCCTCATGAAGGGCTACATGCTCGAGGAATACGAGACCGGCGAGAAGGACGACAAGGGCAATCCCAAGACCTCGGTGCGGCTGTGGGACGCCAATGCGGTCGAGAAGGTCGACGACCACACGGTCCGGCTCAACTGCAAGGTGCCGCAAGTCGCTGTGCCGGAGCACCTGTTCCACTACCCCTTGCCGATTCTCGATCCGGCCGAAGGCGGCGTCTTCGGCGTGGGCTCGAACGGCACCGGCGCGTTCGAGCTGGTCGAAATGGCCGTGGGGGAGAAGGCGGTGGTCAAGGCGCGCCCGGACTATTGGGGCGAAGGGCCCTACCTCGACGAGATCCGTTTCATCGATCTCGGCGACGACCCCTCCGCGCCGATCTCGGCCCTGGGATCCAAGCAGGTGCACGGCCTGGTCCTGGCCGATCCGCTGCAGTTCAAGACCTTGAGCCGGTTCAAGCACGTCGCCGTCTATCAGGTGCCGACCGCCGAGACCGCGGTCATGCGCATGAAAGTGAACGAGGCGCCGTTCGACGATCCGCGCGTGCGCCAGGCGCTTCGTTTCGCGGTCGATCCGGGATCGATCTACAAGACGGCGCTACAGGGCCTCGGCACGGAAGGCGAGCATCACCACGTGGCCGCGATCCATCCGGAGTACGCGCCGCTCCCGAAGATCGAAAGGGATGTCGAGAAGGCGAAGCGTCTGCTGGCCGAGGCGGGCCATCCCGATGGACTCGAGACCGAGATCATCTGTCCGAAGGATCCGCCCTGGGCGCTGAGCATGGTGCAAGTGGCCGTCGAACAGTGGCGAGAGGCGGGGATCAGGGTCAAGATCAACCTGATGCCGGGCGCCCAGTATTGGGACGTTTGGGACAAGGTCCCCTTCGGCACGACCCAGTGGTATCACCGCCCGCTCGGGATCATGAATCTCGGCTTGGCCTATCGCACGGGCGTGCCGTGGAACGAATCATCCTACGCCAACCCCGAGTTCGACCGGCTCCTGACCGCGGCGGAGGGCATCCTCGATCCCGACGAACGGCGGAAGATCGTCAAGAAGATCGAAATGATCATGCAGGAGGACGGACCACTGGTGCAGCCGCTGTTCCGGAACAACTTCACCTTCATGGACAAGCGGGTGAAGGGCTTCGCCATGCATCCGACGACCTACATCTTCGGCAACGAGATTGCGCTCGAAGGCTAGACACCGATCGTCGCCGGCGTCCGGTGCCCCCGCCGGGTTCGCGGGGGCTTCCTTCTCTTTGACTTCTGGAAGTTCGCGGTGGCGGGGCCCACCCGAACCGGCATCCGACGATTGCCTACAGCAAGAGGTCCGACCCAGCGGAGCGTATCCCACGGGCGCGAGCGCGACCGGGCGGACCTCCGGCAGCTGTCTTGCGTCACGCATCGCCGCGCGCCGCGGCCAACACGGGATCGGCGCCCCAAGCCGCCCGCCGGATCGGTCGGCCTTCGCCGGGCAAACGACAAAGCTGTTTATCATCAACGCTTTACAGCGCCGCGGTTGTATCGGTATCGTACCCGGACGGACCATAACCAAGAACGAGAGGTAGACGGGGGCGGCTCATGACGCAGGCAGGCACGCTCGGCACAAGCCCCGCCATCGCGATGAAGAGCGGCGGCTACTACAGCGCCCGGACGAAGGGCGCCAAGGATGTCATCGACAATGCCGCCCCCCTGGTCCTGCAAGCGCTTGAGGCAATGGACATCGCCGACGACCTCGACCGTTGCTTCGCCATTGCCGACTACGGGTCCGCCGACGCCGGAACCTCCCTGGAGCTCATGGGCACGACGGTCGCGGCGGTCCGTGCCCGGGCGCCGCGGCGCCCGATCTGCCTGACCTACACCGACCTGCCGGGCAACGACTTCTCGCAGCTGTTCCGCAATACGCAGGGAACCGGCGATGCCGGCGACTTCCTGGTCGGGCACGACAATCTTTACGTCTTCGCCTCGGGAACGTCGTTCTATCGCCAGATTTTCCCGAACAACAGCATTCACCTCGGATTCTCCGCGACGGCGCTGCATTGGAGCAGCACGACCGCCGGCCGCATCTCGAACCACGTCCACGCGGTCGGCGCCCGGGGCCCCGAGCGGGCCGCCTTCGCCGAGGTCGGCATGCGGGACTGGGAGACGATCCTGCTGCATCGCGCGGCGGAACTCACGCCGGGCGGACATCTCGTGCTGGTCAACTTCTGCATCGACGAGGAAGGTCGCTACCTCGGCAATACCGGCGGCGTGAACATGTTCGATACGTTCAACGAACTCTGGGCGGAGCTGCGGGACGAAGGCGTCATAACGGCCGAGGAATACGGCGACACGAACTTCCCCCAGTTCTATAAGACGGTGGAAGAGTTCTGTGCGCCGCTCAACGATAAGGACGGCCCGGTGTACGCGGCCGGGCTGAGGCTCGAGCATGTCGAAACGCGCGTCGTGCCGTGCCCCTACAAGGCTGAGTTCCTCCGGCACGGGGACGCCGGGGCGTTTGCGCCCGCCCTCGTCGGCACGCTGCGCTCATGGAGCGAGACGGTGTTCACGAGCGGCCTCGATCCGGCGCGGCCTCGCGCGCAGCGGCGCGAAATCATCGACCGCTTCTACAGGAACTATGAGGAGCGAGTGCGCGCCGATCCGGACGGTCACGCCATGGACTATGTCCACGTCTACATGATCATTTCCGAGGCGAAAAACTGATGCCCAGGAGAACCGACTCGGCCCGTTCCTTCGGCCGGGGTCCGGGCGGAAGGAAACGCCCTTCGCGACCCTACGCCGCGCGCTCCGAGGCCGCCGCGCCCGCGCCGACGAGTTCCCCGATCCTGGCCACGGCCCGCGGCGCGTCCTCGCCGTAGCCGTCGGCGCCGATCGCCGCGGCGAAGGCTTCGGTGACCGGCGCCCCGCCGACGATGATCGGTGTGGGCAGCCCGTTCTGCTTGAAGGCCTCGACCGTCTTGGCCATCGAAGGCATCGAGGTGGTCAGCAGCGCGGACAGGCCGACCACGTCGGGCCCGATCTCCTCGGCCTTGGCCATGATGTCTTCCTTCGAGACGTTGACGCCCAGATCGACCACCGTGTAGCCGGCCCCCTCGAGCATCATGCCGACCAGGTTCTTGCCGATGTCGTGGACGTCGCCCTGGACCGTGGCCAGCATGACCGTGCCCTTCGGCTTGGACTTGGTCCGGGTCAGGATCGGCCGCAGCACTTCGAGGCCGGCCTTCATGGCCCGTGCCGCCAGCAGCATCTCGGGCACGAAGATCGTGCCCTCGCTGAACATCGCCCCGATCTCGTCCATGGCGGCGATCAGGGCGTCGTCCAGGATCTCGCGGATCTCCACGCCCTCGTCGAGCGCGGTGCGGACCAGGCTGGAGGCCTCCTCGGGCTCGTAGTCCATCACCGCGTTATAGATGCCGTCGAGAATCCGCTCGGTCTTTTCCCGGGCGGCGTCGGCCGGCGGCGCGGAGGTTCTTTGCGCGGCCTCCCGCGGTTTCTCCGCGCTGGCTTCGGACGTTCCGCTCAGGCGCAGGCCCTGCCACGGCCGCTCGCCGGCGCGGTAGCGCTCGATTGCCGCGATCGCGGCCTTGACGTTCTCGGGCGGCGTCTGCGCGCTCAGGCTGCACAGGTAGAGCACGCACCTGCCGCCCGGCCCGCCGAGCTCCATGTACTCGTGGATGCGCTTCTCGATCGCCTCGGCCGGGCCGTTCTGGAGCACGTTGTTGTCGACCCCGAGGACGATCGGCTTGTCCTTCCTGCGCGCGAACTCCACGGCCGGCGCGACGCCCACCTTGAACAGGTCCGGGTCCTGGATCTTGAAATAGGGCGGCGTGGCGCGGAGCTTCAGGTTCCAGAAGCGTTCCCTGTCGCCGGTGAAGGAGTCGCCCCACCAGTTGTCGCAGATGACCGGAACGGGGCACTGCTTCTGCAACCGCTCGATGTAACCGAGCGCGAACTCCTCGAGCATGTCCTCGGTGATGAACGGCAGCGAGGCGATCGCGTCCGAGCCGTCGATAACGGGGGCGTCCGGAAACGCCTTCACCATGGCGTTGCAGTAGGGGGCCAACACCTCGTCGGTGAGGAAGGTCATGACCTCGTGCACGAACTTCGGGTCGTCCTTGATCTGAAGCACCAGCTTCTCGAAGGTCATGCACTGCGCGGCGAGGGTGAAAGGCGCGCAGTAGCAGGGCGCGGGCGCGCGCCCGGTCAGTTCCCGGAACACGTGCAGCACCTCGAAGACGAACGGCATGCGGCCCGCGGACGCAGGCTCGGGCGTCTTCAAACGGGCCAGGTCCTTTCCGGTCTTGATGATCGGATCGACGTTGTCGATCGCCGGGGCCATGTCCTCGAAGAGCACCAGCTTGGCGCCCAGCGCCTCCGCCTCGACGTTGTAGACGTCCCAGATCGCGCTCGGCGTGTCGAAGCCGTAGTCGCGGGCCGTGGTCAGAATTCCGCGCACGAACGTCTCTGCGTCGGTGTAGAACTGGTAGCCGGGCGTGCCGGTGTGCTTCATCGCGAACTCGTGCATCTGCGCGATGAAGGGGATGCTGTCCGACCCGGTGGTCATGGCGGCGTCCAACCGGGCGTAGCCCTTTCTGAAGTCGAACTCCGGCATCGTGTGCTCCTCCGCCCCTTATGCGACGTAGCGCCCCCGTGGCCGCGAGGCCCGCGCGGGGGCCCCCGGCCAAGGCCCTTGCGCACAACCGGTATCACGCACGAAAATCGCGGGCAAATTAGGAATCCGGGGCCTAAGCCCAAGAAAAACTTTGCGGTCGGAGGTCAGCTTGCGCCGGCGTCTTCCTCCCCTGAACTGGCTGCGGGCGTTCGAAGCGGCGGCCCGGCACATGAGCTTCACCGGGGCCGCCAAGGAGCTGAACGTCACCCAGGCGGCGGTCAGCCAGCAGGTCAAGCAGCTCGAGGACTGGCTCGGCACGCCCCTGTTCAGCCGCCTGCCGCGGCGCCTGGCGCTGACCGACGCGGGCCTGGCCTACCTGCCCACGCTGCGTTACGCCTTCGACCACCTGGCCGCGGGCACGGAGGACCTGTTCGGGACCGGGCGCGGCGGGCCGGTCAGCGTGCGCGTCACCTCGTCGCTGACCTACATGTGGCTGGTGCCCCGGCTCGGGTGGTTTTTCCAGGCGCACCCCGAGATCAGCCTGCGCCTGACCACGACCATGGAGGGCCTGGAGTTCGGTCAGGAGGGCGTCGACATCGAGATCCGCTACGGCGGCGGCGATTGGCCCGGCGTGCGCGCCGAGCGGCTGTTCTGGGAGAAGCTGTTCCCGGTGTGCGCCCCCGCGCTGCTCGACGGACCCGCCCCGCTCGAGACGCCGCAGGATCTGGCCCGCCACACCATCATCCACGTCATCGGCGAGCCGGAGAACTGGCAGATGTGGCTGCAGGCGGCCGGCGCGAGCGGGCTCGCATCAAGGCACAGCGTGCAGTTCGACCTGCACATGATGGCCACCCACGCGGCGATCGCCGGCATCGGCGTGGCCCTGGGTTTGTCCCCGATGGTCGACGACGCCTTGGCCGACGGCCGGCTGGTCGCGCCTTTCGACGTGCGCATCCCGGCCCGGGACGCCCATTTCGTGGTCACCCGGGAGGAGGCGATCGGCCGCTCCGAGGCGCAGGCCTTCAAGACCTGGCTGGTCGCCGAAGCGCAGCGCCATGACGCCAAGGCCAAGGACGCCGGGCGCACGGCCGCGGCACGGAGCGAATGATTCGGGCAAATTCCGGCCTGCCAAGGCGCACCGGCATACGCCGCGACGTCGCGGCGTCCGGTGGACAAGGCCGGCCGTTTCCGGGATCATCGTTCATGACCGCAGGGCAGGCGGCATGAAGGGACCGAGAGGGTGAGCGCGGCGGTGCCGGACGGCGTGCTCGACGGCTACGACCCCGACGGGTACTTCTGCGAGATGCTGGGTACCGAGGACAGGCCGGCCGGGCACACGGCGACGATCCGCCGCCACCTCGCGGACCTCGGCATCGAGGAGCTCCAGCAGCGCGCGCAGGCGGCCGAGCGCGAGCTGTACAGCCTGGGCATCACCTTCACGCTGTATTCCGGCGGCACCTCGATCGACCGCATCCTGCCCTTCGACGTCATTCCGCGCGTCCTTTCGCCCGCCGACTGGGCCACCATCGAGTCCGGCGTCACACAGCGGATCACCGCGCTCAACCTGTTCCTGCACGACATCTATCACGAGCAGAAGATTCTCAAGGACGGCGTCGTGCCGACCGACCTCGTGCTCGGGAACGCCAACTTCCGGCCCGAGATGATGGGGCTGGAGGTGCCGTTCGGCACCTACATCCATATCTGCGGCACCGACATCGTGCGCGACGAGGCCGGCCGCTGCCTCGTGCTCGAGGACAACGGGCGCACGCCATCGGGCGTGTCCTACGTGGTCGAGAACCGGCGCATGATGGTGCGCGCCTTCCCCGACCTGACCTCGGGCATCACGCTGCGCCCGGTCGGGGACTACGGGCCGCGCCTGCACGAGGCGATGATGGAGATCGCGCCGCGCGGGGCGGCCGAGGCGCAGGTCGTGCTGCTCTCGCCCGGCGTCTACAACGCGGCGTACTTCGAGCACGTGTTCCTGGCCCGCGAGATGGGCGTGCCCCTGGTCGAGGGCCCCGACCTGATCGTGGACGAGGACGACCGGGTGTCCATGAAGACGACCGCCGGGCGCGCGCCTGTGGACGTGATCTATCGCCGGATCAACGACGACTTCCTCGACCCCGAGGCGTTCCGCAAGGACAGCTTGCTCGGCGTGCCGGGGCTGATGCGCGCCTACCGCAACGGCAAGGTCGCGCTGGCCAACGCGGTCGGCACCGGCGCCGCCGACGACAAGGCGGTCTACGCCTACGTGCCCCGAATCATCGAGTACTACCTCGGCGAGGACCCGATCCTGCCCAACGTCGAGACCCACATCTGCCGGGAGAAGGAGGGGCTGGCCTATACGCTCGACCATCTGGAGGAGCTCGTGGTCAAGCCGGTCAACGAGGCCGGCGGCTACGGCATCACGGTGTGCCCGCGCGCGAGCAAGGCCCAGATCGAGGACTGCCGCGCCGCGCTGAAGGCCGACCCCGGGACCTACATCAGCCAGCCCATGATCAAGCTCTCGGTGTGCCCGACGCTGATCGGCGACCGGGTCGAGCCGCGCCACGTCGACCTGCGCCCGTTCGCGGTCACCGGCAGCGGCACCTGGGTGCTGCCCGGGGGTCTGACCCGCGTGGCGCTGCCGCGCGGCTCGCTCATCGTCAACTCGTCGCAGGGCGGCGGCTCGAAGGATACCTGGGTCCTTGAGTGACCTGCTCGCCCGCTTCGCCGAGAGCGCGTTCTGGCTCGCCCGCTACATGGAGCGGGCCGAGAACCTGGCGCGCATCATCGACGTCAACGAGACCTTCGCCCGGAACCGGCACAGCGCCGAGGACTGGCTGCCGATCGTCGAGATCAACGCCGACGGGCCCCGATTCTTCGCCGCGCACGAGACGGCCACGGTGGAGGCCGTGATCGACTTCTACGTGCTCGACCTCGACAACCCGACCTCGATCACCTCGGCCGTGCGCACGGCGCGCGAGAACGCGCGCATGCTGCGCCACCTGATCTCCACGGAGATGTGGACGCACCTCAACGTCTTCTACAACGAGCTGCGCGAGCTCACCCCCGCCGACGTGCGCCTCGGCGAACTGTCGCGCCTGTGCATGAAGATCAAGGAGCGCTGCCAGGCTCACACCGGAATCACGGAAGGTACGCTCTACCGCGACCAGGTCTGGCACTTTCACGAGCTGGGCAGGCACCTGGAGCGGGCCGACCAGACGACCCGTCTGCTCGACATCAAGTACCACCGGCTGCTGCCGTCGCCGGAGTACGTCGGCTCGCCGATCGACGCCGGGCAGTGGAACGCGCTGCTGCGCTCGGCCGCCGGTTACCACGCCTTCCGCCGCGTCCATCCGCGCGGCATGCGCCCGGTCACGGTCGCGGGGTTCCTGCTGTTCAACCGTGCCTTCCCCCGCTCCGTCGCGGTCAGCATCGGCCAGGCCGCCGCGCTCGTGGAGGAGCTCGGCGCGCGCTTCGGCCTGGCCGGGGGCGAGGCGGCGGCCGAGGCGGTGCGCGACCTGCGCGACCTGCTCGAATCGGGCGATATCGAGGACGTGCTGCGGGCCGGCCTGCACGAGTTCCTGGATTCGATCCAGCGCCGGATCATCGCCATCACCGACGAGCTGGGGCGCCGGTTTTTCGGCCATGGACAGGCCGCGGCGTCGGGTCCGAATCGGTCCCGCGCACGTCCACCGGAGTGACGCCGATGAGCGCACGAGGCGACCCGCGCGCTCATCGGTATCGGCCGCGCCGGGTTGGCCTTGGCCGGCGGCTGTCCTCCGGCCGTGTCCTGCGCCTCCCAAGCGATCGCCCCGCCGAGGGCCCGGAAAGGCGTTGACAGCCGGGGCGGCCGCGCTATAGTCCGCGCCGTCGTCCGCGGGCCCCGGCTTCGCGGCGCCGTCGTCTGTGTCATCTTTCAAGCCAGCGCCATGTTCGCGGTCATCAAAACCGGCGGCAAGCAGTACAAGGTCGCCCCCAACGACGTCCTCCGCGTCGAGAAGTTGGACGCCGAGCCCGGCGAGACGGTCGCGCTTGCTTCCGTGCTCATGGTCGGCTCCGAGGAAGGGGTCGAGCTGGGCGCGCCGTTGGTCGAGGGGGCCACCGTCGCGGCCGAAGTGATCGAGCAGACCCGCGGGCCGAAGGTCATCGTCTTCAAGAAGAAGCGGCGCAAGAACTACCGCCGCCGCAACGGCCACCGCCAGGCGCTGACGGTGCTGCGCATCACCGAGATTCTGACCGGCGGCCGGACGCCGTCCAAGGCCGAGGCCGCGAATCCCGCGGGCGAGGCGGCGAAGCCGGCTCGGGCCAAAAAGGCCGCGCCCGGGAAGGCGGCGGCCGACAAGAGCGCCGTCGCGAAGGCGAAGAGAACAGCGAATAAGGAGTAACCCGCCATGGCACACAAGAAGGCGGGCGGCAGTTCGCGCAACGGCCGCGATTCGGCGGGGCGCCGGCTCGGCGTCAAGCTGTTCGGCGGGCAACGCGCGTTGCCCGGCAACATCATCGTGCGCCAGCGCGGCACCAAGTTCCATCCCGGCGCCAACGTCGGCCTGGGCAAGGACCACACGCTCTTCGCGCTCGTCGAGGGCAAGGTGAGCTTCGCGACCAAGACGGGCGGGCGGACTTACGTCTCGGTGCTGCCCCCCGCGGGGCTGCCGCCGAGCTGAGCGCGGCCCCGGCCCTCGGGCGGTGCCTCGGGGGTAGGACAGGTTCCGGGGGAATGGCCTGCCGTTCCCCCTTTTTCGTTGTCCTGGAGGGCGGACGCGGGCGCTTGTGCCATGAAGTTCCTGGACGAGGCCAAGATCTTCGTCAAGAGCGGCGACGGCGGCCAGGGCTGCATGAGCTTCCGGCGCGAGAAGCACCTCGAGTTCGGCGGCCCCGACGGCGGCGACGGCGGGCGCGGCGGCGACGTGATCGCCGAGGCGGTGGCCGGGCTCAACACGCTCATCGACTTCCGTTACCGCCAGCACTTCAAGGCCGGGCGCGGCGGGCGCGGCAAGGGCAAGGCCATGACCGGCGCGGCCGGCAAGACGATCGTCATCAAGGTGCCGGTCGGCACCCAGATTCTGAGCGAGGACAAGACCGGGCTGCTCGCCGACCTCGTCGCGCCGGGCCAACGGGTGCGCCTCGCCAAGGGTGGGGACGGCGGCTTCGGCAACGCCCACTACAAGAGCGCGACCAACCGCGCGCCGCGCCGCGCCGACCCCGGCTGGCCGGGCGAGGAACGCTGGCTCTGGCTGCGCCTCAAGCTGATCGCCGACGCCGGGCTCATCGGTCTGCCCAACGCCGGCAAGTCGACCCTGCTCGCCGCCGTCTCGCGCGCCCGTCCCAAGGTGGCCGACTATCCCTTCACGACGCTGCACCCGGCGCTCGGCGTGGTCTATATCGGCGGACAGGAGTTCGTGCTGGCGGACATCCCCGGACTGATCGCGAGCGCGCACGAGGGCGCGGGCCTGGGCGACCGCTTCCTCGGTCATGTCGAGCGCTGCGACGTGCTGGTGCACCTGGTCGACGGCGCGCAGCCCGACGTCGCGGCGGCCTACCGCACGGTGCGGGCCGAGCTCGCGGCCTACGGCGCGGGTCTCGACGGGAAGGATGAGCTGGTCGCGCTCAACAAGATCGACTCGCTCGCGCCGGAAGAAATCGCGGACAAGGCCGCGGCGCTCGCCCGGGCGGCCGGCCTGGCCGCGGTTGACGCGGTGTTCCGGATCTCGGGAGCCACCGGGGCCGGCGTCGAGGCGCTGATGCGCGCCCTGCTCCAGCGCATCGAGGCCCGGCGCCGCGCCCGCGCCGAGGCGGGCTCCGGGCAAGCCTCCGCCATCGACCATCCGGCCCTGCGGGGGGACGCATGAGCGCGAAACCGAAGCACGGCCTCACCGGCCACAAGCGCCTGGTCGTCAAGATCGGCTCGGTCCTGCTCGTGGAGCAGGAGGCGGGCACCATCCACCGCGCCTGGCTGAACGCGCTGTCCGACGACGTGGCCCGCCTGGTCAAGGACGGCACGGAGGTGATCCTGGTCTCCTCCGGCGCCATCGCCGCCGGCCGCCGCCACCTGGGCCTGACCCGCGGCACGCTCAAGCTGGAGGAGAACCAGGCCGCCGCTGCGACCGGGCAGATCCGCCTCGCCCACGCCTACCAGGAGGCGCTGGCGCGCCACGACATCACGGTGGCGCAGGTGCTGCTGACCCTGGGCGACACCGAGGAGCGGCGCCGCCACCTCAACGCGCGCAACACCCTGAACACGTTGCTGCGCCTGGGCGCGGTGCCGGTGATCAACGAGAACGACACCGTGGCGACCAGCGAGATCCGCTTCGGCGACAACGACCGCCTGGCCGCCCGCGTGGCCGCCATGATGAACGCCGACGTGCTCGTGCTGCTGTCCGACATCGACGGCCTGTATACCGCCGACCCGCGGCAGGATCCGAACGCCCGGTTCGTGCCCGAGGTGGCGGTCCTCACGCCCGAGGTCGAGGCCATGGCCGGCCGGGCACCGCCCGGCCACAGCTCGGGCGGAATGGTGACCAAGCTGGCGGCCGCGCGCATCGCGGTCGGCGCCGGCTGCCGCATGGTGATCGCCGACGGCCGAGGGCTGCACCCGCTTTCGGCCATCGAGGACGGCGCGCGGGCCACCTGGTTCCTGTCCCAGGTCGAGCCCCGGACCGCACGCAAGCGCTACATCGCCGGCGCGCTCAAACCGTCGGGCGCGGTGATCCTGGATGCCGGCGCGCACAAGGCGCTCAAGGCCGGCAAGAGCCTGCTGCCCGCCGGGGTCACCGGCGTGGAGGGCGACTTCCAACGCGGCGACGCGGTCATCGTGCGCACCGCCGACGGCGCCGAGATCGCGCGCGGGCTGATCGCCTACTCGGCCCGGGACGCGCGCCGGATCATCGGCCACAAGAGCCGTGAAATCGAGGCCATTCTGGGCTACCGTGGCCGCGAGGAACTGATCCACCGGGACGATCTGGCGCTCACCTGACGGCCCGGGGAAGGAGGGAGGACCGGCATGGACGCCCAAGCCGCGGTTCTGCAGACGGAGGAAACGTCGCTCGCCGAACTGCGCGCCGTGATGGCGCGGATCGGCCGCGCCGCGCGCGCCGCCGCCGCCGAGCTCGCCCTGGCCGCGCCCGAGGTCAAGACGCGGGCGCTCAGGGCCGCCGCCGCGGCCGTCCGCCGCGGGCCGAACGAGATTCTCGCGGCCAACGCCAAGGACATGGAGACGGCGCGGGCCAAGGGCCTGTCGTCGGCCATGCTCGACCGCCTGGAGCTCAACCCGGCGCGCATCGAGGCCATGGCCGCCGGGCTCGAGACGATCGCCGACTTCCCCGATCCCGTTGGGCGCACGCTCGCGGAGTGGGAGCGGCCGAACGGCCTGCGCATCGCCCGCGTCTCGGTGCCGCTCGGCGTCGTCGGCATCATCTACGAGAGCCGCCCCAACGTGACCGCGGACGCCGGCGGGCTCTGCCTCAAGGCGGGCAACGCCGCGATCCTGCGCGGCGGTTCGGAGAGCTTCCATTCCTCGGCCGCGATTCACGCCTGCCTGCAGGCGGGCCTGCGCGAGGCCGGGCTGCCGGAGGCGGCGATCCAGCGCGTGCCGACGACCGACCGCGCGGCGGTCGGCATCCTGCTCGCCATGAACGACTCTGTCGACATCATCGTGCCGCGCGGGGGGCGCGGCCTGATCGAGCGGGTGCAGGCGGAAAGCCGCATCCCGGTGATCGCGCACCTGGACGGGCTGTGCCACACCTACGTGCACGCCGGGGCCGACCCGGACAAGGCGCGCGCCGTGGTGCTGAACGCGAAGCTGCGGCGCACCGGGATCTGCGGCGCGACCGAGACGCTGCTCGTCGATCGGGCGCTGGCGCCGAGCCTGTTGCCGCCGATCCTCGACGACCTGATCGCGGCGGGCTGCGAGATCCGCGGCGACGAGATCGTGCGCCGCCTGGAGCCGCGCGCGGTGCCTGCCAAGCCCGACGACTGGGACACGGAGTATCTCGACGCGATCCTCTCGGTACGGGTCGTGGAGGGCCTGGACGCCGCGCTCCAGCATATCGAGCGCCACGGCTCGCACCACACCGAGGCGATCCTCACCGAGGACGCGAGCGCGGCCGAAACGTTCCTGTCCCGCGTGGACGCCGCCATCGTCATGCATAACGCCTCGACCCAGTTCGCCGACGGCGGCGAGTTCGGGATGGGCGCGGAGATCGGCATCTCCACCGGCCGCCTGCACGCGCGCGGGCCGGTGGGCGCCGAGCAGCTCACCAGCTACAAGTACGTGGTGCGCGGCGCGGGGCAGGTCCGGCCCTGAGGCCGCCGACCTCCGCGCGCCTGGCCGCCGCGCTGGGCGGCCGTTTGCCGGGCCCGGGCCAACGCATCGGCCTGCTCGGCGGCTCGTTCAACCCGGCGCATCGGGGCCACCTCGACATCAGCCGGGAGGCGTTGCGCCGCCTGCGCCTGGACCGGGTCTGGTGGCTGGTCTCGCCGCAAAACCCGCTCAAGCCCAAGGGCCAGACGGCGCCGCTCGAGCGGCGCCTTGCCGGGGCGCGCGCCCTGGCGGACGACCCCCGGATCGTGGTGACTCCGGTGGAGGCGGCGCTCGGCGCCGTCTACACCGCGGACACCCTGGCCGCGCTCGCGGCGCGCTTCCCCCGGGTGCGATTCGTCTGGCTGATGGGCGCGGACAATTTGATCCAAATTGCCGCGTGGAAGGACTGGCAGGAAATCTTTAATACGCTACCGGTTGCGGTTTTCGACCGACCTTCTTATTCTTTAGAGGCGTTGGCCGCGAAAGCGGCGCGGCGCTTCGCCCGGCACCGCCGGCCCGAGAGCTGGGCCCGGCACTTGGCGGGGGAACGGCCGCCTGCCTGGGTGTTCATCCATCAGCGGCTGAACCCCCAGTCCTCGACGGGAATACGGGCGGCGGCGCGAACTCGGGGCCGGCCCCCGCGGGACCGGGCGCCGGGTCGAAGACGGACAATTGGAAACGGAGAGAACACGCCATAATACACCAGACCAGGGCTTCCAAGGCCACCCGGCTTATCCAGGCCGTAAGACCGGAACCGCTCGTCTCCAGCGAGCAGCTGCTCGAGTTGGTTCACACCTCCCTCGACGACGACAAGGCCGAAGACGTCGTCACCATCGATCTCAGTGCAAAATCCACCATCGCCGACTTCATGGTCATCGCCAGCGGACGCTCGAACCGCCACGTCGCGGCGATGGCCGAGCACCTGTGCGCGAACCTGAAACGCGCCGTGGGCGTCGGCGTTTCGGTGGAGGGCGCGGCGCGCGCGGACTGGATCCTGATCGACGGCGGCGACGTCATCGTGCACCTGTTCCGTCCCGAGGTGCGGGCGTTCTACGGGCTGGAGAAGATGTGGGGCGCCGACCTGTCCAGGGGCGCGAGCGCGCTGGGGCGCCCGCCCGCCAGCGCCTAGGCGCTTCGCGCCGGGTGGCGGCGCGCCGGCCGGCGAACGCAGGGCGCGGCCAAACCCATGCGTATCACCCTGGCCGCCGTGGGGCGTGCCAAGGCCGGCGTGGCGCGCGACCTCTACGAGGATTACGCGGCGCGCCTGCACCGCGGCGGGCTCGGCCCGCTGGTCCTGAAGGAGGTGGAGGAACGCCGGCCCCTGCCGTCGAACGAGCTTAGACGGCGCGAGGCCGAACTGCTCCTCGCCGCGGCGCCTCGTGGCGCCCGTCTGGTCGCACTCGACGCGGGCGGGCGGGCCCTGTCCAGCGGCGAGTTCGCCGGACTCCTGAGGCGCTGGCGGGACGAGGGGGTCCAGGACGTGGCCTTCGCCATCGGCGGGGCCGAGGGCCTGGACCGGGCGGTGCGCGACGCCGCCGCCTTGGTGCTCTCGCTCGGACCCATGACCTGGCCCCACCTGCTGGTCCGCGCGCTGCTCGCCGAGCAGCTCTACCGGGCCCAGAGCATCCTCGCCGGCCACCCGTATCATCGGCAATAGGCGTGTCGCGCGCCCGCGGGAAAAGCCTATGGGATCACGGACGAAACGCCTATATAGAGCCCAATGACCGCGCACGCCCGGCCGCGCCCGGTCGTCCTGTGCATCCTGGACGGCTGGGGCCATAGCGAAGCCCGTGAGAACAACGCGATCCGCCTGGCCAGGACCCCGGTCCTGGACCGGCTGTTCGCGACCTGTCCGCACGGCCTGATCGACGCCTCGGCGCAGGAGGTGGGCCTGCCGCGCGAACAGATGGGCAACTCGGAGGTCGGCCACATGAACCTGGGGTCCGGCCGGGTCGTCATGCAGGATCTGCGGCGCATCGACGCCGCCGTCGAGAACGGGGATCTCGCCCGGCTCCCGGCGCTCCTTCGCTTTATCGACAGGCTCAAGGCGACGGGCGGCACGGTCCACCTCATGGGCCTGATGTCCCCGGGCGGTGTGCATTCGCACCAGGCCCACATCGCCCGCCTGGCCGAGGCGGTCCGCGCGGCCGGAGTACGGGTCGCGGTGCACGCGTTCCTCGACGGCCGCGATACGCCGCCGCGCAGTGCGGTCGAGTACGTCAAGGACTTCCGGGCCGCCGCGCCCGAGGCGCCCATCGTTACCGTAACCGGGCGCTACTACGCCATGGACCGGGACAAGCGCTGGGAGCGCACGGCGCTGGCCTACGCGGCGCTCGTCGAGGGAAAGGGCGAGCGCGCCGCTGACCCTGTGGCCGCCATCGAGCGGAGCTACGCCGCGGGCGCGGGCGACGAGTTCGTCCGCCCGGCCGTGATCGGCGACTACGCCGGGATGGCCGACGGAGACGGCGTGCTCATGGCCAACTTCCGCGCCGACCGGGTGCGCCAGATCCTGCGCGCCCTGCTCGATCCCGCGTTCGACGCCTTTGCCCGGCGCCGGACGGTCAGGTTCGCGGCAGCGGCCGGCATGGTCGAGTATTCCTCGGCGCTCAACGCCTTCCTCGACAGCCTGTTCCCGCCGCTCGACCTGCGCCGCACCCTGGGCGAGGTCGTCGCCGAGGCGGGGCTCGCGCAGCTGCGCATCGCCGAGACCGAGAAGTACGCGCACGTCACCTTCTTCCTGAACGGCGGGCGCGAGACCGAGTTTCCCGGCGAGGAACGCATTCTGGTCCCCTCGCCCAAGGTCGCGACCTACGATCTACAGCCCGAGATGTCGGCGCCGGAGCTGACCGACAGGCTGGTCGCGGCGATCGACAGCGGGCGCTTCGACCTCATCGTCGTCAACTACGCCAACGGCGACATGGTCGGCCACAGCGGCGACCTCGAGGCCACGATCAAGGCGGCGGAGACGGTCGATCGGTGCCTTGGCCGGGTGACCGCAGCCGTCGAGCGGGCGGGCGGCGCCCTCGTCATCACCGCCGACCACGGCAACGCCGAGCAGATGGTCGACCCTGAAACCGGGCAGCCGCACACCGCGCACACCATGAACAAGGTGCCCGTGATCCTGGTCGGCGGGCCCGCGGGCGTGGAAAGCCTGGCCGACGGCCGCTTGGCCGACATCGCACCCACGATTCTGGAGCTGATCGGCCTGCCGCAGCCGGACGAGATGACGGGACAAAGCCTGATCCGCCCGGCCCGGCGCCCGCGCACGCGGCAGCCCGGGGCCGAGCCGCGTGCGGTGCACGAGGTGGCCGCCGACTGACATGGCCAATGAGCGCTTGCGCCGCGCGCTGTCCGGGCGCGCCCTGGCCCTGCCCGCCGCGGCCGCCCTGCTGTGCGCCGCCGCACCCCCGGCGCTCGCCCAGCAGCAGGAACTGGAGGCGGTCGAGCGGGCCCTGCGCGAGGACCAGAGCCGCGCCGCGGAGCTGCAGCGCAAGGCGGAGGCGCTGGAGCGGGAAATTCAGGCCCTGCGCGTGGAATCGGTCGCCGCCGCGCGCAAGGCGCAGGACCACGAGAGCAAGCTCAGCGCGATCGAGGCGCAGCTGGCGGCGCTGGAGCGCCGGGAATCGACGAAGGTGGCCGATCTCAAAGCGCGCCGCGCCCAGCTCGGGCACACGCTCGCGGCCCTGCAGCGGATCGCCCTGCAGCCGGTCGACGCCCTGCTGTTCGCCCCGGGCTCGCCGATCGACACGGTGAGGAGCGGCATGCTGCTGCGCGCCGCCATCCCCGCGATCGAGCAGCGGGCCGCGGCCCTGCGCGGGGAACTCGACGATCTGACGGAGCTACGCCGCCAGATCGCCGTGCAACGGGGAAAGCTGGCCGAGACCGCCAAGGCCCTGACGGGCGAACGGGAGCGCCTGAGCGCGCTCATCCGGCGCAAGAGCGAGGCGCGCGCGGTGGCCGCCGCCGAGCAGGAGGCGGCGCAGGCGCGCGCCGCGCGCCTGGCGGCGCGGGCCAAGGATCTGCGGGACCTGATCGAGACGGTCGAGCGCGAAGCCGCCGCGCGGGAAGCGGCCGAGCGGGCCGCCCGCGAGGCCCGGGAAAAGGCGCAGCGCGAAGCCCGGGAACAAACGGCGCGCGCGAACCGGGAGAGGGCGCCCCTCGACCGACCACCGGACTCGGCAGAGGGCGCGGCGCCGGAGGAGGCCGCGCCCGCCGAGGCGCAGGTGGTGCTGGCCAAGCCGGCCAACATCCGGCCCTTCCCCGCCTCCGGGGCCAGCCTGATCATGCCGGCGCGCGGCCGCCTCGTACTGCGCTACGGCCAGGCGCGCGGGGACGACAGCGTCTCGCGCGGGATCGTCATCGCCGCGCGCACGGGCGCGCAGGTCGTGGCGCCCTACGACGGCAAGGTGGTCTACGCGGGAACCTTCCGCAGCTATGGCCAAATCTTGATCATCGAGCACGGGGGGCGGTATCATACGTTATTGGCTGGTCTTGACCGAATCGACACGGTGGTCGGCCAGTGGCTGCTCGCCGGCGAGCCGGTGGGAGTTCTCGGCGCGCCAAGCGACGGCGATCCGGAACTTTATCTCGAACTGCGGCACGCGGGCCAACCGATCAATCCGCTTCCCTGGCTGGCGACAACTGGCGATAAGGTGCGAGGGTGATGCGCAGACTGCAACTTGCGGCCGTTTTGGCCATCTTGACGATTCTTGTTCCTCTTGTTCCCTCCGGGATTTCGGCTGCGGAAAACCGGTCGGAAACCTACCGGCAGTTGAAGCTGTTCGGCGACGTCTTCGAGCGTGTCCGCGCCGATTACGTGGAAGAGGTGAGCGACCAGAAGCTGATCGAGGCCGCCATCCAGGGCATGCTGTCCTCGCTCGATCCGCACTCCAGCTACCTCAACGCCCAGTCGTTCCGCGACATGCGGGTGCAGACCAAGGGCGAGTTCGGCGGCCTGGGAATCGAGGTCACGATGGAGAACGGCCTGGTCAAGGTGGTCTCCCCCATCGACGATACGCCGGCCTTCCACGCCGGCATCGAGGCGGGCGACTTGATCACGCATCTCAATTCCGAGCCGGTGCTTGGCCTCACGCTCAACGAGGCGGTGGAGAGGATGCGCGGTCCCGTCAAGACGGACATCACGCTGACCATCCGCCGCCAGGGCAAGGAGCCCTTCGACGTCACCATCACGCGCGATATCATCAAGATCACCTCGGTGCGCAGCCGCGCCGAAGGCAACGTGGCCTACCTCCGGATCACGACCTTCAACGAGCAGACCGCGCCCGGCCTGGAAGCCGAAATCAAGCGGCGCAAGGCCGAGATCGGCGACCGCCTGGTCGGTTACGTCCTCGACCTGCGCAACAATCCGGGCGGCCTGCTCGACCAGGCCATTGCCGTGTCCGACGCCTTCCTGAACCAGGGGGAGATCGTCTCGACCCGCGGCCGCGATCCGAACGACGCGCAGCGTTACAACGCGCGCGACGGCGACCTCGTGGACGGCCTGCCCATCGTCGTCCTGATCAACGGCGGCTCGGCCTCCGCCTCGGAGATCGTGGCCGGCGCCTTGCAGGATCACCGGCGCGCGATCATCATGGGCACCGGCTCCTTCGGCAAGGGCTCGGTGCAGACCATCATCCCGCTCAGCGGCAACGGCGCCATGCGCCTGACCACGGCGCGCTACTACACGCCGTCGGGCCGCTCGATCCAGGGCAAGGGCATCGAGCCCGACATCGTCGTCCAGCCGGCCCGCATCGAGAAGGTGGACGACGGGGCGCGGAACCGCGAGGCCGACCTGCGCGGCGCGCTCGACGTCGATAACAGCAAGAACGGGCCGGCGAAGAAGGAGGGCAAGCCCACGGCCAAGTCGAAGGCCGCCCAACAGGACTTCCAGCTGGCGCGCGCCCTCGACCTGCTGCGCGGTCTGGCGTTCTTCAACGAGCGGGCCATCAACTGATCGGTCGGGGCCGCTTGGGCCCGGGCCAGCGGAGTTGCCTTTGACGTCTGCGCCTCCGCCACGTTCCGAACCGCGTTTCGCCAGTCTCGCTCTCCTCCTGGCTTGGCTGATTCTGCTGGGCGTGCTCGGCGCGGCCGTGGGTTACGTGCTCGTGCTGCCGCAGCAAAGGGCGGGCGGCGAGAGCGCCTCGAGGGTCACCCTGCGCCTGCCCGCTCCGGAGCCCGAGAGCCCCGTGGCGGAGGCGCCCGCCGCGCCTCCGTCGGCCGAGACCGGGGTTCCGAAGGTCGAGGCGCCGCAGATCGAGGCGCCGGGCCCGCCGGTCACCGAGGCGGCGACCCCGGAGGACGGGACCGCGGGGGCGCAGGTGGGCGACCAACAACCCGGCACGGGGGAGACGCCCGGCCCGGCCCTCGAGCCCGAAACCGCCGACGCCGAAGCTCCGCCCGCGCCGGAGCCGCCCGCCGAGGCGGCGCCGCAGGCGGCGGAAGCCGCCCCCGCGCAACCGGCCGAGACCCAGCAGGCCGTCCTGCCGCGGGCGCCGCCGCCCGAGGCGGTGCCGCTGTGGCGGCGCAACAGCCAACCCTTCGAGGCGAGCGACGAACGGCCGCGCATCGCCATCGTGCTGACCGGCCTCGGGCTGTCGAGCGCGGCCACGGAGGCGGCGATCAAGCAGCTTCCCGCCGCGATTACGCTCTCCTTCACCCCCTACTCGCGCCGGCTCAACGAATGGGTGGCGCTGGCCCGGGTCAACGGCCACGAGGTCATGCTCGACCTGCCCATGGAGCCGACCAGCTATCCGGACGACGACCCCGGCCCGCAGGCGCTGCTCACCGCGCTCTCGGCGGCGCAGAACCTGGAGCGCCTGGACTGGGCGCTGGCGCGCGCCACCGGCTACGTCGGCGTCGCGACGATCATGGGCTCGCGCTTCATCACTTCCGAAAGCCACCTCGTGCCGATCCTGGAGGCGCTCAAGACGCGCGGCCTGCTGTTCCTGGACAACCGGGCGAACGAGCAGAGCCTCGGCGGCGAGCTGGCCGCCAAGATCGGCCTGCCGAGCGCGGTCAGCGACCGCTTCCTCGACCGCGCGCAGGCCAGCCGCGTCGCGGTCGACGCGCGCCTGATCCAGCTCGAGCGGATCGCGCGCGCGGAGGGACAGGCGGTGGCGATGGGCCGGCCCTATCCGGTGACCATCGAGCGCCTGCGCGAGTGGGCGAAGCGGGTCGAGGAGCGCGGCCTGGTGCTGGCGCCGATCAGCGCCGTGGTCGAGCGCAAGCGGCCGCGCAAGACCGCGGCGCGCAACGCCGGAAAGGAATGAGCCGGCCCTGCGATTCCAACGCCCGGCCAACCGTGCGCGCGGCGGAGGCCGCGCGCTTGCCCTATCGGCCCGGGGTGGGGCTCATGCTGCTCAACCGCCGCGGCCAGGTCTTCGTCGCCCGGCGCATCGACACGCCGGGCGCGGCCTGGCAGATGCCGCAGGGCGGGATCGACGAGGGCGAGACCCCGCGCGAGGCCGCCTGGCGCGAGCTGCGCGAGGAGGTCGGCACCACAAAGGCCGAGATCGTTGCCGAGAGCCGCGCGTGGCTCCGGTACGACCTGCCGCCCGACCTGGTGCCGAAGGTGTGGGGCGGACGGTTTCGCGGCCAGAAGCAGAAGTGGTTCGCCCTGCGTTTCCTCGGCACCGACGCAGACATCGACATCGCCACCGCCGAGCCCGAGTTCAGCGCCTGGCGCTGGGCCGAGCTCGACGAGCTGCCCGAGCTCATCGTGCCGTTCAAGCGCCGGCTCTACGTGGAGTTGGTCGCGGAGTTCCGCCATCTGGCCGCGGCCGCCGGGCGCGGTTGAGCCGCCGGCGCGCCTCGCTCACAGCCAGCGGCGCACGGAGGCCCTGTAGCGTCGGTAGTCCTCCCCGAACTTGCGCTCGAGGTAGCGCTCCTCGCGCGCGACGACGCCGTAGCGCACGACCGCCAGCACCGGCGCGAGCAGGGCCAGGACCCAGAGGTTGTCCGCCGCGATCCCGATCCCCGCGGCGATCGCGGTCAGCGAAAGATAGATCGGGTTGCGCGAGTACCCGTAGGGGCCTCCCGTCACGACGGCCGTCGTCGGCTTGCCCGTCTCGACGTTGGTGCCGGCGGCGCGGAAGCGGCGGACCGCCAAGGCCATGACGAGCGCGCCCAGGACGATCAGCGCCGTCCCTCCCGAATACTGCACGCCGGCCGGCAGAAGCGAGACCGGCCAGACCCGGTCGATCCCGAAGGCCAGCACGAGGGCGCCCAGGTAGACGAACGGCGGCCGGACCAAGACCCCGGCCTTGTCGTTCGCACGCGCGCCCGTGGACAACGTTCCCTCCGGCTCGCTCATCTTTTCTTCCCTTGATAATGCCAGGCTCATGCAATGCCGAGCCGGGTTTGCCCAGAGGGAACCCAGTGAACGACGTTCAACGCGACGCCATCTAGGGCGCGCCCGCCACGGGCCGGACGAGCGGATAGACCGCTTCCGGCGAGTGGATCGCTCCGGCCTGGCTGAGAAAGCTCGAATAGAGGACGAACTCCTCGGCCACGAACGGCTCGCTGCGCAACAAGGCGTTGCGCGACAGGTAGGCGTACAACCGCCCGCCCGGATTGCCGTTGAAGCGGGCGAGGGTCACGTGCGGCTTGAATTTGCGCCTTTCCGGGGCCAGGCCGGCGCGCTGCAGCGCCTGTTCGATCTTGGCGTGGAGGCGCACGAGATCCGGGTTCGCCTCGACGCCGACCCACAGCGTGCGCGCCTTGCCGCCGCTGCCGAAGCGGTCGACGCCGGCCAGCGTCACCGCGAAGCGCTCGGCCCGGACCTGGGACAGCGCCGCGTCGATGTCGCCCGCCTGACGGCCGTCGACCTCGCCGATGAAACGCAACGTCAGGTGCAGGTTTTCCGGCGCGACCCAGCGCGCGCCCGGGAGTCCCTCCTCGAGCCGCGCCAAGCGGGCGCGCAGATCCTCGGGCAGGGGGATGGCGACGAAAAGCCGCATGGGGACGCTCCCAGGTTTTGGTCTCCGCTCTCGGCCGCGCCGAAGCCCGGCCGGGCGTCACGGGCACACTTATACCAGCGAGCGGATGAAGCCATCCACTCGCCGGTATGTCGTCCTTTGTTTGCGCGCCGCCGCCCGGGGCCAACCCGGCGCGCCGATCCCGATGAGCGCCCGAGTCACCTCGTGCGCTCATCGGTATTGGGTGTAGATATTATGGATCGCCTCGATGCCGTCGAGCACGTCCTGGGACGGCGTGAGCCGCACGGCCGCGATGTCGGTACGGTCCGGGCGGCGGTACTCCATGCTCTCCTCTGGTCCGGTTGCGACAAGACGCGATGGAGCCACGGGCTCCGGCCGGCGGAACGGCCGCACGCCGGGGGCGCCGCAGGCGAGGTCCTCAGAGGAACACCGCGAGAACCCCGGTATAGCCATACAGCCGGTCGTTGGAAATCTCACCGTTGGCGAAGAAGCCCACGAGCGGCACCTCGCCCAGCTCGTCGCGAACCAGCGTCAGCTCCTCCGAGTTCGGCCCGAACAGGTGCTGGCCGCGGGCGACGCAGGAGAAGTACACCGCCGCCTTCGGTCCGGGCCCGGACCGTTTCTTCACGTCGCGAACCATGCGCTTGAGGTCGCGCGTCGCGCTGTCGTGGTCGCGGCGGCAGAACATCAGGCGCCGTCCCGGCTCGACCGGCTCGCCGACCGCGAGCCAGCCCCTGGCCAGGTCGAGCCCGGTCAGGTTGCGTACCACGTAGTCGCCGGTGTCGCTGCCCGCGACGGGGAAGGCCACGTGGATGTAGCCGCCCACCCGGCGCAGGTCGTGGGCCAGCAGCTCTCCGATATCCTCCTTGAAGACGTCGAGCGCCGGCCGGTCGTCGATCTCCATGATCACGTTCTCCTCGGCCTCGGTGACCGTGTGCTGCGCGCCGATGGGCGAGCACCCCTGGGTCAGGCCCGCGGCGACCGGCAGCTCGGGCGCGAAGAGCACGCCGGACAGGCCGCCGTCGGTGATCCGCTCGGCCACCTGCGCGAAGTCGGCGCGCGAGGCGGTCAGGCCGCCGACCAGGAAGGTCGAGGACTCCGCGGCCACCTCGGCCACGATCCGGCCGATCTCCCGGTTGCGCGGATCGCCGTGCGCGATCCCGAAGATCGGCCGGTGGCGCGCCAGCCAATCGCCGTGCGCCGCCTTGAAGGCGTCGAGCCCGCCGTCGGCGGCGCCGGCCGTGACCGGCTCGAACACCCGGAAGGCGTCCTCCGGAAACGCGGTCGCAAGCACGGCGAGCGCCGGCCGGTCGTGGTACTCCACGCCGCTGGCCGCCACCCCGTAACCGACACTGCCGACCCAATGCTCGATCCTCGTCCTGCCGCGCAGGAAAGTGAGGATGCTGGGCAGGTCGTCGGCGAGCGTGTCGGTCGCGTAGAGGAAGCCCAGGTTGGCCCCGGCCGGCAGCTCGCCCAAGGAGTCGAGGCAGGCCTTGACGGTCGTGCCCCAATCCTCGCCGGCGGCGTGCGCGGCCTTGAAGCCGCCAGCCGTCACCGCGGCCGGCTCAGCCATCGGCCCGCGCCCCGCCGGCGCCGCGCGAACGGGCCCGCAGGTCCTCGATCAGACGGATCACGCTCGGCGCGATGCGCTCGACGATGACCCGCACGCCCGCGGCGTTCGGGTGGATGCCGTCGGCCTGGTTGAACGCCGGGTCCATGGCCACGCCGTCCAGGAAGAACGGATAGAACGCGACGTCGTGCTTGTCGGCCAGGCGCGGGAACACCGCGTCGAATTCGGCGGCAAACTCCGCGCCCAGGTTGCGCGGCGCGAGCATGCCGGCCAGAAGCACGGGCAGCCCCTCGGCCTTCAGGCGGCTCAGGATGGCGTCGAGGTTCTCGTAGGTGACGGCCGGGTCGAGGCCGCGCAGGGCGTCGTTCCCGCCCAGCTCGACGAGCACGATATCGGGCCCGTCGGCGAGCGCCCACGCCAGGCGCGCGCGGCCGGACGCGGTGGTGTCGCCCGAGTTGCCGCCGTTGATCACGCGCACGTCGAAGCCGCGCGTTTGAAGCGCCGCCTCGAGCTGCTCGGGGAAGGTCGCGCCGGCCGGGAGTCCGTAGCCGTGCACCAGGCTGTCGCCGAAGGCGAGGATCTTGAGCGTTCCCTGCGCCGCGCCCGCGCCCGACAGGACCGCGAGGCCGCACAGCGCGGCCGCGAGCGCCGCGGCCGGGCCGCGCCAGGCGGTGGTGCAGCGGAAGGCTCCCATGGAATGTCGACGAATCCCGTTCCAAGACCGGCCGTTCAAGACCTACGCCGGGGACTCCGCGAGGTCAAGCGGCCGGCCGGCGCGTTGACAAGCGCGCCCGCAGGGCCATATCGGAATGGTCGCGCGTCAGTCCCTCATACCGCCGCCGGAAAGCCTCGCCCTGTCCCAGCCGCCGATGATCCGCCTGGAGGACGTTGAACTGACCCTGCCCTCGGCGGCCGGGCCCGTGCACATCCTGCGCGGCCTGTCGCTCGAGGTCGGGAGCGGCGAGACGGTCAGCGTGGTCGGGCCGTCCGGCTCCGGCAAGTCGTCCATGATGATGGTCATCGCCGGCCTGGAGCGGGCCACGGCCGGCCGCGTCGAGGCGGCCGGCCACGACCTGGCGGAACTCGGCGAGGACGACCTCGCGCGCTTCCGGCGCGATTCGGTCGGCATCGTGTTCCAGGACTTTCACCTGGTGCCGACCATGACCGCGCTCGAGAACGTGGCCATCCCCCTGGAACTCGCCGGGCGCGCGGACGCCTTCGCCCGCGCCGAGGGGTGCCTGGCGTCGGTCGGACTGGGCCACCGGCTGCACCACTACCCGGGACAGCTCTCCGGGGGCGAGCAGCAGCGCACCGCGCTCGCGCGCGCCTTCGCCGCGGAGCCGGACCTGCTGCTTGCCGACGAGCCGACCGGCAACCTCGACGCGGACACGAGCCGGCAGGTGATCGACCTCCTGTTCGACCTGCAGGCCCGGCACGGCAGCACCCTTGTGCTCATCACCCACGAGGCCGATCTCGCCGCCCGCTGCGACCGGACCGTGCGCCTGTTCGACGGCCGCGTGGTCGATCGAGTCCTGGGCGAGGGCCTGAGCGTTCGCGCCACGCCGGCCCGATGAGCGCGGGCGGGGGCGGCGCGTCCGAATTCGCTCTCGCCCTGCGGTTCGCGAGGCGGGAGTTGCGCGGCGGCGTGCGTGGCTTTCGTGTGTTTCTGGCCTGCCTGACGCTCGGAGTCGCCGCCATCGCCGCGGTCGGCTCGATCTCCGAGGCCATGCTTGCCGGGCTGCGGGAGGACGGGCGGCGGATCCTCGGCGGCGACCTGGACCTGCGCCTGGTCCACCGCGCGGCGAGCGCCGAGCAGCGGCGCTGGTTGGAGGCGCGCGGCGCGGTCTCCGAGGTCGTCCACATGCGCGCCATGGCGCGCGCGCCCGGCCCGCAGGGACGGCGCACGCTGGTCGAGCTGCGCGCGGTCGACGGCTCGTACCCGTTGTACGGGGCGGTCGGGCTCGACCCGGCCGGGCCGCTCGGCGAGGCCCTGGCCTCCCGGGATGGCGTCTGGGGCGCGGTCGCGGACGCGAACCTGCTGCGCCGGTTGGATCTGGCCCCGGGTGCCCGGCTGCGCGTCGGCGAGGCCGAGTACGAGATCCGCGCCACGCTGTCCCGCGAGCCCGACCGCGCGACCCGGCTCGTCGCCTTCGGCCCGCACTTCATGGTCACAACGGCCAGCCTGGCCGAGACCGGTCTGGTGCAGCCGGGCAGCCTGATCCACTATCACTACCGCCTGCGCCTGCCCGACGGCGCCGACGCGGCGGAGGTGCGCCGCGCCCTGGCCGCGGCCTTTCCCGACGCCGGCTGGCGCATCCGCGGGCCGGGCGAGGCCGCGCCGCAGGTCGGCCACTTCATCGAGCGCCTGGGGGTGTACCTCACCCTGGTCGGCCTGACCGCGCTCCTGATCGGCGGGCTCGGGGTCGGCAACGCGGTGCGCGCCTACCTCGAGAGCCGCACGGCGACCATCGCCACGCTCAAGTGCCTGGGCGCGCCGGGCCGCCTGATCTTTCGCACCTACCTGGCCCAGATCCTGACGCTCGCGCTTGCCGGCGTGGCGCTCGGCGCGGCGCTCGGCGCCGCCGCCCCGTACGCGACCGCCGCGGTCCTGGCCGACCAGCTCGGGTGGCGTATCGCCACCGGCATCCACGCGCTGCCGCTGGCGACCGCAGGCGGGTTCGGCGTGCTGACGGCGGTCGCGTTCTCGCTCTGGCCGCTGGCGCGCTCCCGCGCGGTGCCCGCCGCGGCGCTGTTCCGCGACACGGTGGCGCCCGCGCCCGGGCCACGCGGACGCCGGGAGGCGCGCACGCTCCTGGCCATCGCGCTCGCCGCGGGGTCGATGGTGGCGCTCGCCGTGCTCACGGCCGCCGACCGCTGGCTGGGCCTGTATTTCGTGCTCGGCGCGCTCGGCGCGCTCGCGCTGTTCCGCCTCGCCGCGCTGGGCGTCACGGCGCTGGCCCGGCGCGCGCCGCGCCCGCGCCACGCCGGGCTGCGCCTGGCGGTCGCCAACCTGCACCGCCCCGGCGCGCCGACGGCGAGCGTCGTCACCTCGCTCGGCCTCGGGCTCACCGTGCTGGTCGCCATCACGCTGGTCGAGGCGAACCTCGCCCGCCAAGTGCGCGAGGAAATGCCGCGCAACGCGCCCGAGTTCTATTTCATCGACATCCAGCCCGACCAGGCCGCGGCGTTCGACCGCCTGGTCGCCGAGACCCCGGGCACCGGCGAGCTGCGCCGGGCGCCGATGCTGCGCGGGCGCATCACAGCGGTGGGCGGCGTGCCGGCGGAGCGGCTGGCGATCCCGCCCGAGATCGCCTGGGTGTTCCGCGGCGACCGCGGGCTCACCTGGTCGGCTCGGCCGCCCGAGGGCGCGGAGCTCGTGGCCGGCGCCTGGTGGCCGGCGGATTACCGGGGCCCGCCGCTCGTCTCCCTCGACGCCGAGGTCGGCCGCGCGCTCGGCATCGGTCCGGGCGACCGGCTGACGATCAACGTGCTCGGCCGCGAGGTCGAGGTCGAGATCGCCAACCTGCGGGTCATCGACTGGGTGCGTCTTGGCATCAACTTCGTCATGGTCTTCTCGCCCGGCCTGTTCGAGGCCGCGCCGCAGACCTACATCGCCACGGTCCAGGCCGATCCCGGCGCCGCGGACGCGCTCGAGCGGGCGGTCACGGACCGCTTCGCCAATGTCTCGTCGATCCGGGTCAAGGAGACGCTCGCCTCGGTGGCCGATATCTTCGGCCACATCGCCGCGGCGCTGCGCGTGGCCGCGGGCGTGGCCCTGGCCGCCGGGGTGCTGGTCCTCGCCGGCGCGGTGGCGGCCGGGCACCGGCGGCGGGTCTACGACGCCGTCGTGCTCAAGGTGCTCGGCGCGACCCGGCCGGACATCGCCCGCGCCTTTCTGGTCGAATACGGGCTGCTCGGGCTGGTCACGGCGCTGGTCGCCGCGGCCGTCGGCAGCCTGGCGGCCTACTTCGTGCTCACCGCCGTCATGCACGTGCCGTTCGCGTTCCTGCCCGGAACCGTGTTCGGCACCGCGCTTGCCGCCGCCGCGCTCACGCTCGCCTTCGGTTTCGCCGGGACGTGGCGGGCGCTGGGGCACAAGGCGGCGCCGCTGCTGCGCAACGAGTGAGGCGGCCGAGCCGCCACCGGAGCGGAAGTTCCCGGTAAGGTGGTGCGAGAATCAGTTGATTCGCAGGTCCGCGGGGCCAATATTAGGAGGCGGACGACACCTACGGAATTGAGGGGTTTCCATGGCACTTAGACCGGACCGCAGATACATGACCCGCGCCCAGGCCGAGGCGGCCGTTGTCGATGTCGGGCTGCGCCGCTACATGCTGCGGGTCTACAATTACATGAGCGTCGCCTTGGCGTTGACCGGCGCGGTGGCGTTCTTCGTGTCCACGAGCCCCGCGCTGATGCAGGCCATTTACGGCACACCGCTGCTGTGGGTCGTAATCCTGGCACCGCTTGGCATGGTTTTCTTCCTGGCCGCGCGCATCCATCGGATGTCCACGGGCACGGCGCAGGCCATGTTCTGGGCTTACGCCGGGCTTGTGGGTCTTTCGTTGGCCTCGATCTTCCTGGTCTATACGGGCGCGTCGATCGCACGGGTGTTCTTCATCACGGCCGGCGCCTTCGCGGGCCTGTCCCTGGTCGGATACACGACCAAGAAGGACCTCTCCGGCATGGGGTCGTTCCTGTTCATGGGAGTGATCGGCCTGATCCTGGCGATGGTCGTGAACTGGTTCCTCGCGTCGAGCGCGCTGCAGCTGATGATCTCCGTCGGCGGCGTGCTGATTTTCGCCGGCCTGACCGCCTACGACACGCAGCAGATCAAGGTGATGTACTCCGAGGGCGACAGCAGCGAGGTCGGGGAAAAGAAGGCCATCATCGGCGCGCTGAAGCTCTATCTCGACTTCCTCAACATGTTCATCTTCCTGCTCCACATCGTCGGCGTCGCGCGCGAATAGCGCCCGCGCAAGCCGCGAACGGCCAAAGGCCCGGGGGACTCTCCCGGGCCTTTTCGTCGGCGCGGCCCTTTCGGCGCCCCGGGTCTTGTGAGAGATTCGGGTGCGGCGGCCAGCCGCAACCCGGAGCCGAAAGCGAGGTCCGCGTTCGAGCCATGTACGTCCCCGACGACTTCGCGTTGGACGACGCCGCGGCGGTCGCCGAGGTGATCCGCCGCCATGGCTTCGCCGTGCTGGTCACCGCCGTCGACGGGCGAGCGGTCGCCAGCCACCTGCCGTTCCTGTTCGATCCGGACCGTGGCGCAAAAGGCACGCTGCGCGCCCACATGGCGCGCGCCAACCCGCAATGGCGCGATCTCGCGCGCCTCGGCGAGACGGGCGGCGAGGCCCTCGTCGTCTTCCAGGGCCCACACGCCTACGTTTCGCCGAACTGGTACGGCGCGCAACCCGCGGTGCCGACCTGGAACTACGTCGCCGTGCACGCCGCCGGCACGCCCAGACTCGTGGAGGAGCCCGGGCAGGTGCGCGCGATGCTCGAGCGCCTGGTGCGAACCCATGAAGCCGGCCTCTCCGAGCCGTGGTCGCTCGGCAGCCAGGACGAGGCCTTCGTCGCGCGCATGATGCGCGGAATCGTCGCCTTCGAGATCCCGGTGGCGCGCCTGGAAGCCAAGGCGAAGCTGAACCAGAACAAGCGCCCGGAGGAACGCCGGGGCGCCGCGGCGGGGCTGCGGGCGGGCGGCGATCCGCTCGCCGACCAGGTCGCGGCGCTCATGGAGAATCCGGCCTTCGGCGCGTGAGACGGGCGCGGAGGCCGGCCACGACATGATCACCCGCGCGCTGTCGAAGGCCTCGCGCGTCTGGCTGGCCGTCACCGGGGTGCTGCTCGCCGTCGGCGTGGCCACCCTGTTCGCCCCGGGGCCGCGCCCCGGCGGCCGGACCGGGCTTCCCTCCGCCTTCGACCTGCAGGGCCACCGGGGCGCGCGCGGCCTTTATCCCGAGAACAGCCTGCCCGGCTTCGAGGCGGCGCTCGCGCTCGGCGTGACCACGCTGGAGATGGATGTGGGCATGACCGCCGACGGGGTGCTGGTGGTCCACCACGACCGCCGGCTCGACCCCGAGCGCACGCGCGGGCCGGGCGGCGCCTGGCTCGACCCGCCCACACCGGCGCTCTTCGCGCTGGACTTCGCCGAGCTCGCCGCCTACGACATCGGCCGCCCCCGCCCGGGCGGCAAGGTCGCCGCGCGCTTTCCGGCGCAGCGGCCCCTGGACGGCGTGCGGATTCCCGCCCTCGCCGAGGTGCTGGCCCGCGCCGAAGCGCGCTCGGGCGGGACGGTGCGCTACAACGTGGAGATCAAGACCTCGCCGCTGGCCCCGGATGAGACCGCGCCGCCCGCGGCCCTGGCCGAGGCGCTGGTCGCCGCGCTCGCCGAGGCCGGCGTCACCGAACGGGCGCAAATCCAATCGTTCGATTGGCGCGCGCTGCGCCGCGTCCAGGAGATCGCGCCGGGGGTCGCCACCGTCTACCTGAGCGCCGAGCGCTCCTGGCTCGACAATCTGGAGCGCGGCCGGCCCGGCGTGTCGCCGTGGACCGCGGGCCTCGACGTGGACGCCTTCGACGGCTCGGCGGCGCGCGCGGTCAAGGCGGCGGGCGGGCGCGTCTGGTCGCCCTACTTTCGCGACCTGCGCGGGGCGGACTTGCGCGAGGCGCACGGCCTGGGCCTGCGCGTCGTAGTGTGGACCGTCAACGAGCCGGCCGACATGGCCTCGCTGATCGACCTTGGAGTCGACGGGATCATCACCGACTACCCGGACCGCCTGCGCGCGGTCATGGCCGGGAAGGCCATGCCCTTGCCGCCCGGCTTCGGGCCCGCGCCGGGCGGTTAAACGAGCGAGATGTCGCCGGTGATGTCGTGGCTGAGGTCGAGGCCCTCGACCGTGAGGGTGATCGTGGCCTTGAGCGTCTCGTTGCCGGTCAGCTCGCCGGTTTCAATCGCCTTGCGCACCGCCTGCTCGATCTCGCGCTGCGAGGTGACTCCGACCTTCTTCAGGAACTTGCGAACCTCCATGTTGAAGACATCCTCGTTCATGCCTGCCTCCGTCCGTGCCGTGCAGCGCCGCCGCGCTCGTTCGTCCCGGCCGAGGATAGCGGCTTGCCCGAGGCGGCGCCACGGCGCGTTGACGTTCCGGTACCGCCTCCGGTCCGATTTGCGTATCCTACGGATTGGGTCGAGGCCGGCGGCAAGGGACGGTTTCGTGCCGCCGCCGAGGTCCGGGGGAAATCCGGGGCAGAGGGATGGGGCTCCACGCCGAGCGCAGGAAATTCCTGACGTTCTCGCTTGCCGCCGCGGCCGCGGCGCTGGCCTGCCCGGCCGTCGCGCGCGCCCACGCAAAGGAGCGCGCGGTGGCGTTCTACAACATGCACACTGGCGAATCGCTCGAGGCCGTCTACTGGGCGGCCGGGACTTACGTGGAGCAGAGCCTGCGCGAGATCGCCGTGGTGCTGCGCGACCACCGCACCGGAGAGATCAAGGCGATCGACCCGCGCCTGATCGACGCTCTGCATGCGCTCCGCGGGCGGGTCGGGTCCCGCCGGGCCTTCCACGTCATCTCGGGCTATCGCTCGCCCAAGACCAACGCCATGCTGCGCCGGAAGAGCGCCGGCGTCGCGAGGAAGAGCTACCACATGCGGGGCATGGCGGCGGACCTGTTCCTGCCCGACCGCGATCTCAGGGCGCTCCACCGGGCGGCGCTGGCGATGAAGGCCGGCGGTGTCGGCTATTACCCGAACCCCGGGTTCATTCACCTCGACACCGGCCGCGTGCGCTCCTGGTAGGCGCCGGCCCGGCCCTCGCGCCGGTCGGCTTGCGCGCCGCGTTTGGACCGCGGGCCGAACTCCGCTAGACTCCCGGTCGAAGACCGGCGTGGGTCGCGCCTGCCGGCGGGCGCGGCGCAGGAACGGGAGGAAATGCCATGCGCCTGAACGAACGACAAATCGCCGAATTCGAGGAGCGGGGGTACGTCTTCCTGCCGGAGGTGTTCGCCCCGGCCGAGGTCGCCGTGCTGAACCGGGAGGTGCCGGGCATCTTCGCCCAGCGGCGCCCGGAGGTCTGGCGCGAAAGGGACGGCAGGGCCGTGCGCACGGCCTTCGCCGCGCACACCTACAACGAGGCCTTCCGCCGCCTGGCCGCCCACCCGCGCATGATCGAGCCGGTCAAGCAGTTGCTCGGCGGCGACGCCTACGTCCACCAGTTCAAGATCAACGGCAAGCAGGCCTTCGACGGCGACGTGTGGCAGTGGCACCAGGACTACGGCACCTGGGCGCGCGACGACCTCATGCCCGAGCCGCGCGCCATGAACATCGCCGTGTTCCTGGACGAAGTGAACGAGTTCAACGGCGCGCTCATGTTCATCCCGAAGAGCCACAAGCGCGGCGTGCTCGAAGCCGGCCACGACGTGCTGACCACCTCCTATCCGCTGTGGACGCTTGACAAGGAGACGGTGACGCGCCTGGCCGAGGAGGGCGGCATCGTCGCGCCGAAAGGCCCGGCCGGGTCGGTGCTCATGTTCCACTGCAACCTGGTGCACGCCTCGCCGGGCAATATCTCGCCGTGGAACCGCGCCATCGTCTACGTCAGCCTGTGCCACGTGGACAACCACATCCGGCGCTTCAAGCGCCCCGAGTGGATCGCCCACCGCGACTTCGCGCCGGTCGCGTGCCTGGCGGACGACTGCCTGCTCGAACTCGCCAGCCAGGCGGCGGAATAGGCCGATGAACCTCTCCCGCCTGCTCGCCGCCCGCGCGGGCGAGGGCCGCCCGGTGCGCGTCGGCCTGATCGGGGCCGGCAAGTTCGGCGCCATGTTCCTGGCCCAGGCGCGCCTGGTGCCCGGCTTCCACATCATGGCCGTGGCCGACCTCGACCCGGCGCGGGCGCGCGCGGCGCTGCTGACGACGGGTTGGCCGGCCGAGCGGATCGAGGCCCCGACCTTCGCGGACGCCGCCCGGACCGGCGCGACCCACGTGACCGACGACGCCGAGGCGTTGATCGCCGCCGACGGCCTCGAAGTCGCGATCGACGCGACGGGGCACCCGCGCGCCGGGCTGCGCCACGCCCGGCTGTGCCGCGCGCACGGCCGGCACCTGGTCATGGTCAACGTCGAGGCCGACGCGCTCGCCGGCCCCTTGCTCGCGCGCGAGGCGGAGAAAGCCGGCCTCGTCTACTCGCTCGCCTACGGCGACCAGCCGGCGCTCATTTGCGAGATGGTCGACTGGGCGCGCACCTGCGGCCTGTCCGTCGTCGCCGCGGGCAAGGGCACCAAGTACCTGCCGGAGTACCACGCCTCCACGCCCGAGACGGTCTGGGGCTACTACGGCCTCACGCCGGAGCAGGCGGCGGCCGGCGGAATGAACCCGCGGATGTTCAACTCCTTCCTGGACGGCACCAAGTCGGCGATCGAGATGACCGCCGTGGCCAACGCCACCGGCCTGACGCCGGCGCCCGACGGTCTGTCTTTCCCGCCCGTCGGCGTGGACGACCTGGCCACCGCGCTGCGGCCGGAGGCCGACGGCGGCCGGCTCCACCACAAGGGTCAGGTCGAAGTCGTCTCGAGCCTGGAGCGCGACGGCCGGCCCGTCGCGCGCGACCTGCGCTGGGGCGTCTACGTCGTGTTCGAGGCGCCGTCGGACTACACCGCGCGCTGCTTCGCCGAATACGGCCTGGTGACCGACCCGAGCGGCCGCTTCAGCGCCATGTACAAGCCGTTCCACCTGATCGGGCTGGAGCTGGGCGTCTCGGTGGCGAGCGCCGCCCTGCGCGGCGAGCCCACGGGGGCCGCCACGGGCTTCCGCGCCGACGCAGCCGCCACGGCCAAGCGCGACCTGGCCGCGGGCGAGATCCTTGACGGCGAGGGCGGCACCACGGTGTGGGGCAGGCTCATGCCCGCCGCCGACAGCCTGGCGGCCGGCGCGCTTCCCATCGGACTGGCGCAGGGGGTCGCGCTGGTCCGTCCGGTCAAGGCCGGCAGCGTGCTCACCCGGAGCGACGTGGCGCTCGACGAGGCCGACGAGGCCGTGCGCGTGCGGCGCGCGATGGAGGCCGCCTTCCCCCAGGACAGTCCGAAGGCGGCGGAATGACCGAGCCGCGCCCGGCGAAACCCCAAGAGGGACCAGAGGCAGGGAACGGCTCCGCCGCCACCGGCGTGATGGTCGTGACCGGCGGCGGCCGGGGCATCGGGGCGGCCACCGCGCGGCTCGCCGCCCGGCGCGGCTACGCCGTCTGCGTGAACTACGTGTCTAACTCCCAGGCGGCCGAGGCTCTGGTCGCGGAGGTCCGCGCGGCCGGCGGACGCGCCATCGCGCACCGGGCGGACGTGAGCGTCGAGGACGAGGTCGAGCGCCTGTTCGCGCGCGTCGACGAGGAGCTCGGCCCGGTCACGGCGCTCGTCAACAACGCCGGGCTGAGCGGGCGCATCTCGCGCCTGGACGAGGCCGAGGGCGAAACCCTGCGCCGGGTCGTCGCGGTCAACGTCCTCGGCGTCCTGTACTGCGCGCGCGCGGCGGTGCGGCGCATGTCGACCCGCCACGGTGGCAAGGGCGGGGCCATCGTCAACGTCTCCTCGGGCGCGGCGACGCTCGGCAGCCCGGGTGAGTACGTCTGGTACGCCGGTTCGAAGGGCGCGGTGGACAGCATCACCCTCGGCCTGGCGCGCGAGGTGGCCGGCGAGGGCATCCGGGTCAACGCGGTGGCGCCGGGCATGATCGCGACCGAAATCCACGCCGCCTCCGGCGACCCCGGCCGCCTGGAGCGGATCGGGCGGAGCGTGCCCATCGGCCGGCCGGCCGATCCGGAGGAGGTCGCCGAGCCGATCCTGTGGTTGCTCTCGGAGCAGGCCGGCTACGTCACCGGCGCGGTGCTGCGCGTGGCCGGCGGCAGATAGAGGCGGGACATGCCCCTGACTACGAAACTGACCGAACTGCTGGGAATTCGCCATCCGGTGCTGCTCGCGCCCATGGGCGGGGCCTCGGGCGGCGCGCTGGCCGCGGCGGTGTCCGAGGCCGGAGGCCTCGGCCTGATCGCCGGCGCTTACGGCGACCCGGATTGGCTGGAGGCCGAATTCCAAAGGGCCGGCAGCCGGCGCGTCGGGGTCGGCTTCATCACCTGGAGCCTGGCCAAGCGGCCGGATCTACTCGACCTGGCCCTGGCCCGCCGCCCGGCGGCGGTCATGCTGTCGTTCGGCGATCCGGCGCCGTTCGCCGCGGCGGTCAAGGACGCCGGCGCCAGGCTGATCTGTCAGATCCAGACCAGGGCGCAGGCCGAGCAGGCGGCCCAAGCCGGGGCCGACGTCATCGTGGCCCAGGGCGGCGAGGCCGGCGGGCACGGGCGCAGCCGTGGGACGCTCGCCCTCGTGCCGGCGGTGGTCGATGCCGTGGCGCCTTTGCCGGTGGTCGCGGCCGGGGGGATCGCCGATGGACGCGGGCTGGCCGCGGCGCTCATGCTGGGCGCGGTGGGCGCACTGCTGGGGACGCGGTTCTACGCGGCCGAGGAGTGCCTGGCCCACCCGGCGGCGAAACGGCGCGTCGTGACGGCCGGCGGCGACGAGACCGTGCGCACCACCGTGTTCGACATCGTGCGCGCGCTCGATTGGCCGGCGTACTATACGGGACGCGCGATCGGCAACGACTTCTCGCGCCGTTGGCACGGAAAGGAGGGCGATCTGGCGCGCGCGGCCGGGGATGAGCGACCGCGCTATGCGGCGGCCGCCGCGGCGGGCGATTTCGACACCGCCGTCGTGTTTGCCGGCGAATGCGTCGACCTGATCGACGCGGTGGAGCCGGCGGGGCGGATCCTGGAGCGCGTCGTCGCCGAGGCCGAGGCGCGGCTGCGCGACGTGGCCGAACTGGCCGTCCAAGCGGCCGCGGCCGCGGGGGCGCGCTAAAAGCTCGACTTTTCATGGCCGATTGGGGCACAAAGAACGGAGGGACCGACACGACGGTCCGAAAAACCCAACCGGGGGGCGCGTGAGATGACGTGGGGTAATCGGGAGTCCCGGTCCGTGGCGGCGGCGCGGCGCGCGGGTTGCCGTGCGACGCTCGCCGTCGGTGTGGCGCTGGCCGCGTGCGCACCGGCGCTGGCCGAGGACGGCGCCGGCGGGTTGTTCATGGGCGTGCGCGCCATCGGCGCGGTTTCCGAAATCAACGACGTCGAGACCACGGGCTTTACCGGGCCGGCGTCGATCGAGACCGACAGAGACGAGGTTGCCGGCCTCGGCGTCGTTTTCGGTTACGCGATGCGCGGCGTACCGCTGCGCGTCGAGCTCGAGGTGACTCGCAGGATCCGCTTCGACCTGGACGTGCGCGACGCGGTTCCCTCGGCCGTCATCGACAACGAGATCAACGTGGCCACGACCTCGGCGCTGTTCAACGCGCTGCTGGAGTGGCGCAACAGCTCCGACTTCACCCCGTTCGCGGGCGCGAGCCTTGGTTGGGCCCGCAACTCGACAGACAACGACCGCACCGCAATCGCGACCCAGATCAAGACCTCGCACCAGAACGACGAGGACAACTTCGCCTGGGGCGCGATGGCCGGCGTGGACTGGAAGTTCGCGGAGAGCTGGGCGGCGGGGCTGGCATACCGTTACATCGACCTCGGCAACGTCGATACCGGGTTGGCGCCGACGGGCGACAGGATCGTGGGCGACAAGTATGTCTCCCACGACGTACTCTTGAGTCTTATTTTCCATTTCTGACGGGGCCATCGGCGGCTTGCCCGAGACGACCGTATACCTCACCGGGGCGTCCGGCCGGCGGCAGCGGCGCCGGGGCGAATCCGCGTCGCCGCGCGCCGGGTTGACTGTCGACGGTACGCCCATTCGTTGATCCCCGGTCCCCCATGACCGACGGGCCGCTCGGCGCGTACCGCGCGAAGCTCGAGGCGCAGGAACTCCGGTTCGATCCGGTGCAGGAACTGGCGGCGGAAAAGCTGCAGAGCCTGCACAACGCGCTCAAGCGTTACCAGCCCTCGGGAGGGCGCGCCGGTTGGAAGGAGCGCCTGGGACTGGCGCGGCGATCGGTCGAGCCGCCGCAGGGGCTCTACCTGTTCGGCCCGGTCGGCACGGGCAAGTCCATGCTCATGGACATCTTTTTCGCGGCGGCGCCGGTCGAGGCCAAGCGGCGAGTTCATTTTCATGCCTTCATGCAAGAGGTGCACGAGCGCCTGCACGCCATGCGCCAGGACGGCAAGGGCGCCAAGGGCGACCCGCTGCCGCGCCTGGCCGCAGGCATGGCGGCCGAGGCCTGGCTGCTGTGCTTCGACGAGTTCCACGTCGTCAACATCGCCGACGCCATGATCCTGGGGCGGCTGTTCGAAGGTATGTTCGACGACGGCGTGATCGTCGTGGCGACCTCCAACACCGTCCCGGACCGGCTCTACGAGGGCGGGCTGCAGCGCGAGAGCTTCCAACCGTTCATCGCCCTTTTGAAGGAACGCCTCGACATCCTGCAACTCGACGCCGGGCGCGATTACCGCCGGGAGCGCCTGCAGCACCTGGCGGTGTACTACGCGCCGCTCGACGGGCACGCCGCCGCCGCGCTCGATCGCGCCTTCGCGCAGCTGACCGAGGGCGCGCTCGCCCGGCCGGAGTCGCTCGGCGTCAAGGGTCGGAAACTGGCGGTGCCGCTCGCGGCGGCGGGGGTGGCGCGTTTCTCCTTCGCCGAGCTGTGCGAGCGGCCGCTCGGGCCGGGCGACTACCTCGCCATCGCCAAGCGGTTCCACACCGTCGTTCTCGACGGCGTGCCGCGGATGGCCCGGGACCGGCGCAACGAGGCGCGCCGCTTCATGACCCTGATCGACGTGCTGTACGAGCACCGGGTCAATCTTGTCGCCTCGGCCGCGGCGCCGCCCGAGGCGCTGTACGCGGCCGGGCCCGGCGCGCAGGAGTTCAAACGCACGGCCTCGCGCCTGATCGAGATGCAATCGCGCGAGTATATCGCACAGCCGCACGCGCCTTGAACGTTGCACGGCCTCGCTCCTTGCCCGCCGTCGCGTTTCGGAGTAGGTAACGCCCGGCTTTCGAGAGATCCGGCGGCTGCGGCGGCAAGCCCCGCAGCAGGCGGCGACGTGAGACTCGTTCGGGGGACAGATCATGGCTCGTAGGAAAATCGCGCTGGTCGGCGCCGGCCACATCGGCGGCACGCTCGCCCTGCTCGCCGGCCTCAAGGAGCTCGGCGACATCGCGCTTTTCGACATCGTCGAGGGCATTCCGCAGGGCAAGGCGCTCGACCTGGTGCAGTCCTCGCCGGTCCAGGGGTTCGACGTCAGGCTGACCGGCGGCACCGGCTACGGCGTGATCAAGGGCGCCGACGTGGTCATCGTCACCGCGGGCGTGCCGCGCCGCCCCGGCATGAGCCGGGACGACCTGCTCGAGGTCAACGCCAAGGTGATGGAGACCGTGGGCGCGAACATCAGGAAGCACTGTCCGAAAGCCTTCGTCATTTGCATCACGAATCCGCTCGACGCCATGGTCTGGATCCTGCAGCAGGCCAGCGGCGTGCCGACCAACATGATCGTGGGCATGGCCGGAGTGCTCGATTCGGCGCGCTTTCGTTATTTCCTCGCCGAGGAGATGAAGGTTTCGGTCGAGGACGTGAGCGCCTTCGTCCTGGGCGGGCACGGCGACACCATGGTGCCCATGGTTCGCTATTCCACGGTCGCCGGCATTCCGCTGCCCGACCTGATCAAGATGGGCTGGATCTCCAAGAAGCAGGTCAACGAGATCGTGCAGCGAACGCGCGACGGCGGCGCCGAGATCGTGGGTCTCATGAAGACCGGTTCGGCCTTCTACGCGCCGGCCGCCGCGGCGATCGCCATGGCCGAATCCTTCCTCAAGGACAAGAAGCGCGTGCTGCCCTGCGCGGCCTATCTCAAGGGCGAATACGGGGTCAAGGGCCTGTTCGTCGGCGTGCCCGTGGTGATCGGCGCCGGCGGCGTGGAACGGATCGTCGAGCTGCAGCTCAGCAAGGCCGAGAAAGCCATGCTGGACAAGTCGACGGCCGCCGTGAAAGGGTTGATCGAGACCCACAAGGCGTTGAAGAAGAAGTCCCTGGCGCGCAAGCCCAGAACCGTCAAAAGAGCCGCGGCCAGGATGCCCGCCGCCAGGAAAGCCACGGCCAAGTCCGCCGGCGCATAGACGCCGGATTTCCAAGCCCTAATTCAGCGGGCAAGGCAGCTGAAATGCCGCCGTCCGGTGCCGGCTGCCGGTTGCGCCTCGGTCCAAGGGTGTTAGATTACCAAGGATTTGGCGGGACGGACGCAGGTCGCGACCCGCCCGATATTATCGGACGGGCCGTTCGTCGAAACGACCGCTTGGACGCAATCACACCGATCGGCCGATGAACATTCACGAGTATCAGGCCAAGGGCCTGCTGGCGAAGTTCGGCGTCGCCGTGCCGCGCGGCGGGGTCGCGTTCACGCCTGAGGAGGCCGACGAGGTCGCCCGCGATCTGGGCGGTCCGGTCTGGGTGGTCAAGTCGCAGATCCATGCCGGCGGGCGCGGCGCCGGGCGCTTCAAGGACGATCCCGACGGTCCGGGCGGGGTGCGGGTGTGCCGCTCGCTCGAGGAGGTGCGCAACAACGCGCGAAAGATGCTGGGCCACGTCCTGGTGACCCGACAGACCGGGCCGGAGGGCAAGGACGTCAAGCGGCTCTATATCGAGGAGGGCTGCGACATCGCGCGCGAGCTTTATCTCGGAATGCTGATCGACCGTGCGAGCAACTGGGTCACCGTCATGGCCTCGACCGAAGGCGGCATGGAAATCGAGGAGGTTGCCGCCCGCACGCCCGAGAAGATCCTGAAGATCGCGGTCGACCCGGCGACCGGCATGATGCCCTACCACGGGCGCAAGATCGCCTTCGGCCTGGGCCTGGAGGGCAGGCAGGTCGGCGCGGCGGTCAAGTTCATCGCCGCCATGTACCGGGCCTTCACCGAGCTCGACGCAAGCCTGGTCGAGATCAACCCGCTGGTGGTTACCGGCGCCGGCGCGGTGATCGCGCTCGATGCCAAGATGAACTTCGACGACAACGCGCTGTTCCGGCACAAGGACGTGGCGGACATGCGCGACCCGGACGAAGAAGACGAGATGGAGCGGGAGGCCGCGCGCCACGAGCTCAGCTACATCAAGCTCGACGGCAACATCGGCTGCATGGTCAACGGCGCGGGCCTGGCCATGGCGACCATGGACATCATCAAGCTCTA